>PMEV01000470.1:0-1366 GCA_003154855.1 Bryobacterales bacterium
AAGTGATGGGCACCGGGCACGGAGCCAGCCCGGCGCGGTTCCACAACATCAAGATCGGGACGGCATACGCGGGGTGACCGGAGATGGATGAATCCGAACTGCTGACCAGAGCCGAGTGCCGGGAGATCTTCGACCGCGTGCTCCGCGCGGCCCGCGCACTGGGCGCCGAGGACGTGGAGGCGACCCTGGGCGCCACGGAGTCCGCTCTCACGCGCTTCGCGGAGAACGCGATCCACCAGAACGTTTCCGAGCGGCGGCGCGTCCTCTCGGTGCGGACGGTGGTGGATCGGCGCACGGCGCGCTCGAGCACCAACCGTTTCGACGAAGCCAGTCTCCGCGTCGTGGTCGAAGATGCGCTGGCCATCACGCGCTCGACGGAGCCCGATCCGGAGTTGCTCCCCATGGCCGAGCCGGGCCGGCAGCGCGAGGCGAACCGCTTCTTTGGCTCCACGGCGCGCAGCACGCCGCGGGATCGCGCCGAGATGGTGGCCCGGGCCATCGATCTGGTCCAGGGCGCATCGCAAACCGCTGCGGGGATCTGTTCGGCCGGGCAATCCGTCGAGGCGATCCTGAATTCGCGCGGCGTGTTCGGCTACTACTACGACACGCTGGCGCAGTTCTCGATCACGGCCATGACCCCGGATAGCTCGGGCTGGGCCAAGGCGAGTGCGCCCGATGCGGGGCGGGTCGATCCGGTTTCCCTGGCCCGGCGCGCCTCCGAGAAGGCCGCTTTCTCGCGGCGCCCGCGCGAGATCGAGCCCGGCCGCTACACGGTGATCCTGGAACCTTCGGCGGTGCAGGACCTGCTGGGCCAGATGTTTTTCGATTTCGGCGCCACGGCCATCCGCGACCAGCGCAGCTTCCTCACCGGACGCATCGGCGAGCGGCTGTTCGGCGAAGGCATCCATATCGCGGACGACGTTTACCACCCGCTCCAAACCGGACCGCCATTCGACGGCGAGGGCGTGCCGCGGCGAAGATTGGCCCTGGTCGAGGGCGGCGTGCCGAGGGAAATCGCCTGCTCGCGGCAGGCAGCCAGGCGCGAGGGTTGCGAGGCGACCGGCCACGGCTTCCCTTTGCCCAACGAGGCGGGCGAAGCGCCCGTGAACATCGTGATCCAGGGCGGCGACGAATCCATCGAGCGCATGATCGCCTCGACGCCGCGCGGCATTCTGGTCACCCGGCTGTGGTACATCCGCGAGGTCGACCCCTACGAGAAGATCATGACCGGCATGACGCGCGATGGAACGTTTCTCATCGAGGACGGCAGCCTGGTGTGCGGCCTGCGGAACTTCCGCTTCAACCAGAGCCTGATCGAAGCTCTGCGAAACGTGGTGGCGCTCTCGCCGGCCGAGCGAGCCAGCGG
>PMEV01000470.1:1380-6399 GCA_003154855.1 Bryobacterales bacterium
TGGGCTGCCTGGGCCGCCACCATGCGATCCTGCATCGAGGGGTCGGCGGGTGCGTTGGCCGCCGCGATGATCGTTTGCTCCTTCTGGATGGTTTCTTCCGGACCGCGCGGGTCCGGAGAATCGTCCAAGGTGACGTCTCCGCCGACCGCATAGAGCTTGCCGTCCGGTCCCGTGGCGTAGCTGTAGGAGGGGCCGCCGGTCGCGTAAGGCCCCGCGGCAGCCAGGTGGGCTTGCTCATGTGATCGTACGTGGCCATCCACGACTCTGAGTTGGGCCAGTTCGGCTTGCTGTGCGGCGCTGAGCTTGCCAATAGCCGAGAATCCGCTGGACGGGCTGGCGGCTGGCGTCGCGGAGGCTGCCGAGACTGAAAGCGACCCTGACACTGGCAGAGGTTCTTTGTCTCTTATCGCCTGGCGTGCGTGGAATGTGAGCGGCCGTGCGATGCTGGGGAGATGCGTCGGAACGGCCTGTGGCGGCAGCCGGATTTCCTCAAGCTGTGGGCAGCTCAGGCGGTTTCCGAGATCGGGTCGCGGATCAGCCGCACGGCCATACCGCTGGCAGCCGTGCTGGTGCTGGGAGCCTCGCCATTCCAGATGGGCATCCTCAACGGGGCGGGCGCGGCCGGCATCCTGGTCTTCGGCCTGTTTACAGGCGCCTGGGCGGATCGTCTGCGGCGGCGGCCCATTCTGATCGCCGCCGATCTGGGGCGCGCCGCGCTGCTGGGCTCGATCCCGTTGGCCGCTGCGTTCGGCCGGCTGAGCCTGGGCCACCTGGTTGTGGTGGCGGCCGCGGCCGGGGTCCTGACGGTGCTGTTCGACGTGGCGCACCAAGCCTATCTCCCAACGCTGGTGGAGCGCGAAGAGCTCCTCGATGGGAACAGCAAACTGGCCTTGAGCGGAGCCGTGGCCGAGGTGGCCGGGCCGGGCCTGGCCGGCGTGCTCGTCGAGTGGATCACGGCGCCCATGGCGATCCTGTTCGACGCCGTTTCGTTCCTGTTCTCCGCGGTCTTTCTGTCGAGAATCCGCGAGCCGGAGCCTCCGCCGGTGCGCCGGGCCCAGCCGCATTTGGGGCGCGAGATCGCCGAGGGGTTGCGCGGCGCCTGGAACGATCCGTTGCTGCGCGCGATGGCCGGGCGAACCCTCACCGCCGCCTTCTTCCTGGGCTTTCCAGGCAGCCTGTACTTCCTGTTTGCCGTGCGCGAACTGCGGTTGAGTCCCGCGCTGCTGGGCGCCGTCATAGCCGCCGGCGGCGTGGGCAGTCTGGCCGGCGCGATGGTGGCGGAACGCCTGGGGCGGCGCTTTGGAATGGGGCGCACGCTGATCGGCTCCGCGCTGGGGATCGGCGCCGCGAGCCTGCTGGTGCCGCTGGCGCACGGTTCGGTGGCGGCTTGCTCCGCCTTCCTGGCAGCCGCGCAACTGGGAGATGTGGCCTGGCCCGTGTACACCATCCACGAAACCAGTTTGCGCCAAGCGGTCACGCCAACTCGTCTGCTGGGCCGGGTGAACTCGGCCATGCACCTGCTGTTCTGGGGAGTGCTGCCGCTGGGAGCGCTGGCGGCCGGCGCGCTCGCCGAGGCGGTCGGAATGCGCGGGGCGCTCTTCATCGGGGCGCTCGGCGTGCTCCTCTCCTCATTTTGGCTGGTAATCTCGCCGGTGCGGCGGCTACGGGCGCTTCCCGCAAACGCGGGCTAGCCCGCGTCAACCCGCGCCTTGCGTGGCGCCAGGAGCGACCTGACGACGTCGATGGCAGCGGGCAAAAACCACACCAGACCGAAGGCCAGCAATGGGTTGGTGAGGGCGCCCCAATAAAGATTCACGTTCGTTCCGACAACGCAGTAAATCGCGAGGTACACGGCAACCACCGCGGCCACGCGGTTGCCGATCCCGGTTTTCCAACCAGCCAAGCCGAAGAGCATGGCTGGGAGAAAGAGCGCGGCAACCCAATCCGGGAATCCGATGAGCAGGCTCATGAGCGTGGTGGTCAGGATGAAGTGGAGGCCCCCCAGACGCATCCAGGCGACCGGAATGTCCCCCGGGAGGATCAAAGCGCGGACGGCGGAGGCGTGCACGAGGAAGTACGCCGCCCAGAGCAGCAAGCCCGACACCCACGCCACGACTTCCGCTCTTCGCCGGCGCCACAGCGCGAATCCAAGATTCACCAGAACGAAGGGCAGCGCCAGCTCCCGGAAGAACAGGGCCAGGATGGCCGTGGCGGCGCCTGCGGGCCACCAATCGAACTCATACGAGGAGACGGAAATCACCATGAGCACTCCGGCCCACACGTCCGAGTACAGGTGAAAATCGAGCCCGAAGAGGAAACAGTTGCTTAGCGCCAGGCCGGTGACGATCGCCTGCAACAGCCCCGGTCCGCCGGCGCGGTTGGTGGCGAGGCAGGCCAGGATGCAGGCCACCACGGCCAGTGCCGCCAGCACCCAGTGGCTCGCCGGTTCGCCTATGGCCTCAATGAACATCAGATGGAGCGGCGTGCGCCAATTGAAAACGGAACGCGAGGCGTAATGGCCCTGGCGAAGTTCGGCGCCGAGCGCGCTGTAGTAACCTTCCCCCGCGTGAACACGCTGGATCACTCGCCGGTACATCATCGCGTCGGTCTGCTGGGTGGGGTTCGGGATAGAGAGCGGGACGCCTCGCAGCGAGAACAGGCAGGCAGCCGTGAACGCCAGTAGGCACGCAACGGCGACGACAGTCTGGGCGCGCGATAGATGCGCAAAGCGCGTGGCGGCGTCGCCAGCGGGCGGCATGAGCGAGAATCATAACAACCGGAAGTTTGTGGTGTCAAGACACAGGGCGCCCAGCGCGGTCAGGTGGCGATAGACCCGGGCGACCGGGAGGCCGACGACGTTCCAGTAGCAGCCTTCCAGGCGGTCGATGAAGCGCGAGGCCAGCCCCTGGATGGCATAGGCGCCGGCTTTGTCCATGGGCTCGCCGCTGGCCACGTACTCGGCCACCTCGCGCGGCGACAGCGAAACGAAACGCACCCGAGTGGCTTCCAGATCCTCGATCAGGCTCCCCGAGGCTCGCAGGCAAATGCCTGTCAGGACCGTATGCTCGCGCCCCGACAGCAGGCCCAGCATGCGCGCGGCGTCGGCGGCATGGGCGGGCTTGCCCAGGATTTCCCCGTCCACGACCACCACGGTGTCGGCTCCCAGGACGATGTCGCCGGGCGCGGCTTCAACGGCTTCGGCCTTCCAACGGGCCAGGCGCCGGACGTAGGCGGCGGCATCCTCCCCCGGGAGGAGCGCCTCATCGACCTGAGCGGGCCGGGAGACAAAGGGAATGCCGGCTCGCTCCAGGATTTCCCGACGCCGCGGGGAACGGGAGGCCAAAATCAACATAGCTTAATGGTATTATCTTCTTCGTATGCGCTACTTGATGGTGTTCCTTCTATGCATGTCGGTGGTCTGCCTGCTGAGCGTCTCCGCGCAGGAGGTCAAGCCACCGACCAAGTTGGTCTTCCAGACGAAAATGGGGAACGTGACCTACGATCACGCGGCCCACGTCAAACGCGCCAAGGGCGACTGCAAAGTGTGCCACGACAAGCTTTTCCAGCAGTCGGACAAGGCTCCACTGAACTACAAACCGGCCATGCACAAGACGGCGGAAGCGAACAAAACCGCCTGTGCGGCCTGCCACGTCACGGGCGGGATGGCGTTTCCGACTGCCGGCAACTGCGCCAAGTGCCATGTGAAGGCGGCATCCTAGAGAGCGGGGGCCGCGGCGCACTCCGAGGGCCTTAGACTCGGCCGGCGCGGGACGGGGATCTGCTAGAATGGCAGACACCCAGATGGATCGCGCCGGGAAGCTGCTACGCGGGTTGAAGATTGGCGGCGAGAGCCTGCCGGCGGAGGAGTCGGTACGGGCGGCCTGGCCGCTGGCTGTAGGGGCGCGCATCGCGGCGCATACCCGGCCGGTCGAGTTCGCGGAGGGGCGGCTGGTGGTGGAAGTCCAGGACGCGGTCTGGCAGAGCCAACTCCAAACCTTGAGCGGCCAGATTCTGGGCCGTTTGAAGGATTTCGCGGGTGCCTCCAGCGTGCGCTCTCTCGAGTTCCGCCTGGGCGTTCCGCGCCGTATGCCGCAACGGGCCGGCGAGGTTCGGGCCACGCGGGATGACGCGGACGGCATCGCGGATCCCGGTCTGCGGCGGATTTACAAGGCGTCCCGGAAGAGGGCGGCGGGATGAAGCTCAGCGAAGAACAAGTGCGCTATGTGGCCGGCCTGGCCAACCTCACCTTGACGGAAGACGAGGTGCGCAAGATGTCGGCGGATCTGGGCGAAGTGCTCACGCACATGGAGAAGCTGAACGAGCTGGACACCAGCGCGGTCGAGCCCATGGCCCAGGTGTTGTTCGAGGGGGAAGAGACCGCCACGCTGCGCCAGGACCTCGACCGGCCGGGGCTGGGCAGCCAGGTGGCGCTGGCCAATGCGCCGCTCTCGGGCGCCGGATGCTTCAAAGTTCCCAGGGTGATCGAACGGTGACCGCGCCCACCGGTATCGCCTCGCTCACCATTACGCAGATCCAGGAGGGCCTCGCCCGGAAGCAGTTCAGCGCCCAGGAGCTGGCGGCCGAGGCGTTGCGCTTCGCCGTGGCGGAAAACCCGAAGACCAACGCCTATCTTCAATTCTCCGCCGAGCGGGCGCTGGAAGCGGCACGAAGGGTGGACGAGAAGCTCGAGCGCGGCGAAGACCCCGGGCCATTGGCGGGCGTGCCGGTGGCGGTCAAGGACGTCATCATGACCGCGGGCGAGCGCACCACGGCCGGCTCGAAGCTGCTGGCGAACTACATCGCACCCTACGACGCCACGGCGGTGATCCGGCTGGAGCGGGCCGGCGGCCTGATCCTGGGCAAAGCCAATTGCGACGAGTTTGCGATGGGCTCCTCGAACGAGAATTCGGCGTTTGGGCCGGTGCGCAACCCGGTGGATCCGGAGCGGGTGCCGGGCGGCTCGAGCGGCGGGCCGGGCGCGGCGGTGGCGCAGGGGACGGCGGTGGCGGCGCTGGGCTC
>PMEV01000355.1 GCA_003154855.1 Bryobacterales bacterium
CGGTGAAATGCGCGACCAGGCGATCCAATCCGGCCGCGTCCACAGGGCTCGGCGAATGACCCGGGCTATGGCTTCCGGGACCTCCGATGTCGATCTTCCCCAAACACTACGCCCTCACTGCCTGAGGGTGGTTTTCGCATGCAAATGAAAAGCCCCGCCTTCTCTGTGGCGGGGCTTTTCGCATTCCCGATGGAACGGGTTCAAGGTCGCATTCCCGATGGAACGGGCTACAACTAGATTGTAGGATATTGTTGACATCCAGTCAACAAAAAAGCAATATCTGCTTAGGTATCAACGTCTTGAGCGCTGCCGGCTTCCGTCGCTCGGGTCACCGCTGTGATCTTCGGCGCTGGCACGGCGCACTCAACCTGTACCCAATCGCTCATGCCCAGCGCAGCCAACACGGCTTTCCGGATCGCCTGCAGGTCGTCCTTTCTGATTTGCGCCCGGAACGACCTACCGTTCATTCTGAGCCGATCCAGTCGGTGGCTGGCAACGCAGGTCACCATGTCGGCCAACGCCCAGACCGACTCGACCGGATCGAAAAACTGGTAACTGTGGGGCCGGAACTCCCAATGCCACTTTTCGGCGGGCGCTGGAGTCGTTTTGCTGATCGGAACCACAATGTACGTGCTCGGGAAGTGCGTACGTGACCTGGGCGACATCACAACAACCCGCCTGGTCTTTGTCATCTCGGGCGGCTGGAAACCGGCGAAGTCGCACATCAGCACGTCACCAGCATCGGGGACGAAGGTGATCGGCACTTGGAGATGAGTATACCGCTGAAAGCCGCTAACAAATATCTAGCGCACTATACGCAAACGGGCCTCGGAGCGGAGTCGGGCATTCGCCGCGCGCGGCTTGGAGCCGGTAATGCACCAAACATCCTGGTGGAAGTTCCGCGCCTNNTCCAATGGCCGGGTTCCGTCGTCGGACAGGTAACGGTCCACCAGGATCAATAGTCCCCCGGGCGGCAGGCAGCGCCAGGCGTTCTTGAGAAGCTGGCCCGGCACGGCGCCGACGTCGCAGACCAAAACGGCGTCGAAGCCCGCGGGCAAGGTTCGCCGGATGTCGCCGGCCAGCGTGGTGACGCGCCGGGAAAGCCGTGCGCGGCGGACATTCCCGGCGGCGATCTCACAGACCGGCGCGATATCCAGAATGCAGGCGCGCAGGTGAGGGTTCTTCTTCGCCAGTGCGATCGACATCACCCCCGACCCTCCGCCCACGTCCAGAATGGCGTGGTGGGCGGACAGGTCGAGCGAGGCCGCCAGGGCCTGCGCGTCAGGCTGGTGGAGGTGGAACAGCATTTGGGTGAAGTCTTCGGCCTCGCGCGGGTCGCGCTGCATGCGCTCGACGTAGCCCGGCTCCTTCAGCCCCAGGATCGCCCGATGGGACATTCCCGACGTCAAAACCTCTTCCAGCACGGTGAGCGCGGCATAGCTTTCGACGCACTCGTTCGAGAACTGGCGGGTCCAATGGATGGAGCGCTGCTTGACGAAGTACCGGTCGGCGAACGGCGTGTTCGAGTAGGCGTCGCCCTGTTTGCGGAGCAGCCCCAGCGAAACCAGCGAGTTCAGGAAGGGCCGGAGATAGAGTTGGTAGATCCGCAGCGACTTTCCGATGGCGTCCGCGGTGAGGCGCTTTCCATGCAAGGCGCGAAAGACCTCCAGCCTCTCGGCGGCGACGATCAGCCGCGAGACGATGAACGCCGTCTGTATGTCGATCTGCGCGAGCACGCGCTGCGGAAACTTGTCGAGCGTCGGCCTTTCCATCGCTACGGTTTCACCACCACATTAACCAGCTTGTCGGGCACCACCACGATCCTCACGATCTGCTTGCCCGCGACGAACGCCTGCACCTTCTCGTCCGCCAGCGCCCGCCGTTCGATCTCCTCCTTGGGAGCGCCGAAGGGGGCATAGATGCGGCTGCGCAGCTTGCCATTCACTTGCACCGGAATCTCGGCCTCCGGCTCGCGCGCCAGCTCGGGATCGTAGTCCGGCCACGGCTGGCGGAATACCTGTCCCTGGCCGCCCAGCTCTTCCCACAGCTCCTGGGCCACGTAGGGCACGAAGGGCGCGAGCAGCAGCACGATCTTCTCCAGGATCTCGGCCAGCGCGCCTCCGGATAGCTGCGGCTCGAGCGCGTGCAACTGGTTCACCAGTTCCATCACCGCCGCGATCGAGGTATTGAAGTGCCAGCGCGACTCGAAGTCCTCGGTGACTTTCTGCACGGTCTGGTGCAGTTTGCGGAGCGCCTTCACGTCGGCCTCGGTGCGCTCGCCGCCGGAGCGCGCCCGCTCGGCGTTACGTGTGGTGAAGCGGTACACGCGGCCGATGAAGCGGTACATGCCGTCCACGCCGGCTTCCTGCCATTCCAGGTCCTTCTCGGGCGGGGCGGCGAAGAGCACGAACAGGCGGCCGGTGTCTGCGCCGTACTGGTTGGCCATGTCGTCGGCGCCCACCACGTTGCCCTTGTTCTTGGACATCTTGGCGCCGTCCTTGTACACCATGCCCTGCGTGAACAGCCGCGTGGTGGGCTCGGAATTGGCGATCAGGCCCAGGTCGCGCATCACGCGCGTGAAGAAGCGCGAATAAATCAGGTGCAGGATGGCGTGCTCGACGCCGCCGATGTACTGATCGATGGGAAACCAGTAGCCGACCTTGGCGGAATCGAACGGCGCGCGATCGTTTTGGGCGTCGCAATAGCGGTAGAAATACCACGAGGAGTCCACGAAAGTGTCCATGGTGTCGCTCTCGCGGCGCGCGTCGGCCCCGCAGCGCGGGCACTTGGCGCTCATGAACTCGGGCACGCCCTCCAGCGGAGAACGCCCCGCGCCGGTGATCTTGACGTTCAGCGGCAGGACCACCGGTAGCTGATCCTCGGGCACCGGGACCACGCCGCAGCCCGGGCAATGAACCACCGGGATGGGCGTGCCCCAATAGCGCTGGCGCGAAACTCCCCAATCGCGCAGCCGATAGGTGATGGCGGCTTTCCCAAAACCCTCCGCCTCGGCCCGGCCGGACATGCGGCGCCGCGCCTCGGCGCTCGCCAGCCCGAATGTTTCGCCGGAATTCTCCAGGACGCCATCCTCGCAGAACGACTCCTGCATGGAGGATTCCTCGGCAATGGTTCCGTCCGCCGGCCGGATCACGGGCCAGACCGGAATGCCATACTTGCGGCAGAACTCGAAATCGCGCTGGTCGTGCGCGGGCACGGCCATAATCGCCCCCGTCCCGTACTCGAGCAGCACGAAGTTGCCCACCCAGATCGGGATGCGCTGCCGGTTATACGGGTTGATGGCGTAGTGGCCGGTGAAGAAGCCCTCCTTCTCGAGATCGCCCAGGTCCTTGTGCCGCTGGCTGTCGATCATGGCCTTGACCCGCGCCTGCTCCGCGGGCGGCACGAGGCTGGCCGCCAGCGGATGCGCCGGCGCCAGGATCACGCAGGTGGCGCCGTAGATCGTGTCCACGCGCGTGGTGAAGACGCGCACCGGCTCTCCGGTTCCTTCGAGGTGGAAATCCACCTCCGCGCCTTCCGAACGGCCGATCCAGTTGCGCTGCATCTCCAGCACGCGCTCCGGCCAGCCGCCCACCAGACGGTCGATATCCGCGAGCATCTCGTCCGCGTAGGCGGTGATCCTGAAGAACCACTGCTCCAGTTCGCGCTGCTCCACCGGCGTGCTTTCATGCCGCCAGCAACAGCCCTCCACCACCTGCTCATTGGCCAGCACCGTGGCGCACTCGCGGCACCAGTTCACGCGCGACTTCTTGCGGTACGCCAGGCCGCGCTCCAGCATCTTCAGAAAGAACCACTGATTCCACCGGTAGTATTCGGGCTCGCAGGTGGAGACCTCGCAATCCCAGTCGTAGCTGAACGCGTAGCGGTGGTGCGTCTTCTTCATCTCGGCGATGTTGGCGCGGGTCCACTCGCGGGGGTGCAGGCCGCGCTTGATGGCGGCGTTCTCCGCCGGCAGGCCGAAAGCGTCCCACCCCATGGGGTGCAGCACGTTGAAGCCGCGCATCCACTTGAAGCGCGCCAGCGCGTCGCCGATGGTGTAGTTGCGCAGGTGCCCCATGTGCAGCGTGCCGCTCGGGTAGGGCAGCATTTCCAGCACGTAGTACTTGGGCCTGGAGGAGTTCTCCTCCGCCTTGTAGAGCGGCGCCCGCTGCCAGCGCTCCAGCCACTTCAGTTCGATCGCTTGGTGGTCGTAGGTCTTTTCCGGCATAGTCTTTTCAAGCTCTCCACATCGCGCCGGTCGTCGCCCTCCCGGTCTTGTGGTGTCTCCAAAATGAACGGTTTCGCGCGCAGTTTCGGGTGCGCCAGGATGCGGCGGAATCCCTCCTCGCCGATGAAGCCCGCCCCGATGTGCTCATGACGGTCGAGGCGCGAGCCGACCGGCGCTTTGGAATCGTTGGCGTGGATCAGCCGCACATTCTCCAGGCCCAGAATTCTCCCGGCGTCCCGCACGGTCGAGCGCAGTCCCTCGGCGCTGGCCACATCGTAGCCCGCCGCCACGCAGTGCGCCGTGTCCAGGCAGAAGCCTGCCGGAACGTCGCCCGCCACCGCTTCCCGGATCAGCCGCAGTTCCTCGAACGAGGCGCCCAGCAGCGTCCCCCCGCCCGCCGTGTTCTCGAAAAGTACCATCAGATGCTTCACCTTCAGCCCGTGGATCGCCGCCCGCAGCGATTCCGCCAGCGTGCGAACGCCGCCCTCGGCGTCCTGGCCGCCGCAACTGCCGGGGTGCGCCACCAGATACTCCGCGCCCATCGCCAGCGCGCGCCGTACTTCGCCGCGAAACGCTTCCACCGACTTTGCGCGAACGCCTGGGTCCGCCGCCGCCAGGTTGATCAGGTAGCTATCGTGAATCGACAGCGGCGTCAAATCGTAACGCTCGCGCGCCGCCCGGAGCAGCCGAATCTGGTCGGGATCGGGATCCCTCGCGCGCCACATTCTGGGACTGGCGGAGAAAATCTGAAACGTGTTGGCGCCCAGCCCGGCGGCCGTCAAAGCCGCTCTTTCGAGCGACCCCGCGATGGAGGTGTGAATCCCGATCCGCAGAGTCCCATCCTACCAGAAACCGGCATCCTGGCTGGCGCGCCCGCATCCACTCAAGTATGTGGAGATGGGCCGTTCTGCCACTCGTCGCGGGGGTCGCCCCGTATCTGCTTGGACCGGCCCCCGGCAGCCGGCTGTCGCTCGAAGTCTACAAGAGCGGCCTGTGGAATGGCCGCCAGCACTCGTTCACGTTCGAGCGCTACCAAGGCTCGCTGCTTTACGATGCCGAGGCGCCGCAGAAGTCCCAGGTGCGCTTCACGGTGGATGCCGCGAGCATCGTGCTCCACGACACCTGGGTCGGCGAGAAGGACCGGGCGAAGATTCTCAAATACGCGCTGACGGAGATGCTGCACGCGGACCGTTACCCCGAGTTGGAGTTCACTTCGACCCGCATCGCGCCGGCTGGACTGGGCCATTTCGAGGTCCAGGGCACGCTCAGCATGGCCGGCATCTCAAAGCCCGTCAGCGTGCAGGTGACCCTCGGAGCGGACCTCTCGATCCAAGGCAGCGCGAAGCTGAAGATGACCGACTGGGGTATGAAGCCGCCCAGCGCCGCGCTCGGAGCGATCGGAACGCGCGACGAGATGAGCGTCGCCTTCGTCCTGAAGCCGATGCGCTAAGCCGGCGGCGGAGCCCCATCGCCCACCAGCGCGGTGTGCGCGGTCAATTGCTGAATCTCCTTCAGCAGAGCGGCGGCCAGGGAGACCGCCAGGGGGCCCAGGAGAATCCCCACCGCGCCGAAAGCATACGCTCCCCCGATGGCCGCTAGCGCAATCAGCATGGGGTGCTGCTTGGCGCGCGTGCCGACCAGGAAGGGCCGCAGCAGGTTCTCTACCGATCCCAGCAGTAAGAGGCACGCGAGACTTAGAGTCAGCGCCTTCACGTAGGAGCCCGTCAACAGGAAGGCGATCGCGACCGGCGCCCAGACCAGTGCCGCGCCTATCGCGGGAATGACGGAAGCCAACCCGCCCAGCACGCCCCAGAGCAGGGGAGACCGAACGCCGAACAGCCAGAATAACAGGATCAGCAGCAGGCCATTCCCTACGGCGGAGGCGAACGCTCCGATCACGTTCCCGACCACCGCATCGTGCATTGTCCGAAGAAGGCTGGCGGAGGTGCGAGCGTCGAGCGGCGTCAGGGCGGCCAGCCGTACCGCCCAGTCTTCCCCGTAGCGGAGCAGGACATAGAGGAAGAGGGTCACCAAGAGGAACGTAACGACTGCGCTTGTAACTCCGCCCACGGCGGCGCCGGCCTTGCTGAGCAGATAGCCACTGGCCGCCCTCATGCGGTCGATGAGTTCCGTCCGAATGGCTTCTTTGTCGATGGGCAGCCGGGTAGCCAACGCGCCGGCGACACGGTCGGCGGTACCGGCGACCATAGCCGGCCAGCCGCCCTGCTCCAGGGATCGCTGGCTAAGCGCGTTGTAGGCGGCCGTCAATTCCCGGGTGAGCCTGAAGCCGGCAAACGCGAGCAGGATTCCCAGTAGAGACACCGTCACGAAGGTGGTCAGAAAAGTTGCCAGTCCGGGCCGATGGAGACGCCGGCTGAGCCACTCCTTGACCGGATGCATTACGACGGCGATCACCGCCGCCAGGAGGAACGACGTGAAAAACGGCGACGCCATCAGGAACAAGAGGGGAACGAGCGCCGCCAGCAGGACGGCGAGAAAGATCAGCGGAGCTCGATGCTGCATTGGAATACATCTTGACGCAAATGCGCCGTCCGGGCAACCGTGCCATCGCCAGGCGCAAAATCGCTAGTACCATCTTGAGCCGCCGATGAACGCGGATAAACGCCGATAAACGAATTCTTTACTCGTTTTCTTATCGGTGTTCATCGGCGTTCATCGGCGGCCAGAAGCAGTGTGCCGCCTCCGCTCAAAGCTCTCATACTAGCCGTGGACCCTGCGCTAGCGGGCCAGGGCGCCTTGGGAGCTGAATCCGAACGAATCGTGTTCCACGGCCATGGGCTTGCGAAGACTCGGCGGAAAAATCACGCGGGCGGATTTTTCCCCGCACGCGCACAGGCCCTCCGCCTGGCGCACGATCAACCCGGTGAGCACCCGCAGCATGGGATAGCGCAGGCCGGCCAGCGAGGTCAGCACCAGCTCCCCGCCGCCGTTTCCCGCCGTCTCGGTGACGGCGCACTCGGCGTTCACGTGCAGTCCCGAATGCGCTTCGCACTCCCAGGCCAGCAACTCGTCGTCGAATCCGCGCACTTCCTCGAAGACCGGGACTTCGAAGTCCCGCCAGAGCGCGTCGCGCTCGGCATCCCGCAGCAGCCCCAGATCGACGCGGCTGTGGACCGTCGCGCGCCGCACCGTCCGGGCGAGCGTCACCTCGCCGGACCGTACGCCCGCCGCCAAACGCTGCAAGGCGCCGAATCTGCCGGCCACCGAGCGCACACGGAAACCGAGCGTGCGCCGCCATCTGTTTGGTGCAGCCTCCGGCCGCTCGTTTCCCAGCTTGGCCATCTCAGGCACAGCACGGTTGCGGAAGCTCTCCCGGCGTTCGACCAGGGCGCTCAAGTCGACGCAGGGCAGCCGCGCCAGCCCCTCCTCGATCCCCCGCAAACCAGCTACCTCGGCGGTGGTAGCCAAGTGGGCCGCGGCCAGCCGGGGCGAGTAATACTCGGTGTTTCGGGCAGCCCGCAAGACATTCTGGAATCTCCCCAGCCGCGGGTCGGACTTGGTCCTCTTCACGCAAGTGAGCAGTATCATGTTTTACCTAAGGGAGTGTGCGCGGCGCGCGAGAATTCTCAAGCCGTGGAACCGGGTCGAGTACTACGGCACGGCCACGCCGCCGCCGCGGCCGTAGCGGTTCAGGATGGAAGCGCAGGTCTGCAGCAAACCGGCCACCGCGATCCACACTTGCCAGTGCGAGAACAGACCGCGGGAAATGGCGAACTCGCCCGCCCAGTTCAGATCGGCGCTGAGCCGCCACACGCCCAGAGCCAGCGCTCCGACCGCCGCGGGCGTCAACAGCGCCGCCGCCACGGAGGCCAGTTCGCGGTTGCGGGCCAGAGCGCTTCCGAATCTCGACCCCACCCGCAGGCGTATCTTCAGCTTCATCGTTCACCCTGCGAGAGACGTGCCCCCAATCACTTAATTTACCACGAGCCAGACCGCGCCACCCAACGGCTACACTGAAAGCAAATGCCTCCTGCAACGCACCATGAGCAACACTTCACGGCCACCGCGGCCGTTCGCGACGTGGTGATCGGAATGTCGGACGGGCTCACGGTCCCCTTCGCGCTGGCCGCCGGGTTGTCCGGCGCCGTCGACAAAACCAGCCTGGTGGTGATCGCCGGCCTGGCCGAGATTGCCGCCGGATCGATTGCCATGGGCCTGGGCGGATACCTGGCCGCACGCACCGACTACGAGCACTACCAGTCCGAGCGGGAGCGCGAATACCGCGAGATCGAGGAACTCCCCGAGGTGGAGGAGAAGGAAGTGGCGGCGGTGATCCGCGGCTACGGGCTCACCGAGGAGCAGGCCGCGCCGGTGGTGGCCGCCATCCGCTCCGATCCAAAGCGCTGGGTGGACTTCATGATGCGCTTCGAACTCGGCCTGGAGGCGCCCGACCCCGGCCGCGCCGTGCGCAGCGCGTTGACCATCGCGCTTTCCTACCTGGTGGGCGGAATGATTCCGCTTTCCCCGTACATGCTGGTCCACCGGGTGCTCACCGGACTCTGGATCTCGGTCGCGGTCACCCTGGTGGCGCTGTTCGCGTTCGGCTATGGCAAGGGACGGCTCACCGGTATCCACCCGTTGCGTGGCGGCGTGCAGACGGTGGTCATCGGAGGCCTCGCCGCCGCGGCCGCCTTCGGCATCGCGCGCCTGATCGCTTAGAACCTCTGTCGGTGCGGCGCTCGGGCGCCCTCTTCACCCCTTATCGGACAACACCAGACGGAGAAGCGGAAGGGGTTCGGTCGGGAAGCCCATCCGGGCGGTCATGGTTTGTACAAACTCCCGAAGGTAGGGCCAAACCGCCAGAACCGCATGGCCCTTCCGGAAGGCCTCAATTTCAAGCTTGGATGCGGGCTTCGCCCGATCGGCGAACCGGTACCGCGCGAGAAAGGTCGCCTCAATGTGGAACGCCAAGGGGTCGTCGCAGGCCACCCGCAACGTGACCGCGAAATCCACCCCTGCCGCATCTCTATGGTCCACCTCGGAATCGATGTCCGCGCTCAGCCGGACTGGTTCGACAGCCCGGAGGGGCGGGCCAGCGCCCGCAGCTTCGGACCTGGAAAGCGAAATGTCCTGCAACTGCAACTTGGCTTGCAGGGCTGCCGCGCGCTCGATCTCCCGTTTCTTTAGTGCGATTGTGAAATCCATACCATCAAGCCGCCGCCAGTTGTACAGCGGATACTGCCGGCGCCATTCTCCAAGAGAGAATCGGCCGGACCTTGCTCATCGCCGTGAATGAGCAGAGCGGCGCGTGCGCGCCGGGCAGTTTTGCGCCTGCAACGCCCAACCGGGCTCCGAGCGCCCCCAGAACCCTGGCCAATGTCTGCACGCTCGGGTTGCCCTTCTCCGAGAGCGTCCGGTACAGGCTCTCGCGATTCAGGCCGGAGCGTGCAGCAACCCTGGCTATACCCCCCTGTGCTTGCGTGACGTTGCGCAACGCGATCAGGAAGACTCTCGGGTCTTGCTCGTCGAGCGCGGCATTCAGATAAGCGCGCGCCCGCTCCTCGTCTTTCAACATGTCCGCCAGAAGATCGTCGTACGATGCGCTTCTAGGCATCTGGCCTCCTCCGGTAGTCGGCGAGGTACTCTCTGGCGCGGCGAATGTCCGGCCGCTGACTGGCCTTGTCCCCACCGCAAAACAGCACCACGGCCGACTTGCCTTCTACCATGAAGTAAACCCGGTATCCCGGACCAACATCGATCCGCAGTTCGGATAGTCCCTTTCCCAAGGATCGAGCGTCTCCAAAGTTGCCCAAGCGTAAACGCTCCAGGCGAATCTGCACTCGTGCCGCGGCATTTCGATCTGCCAAGGAACACAGCCACTCCGCGAAAGGACGTTTTCCATTCGCCGCGACGTAGTGCCGTAACGAGTACTCGCCTGCCCGCATCCAAAAGGCATCCAATGGCCAATTGTAGCGTATCGGCTACAACGGGTCAAGCGCGCCGCGCCGGGTCAGTCTTCGGCCAGCGCCTCGATGGTGCGCGGCGCGCTGCCTTCGAAGCGGTTGTTCACGAAGATGAAGGCCGCGCGGCGGTCGTTGAGGGAGTGCTCGATCAGATCGCGCAGCGCCTGCCGGCCCGCGGGGTTGGGGTCCTTGATTTCCTCGTACGGCGAGAAGAGCTTTACGGCGTTCTCGTAACTCCGCCCCCGGCGCAGCAGCGCGCGGCACACCGTGTGTTCCGCCGTGAAGGCATCCGCCAGCTTAATCTGGGCTTCCAATTCGGGCATGCGGCTCCAGGCGTTGAAGACGTGCGCCACGCCCTGGCCGCGCAGGCATGCGAAGTAATCGCCGCCGAGGTATTCCGGGTTGCGGATCTCGACCGAGTAGCGGAACTGGCGCGGAATCGACGCCAGAAACCGGTCCAGGTCCCGCAGGAAGTCGTGCGCGTTGGGGTAGGCCGCACGGGAGAACGTGCCGAACTCCAGGATCAAGGTCGCGATTCGCTCGCGATAGGGAACCAGCGGGCCCAGGAAGAGTTCCTCGAACAGCGCGGCGTCCAGAAACGAGGGATTGGCCAGCCCGCCGCGCGTGCCGTAGCGCGCGTGCGACGGGAACACCTTGGCCGTGATTTGTTCCGGCACCTTGAAGGCGAAGCGCAACGTCTCCGGGGCCGACAGGAACAGCCGCCGCCAGTACTGCTCGGACGGGAACTGGTAGAAGGAGAAGTCGCCGCACACGATGGGGAACGTGCGGGCGTATTCGGCCAGGCACTCCGCCTCGAAGCGCTTCTTCGAGAAGCCGCCGCGCGTTTGGTAGCGCTCGCGGCTGTAAACCTGCCCCATCCAGCCTTCGTATTTCCAGGAGCTCGTGCCGATCCAAATCTGCCGTTCGGCCAGGCGGCTCAGGGCTCTGGCGAGGCGCTGGCGGTCAAACGGCTGGCGCTGGTCGAACAAGGGCGTGGTGGACATGCGTGCAGGCCCGCTCGGCTATGATAGTAGCATCATGAGCGATCTTGCCGAGCTGTTGGAGCGCTTCCGCCGGGGGCCCGAACTGGTTGCCACGGTGCTGACCGGAGCGGCGGGGCCGGAACTGGATTTCGTTCCGGAACCCGGAAAGTGGAGCGTGCGGCAGATCGTGGCGCACCTGGCCGATGACGAAATCGTGATATCGGATCGCTTCCGGCGTGTGATCGCGGAGGAGAATCCGACCCTGCTCTGGTTCGATCAGGAGGCCTGGGCGGCCAACCTCAATTACGCGCGCCGCAAGACGTCGGAGTCGCTGGAAACTCTCCGCCGCCTGCGCGCGGAGAATTACGATCTGCTGAAAGAGCTTCCGGAGGCGGCGTTTGCCCGCACCGGCACACATAGCCGGCTTGGCACCATGACTGTGGCCAGGATGCTCGAAGACTACGCCAAGCACGTGGAATCGCACGCGCGGCAGATTAAGGAAGTCCGGGACCGGTACCGCGAAGCCCGGCGGCAGGCGAGCGGCCAGTCCTAGGTGAGTGCATGAGGCTGCCGCTGAAGCCGCTAGCCGTGGCTGTCCTGGTGGTAGGGAGCGCGGTTGCCCAGCCGGCGGCATCCGAGGAAGCCCGCGCGCTGGCCAAACGCGTGCCGGCCAGCGAGGTCCTCAACTACAACATCGAGTGGCGCCTGGTGCATGCCGGCAGCGCCCGTCTGACCTGGACCGCCGGCAGCTCCGGCGGATGGAATGCCAACCTGTCGCTCGAATCCGTCGGCATGGTCTCGCGGCTGTACAAGGTCAACAACGAGTATGACAGCGTCCTCAACGACCGCNNGAAGGCCAGCCTGCTCGAGCGCGACCTGGTGAAGAACACCGCCTTTAGCCAGGAGATCGAGATCCTCCCCTGCGAGCACGACGTGATCGGAGCGCTGTACGAGTTGCGCACCATGGACGTCGAGCCAGGCCAATCCGTCCAGATCCCGGTCAGCGATGGGAAGAGGGCCGTACTGGGCCGAGGGGAGGCGCAGGAGCGCGAGACGCTGAAGATCGCCGGCGTCGCCTACCAGACCATCCGCTACGAAGCGTTCCTGTTCAACAATGTCCTGTACCGCCGCCCGGCCAGGCTCTTCCTGTGGCTGACCGACGACGAGCGCAAGCTGCCGGTGCAGATCCGTGTGCGGATGCCGTTCTACGTGGGCACCGTGACGCTGCAGCTCAAGAAGTCCTGACGGCGCGTGCGGGGCGAGTTTCCAGGCCGTCCTCGTGCCAGAATGGAAGTATGCGAGCCAAGCTGACCGTTCTGCTGTTGGGGCTATCTTTTTGGCTCCCGGCGCAGACCACCACCAAGATGACCGTCGAGCAACTGGTCAGCTTCATCCATTCGTCCATTGAACGCAAGCAGGCCGACAAGGAGGTGGCGAACTACCTGCGCAAGGTGACGCTCAGCCAGCGCCTGGACGAAGCTACCCTCGAGGAGTTGCGGAGCCGGGGCGCCGGACCGAAAACCGTGGAAGCCCTGGGCGCGCTCCGGGTCGCATCCAAGGATCTGGCCGCACCGCCGCCGCCCAAAGAGGAGCCGGCGGCGCCTCCGCCCGCTCCGATGCCTCCGCCCAGCCAGGCAGAGCAGAGCAAGGCGCTAAGTGCGGCCCGCGAATACGCGCTGGGCTATTCCAAGAACCTCCCCAACTACCTCTGCACGCAGGTGACGCGCCGCTATGTGGACCCCAGCGGAACGGAGTACTGGCACCAGGAGGACGTGCTCACCGCGCGCCTCAGTTACTTCGAGCAAAAAGAGACCTATAAGCTGGTCATGAAGAACAACCAGGTGGTCACCGGCGACGTGGCTTATCAGTCGGTAGGCGGCTCCATCTCGACCGGCGAGTTCGGCAGCATGATGAAGGAGATGTTCGATCCGGCCAGCGAGGCGGATTTCCACTGGGAGCGCTGGGGCAAGCTGCATGGCCGCATCGTGCACGTCTTCAATTACCACGTCGCCCAGGAGAACTCGAGATGGCACGTCACCTACGAGAAGTCCGACGACATCGTCCCCGGCTATCACGGGCTGGTGTACGTCGACCGGGACACCTCCATGGTGCTGCGCATCGTTTTCGACGCGGAGCTCCCGCTAACCTTCCCGATCCAGCAGGTGACCGATACGCTGGACTACGACCTGGCGCCCATCGGGGCTTCTCAGTTCATGCTGCCGCTGAAGGCGGTGCTGCGAATGCGCCAGGGAAAGTTCCTGGTCAAGAACGAAGTCGAGTTCCGCCTGTACCGCAAGTTCACCGCCGAGTCGGGCATCACGTACGACACGACGCCGGAACCGCTGCCCGAGAGCAAGACTCAGGAGCAGCCGGTCAAGTAGGACTCAGACCGCGGCGGCGCCGGCCGCGCCGCGCTGATCCAGGGGCACAAACTCGCGGCGCGCGCTGCCGAGAAACACTTGGCGCGGCCGCGCGATCTTCTGCGCGGGGTCGGCGAGTAACTCCTGCCACTGCGCCAGCCAGCCGGCGTTACGGCCGATGGCGAATAGCACGGTGAAGATCTCGGGCTGGAATCCCATGGCCTGGTAAATGATCCCGGAGTAGAAATCGACGTTGGGATACAGCTTGCGCTTCACGAAATACTCGTCCTCGAGCGCGATCTTTTCGAGCGCGATGGCGATGTCCAGCTTGGGGTTGCGGCCGGTCACCGCGAAGACCTGCTCGGCGATCCGCTTGATGATGCCGGCGCGCGGGTCGTAGTTCTTGTAGACCCGGTGGCCGAAGCCCATCAGCTTGCACTCGCCCGACTTCACTTTCCGGATGTAGGCGGGAATGTGATCCGAGGAGCCGATCTCGTCCAGCATCTTCAGCACTTCTTCGTTGGCGCCGCCGTGCAGCGGGCCGGAGAGCGCGGCGATGGCGCCGGCCATGGTCATGTACGGATCGGCGAACGAGCTGCCGATGGCGCGCATGGCGTTGGTCGAGCAATTCTGCTCGTGGTCGGCGTGCAGGACGAACAGCACGTCGAGCGCCCGCGCCAGCACCGGATTGGCCTGGTAGTTGGGCTCATCCTTCTTCCAAAGCATGCTCAGGAAGTTCTCGGTATAGCTGAGGCTCGGGTCGGGGGGAACGATGGGCAGTCCGAGGCTGTGCCGGTAGGCATAAGCGGCGAGGGTGGGCACCTGGGCCAGGAGCCGGACAATCTGTAAGCGCCGCACCGCCGGGTCGTGGACGTTCTTGGCTTCGGGGTAATCGCTGGACAGCGCCGCCACCAGACTCGCCAGCACGCTCATGGGATGGGCGTCCCGGCGAAAGCCCTGCAGGATTCTCGGGATGTCGTCGGGGACCGCGGCGTGACTGGCGATCTCGCAGGTCCAGTCCTCGAGCTGGGACTCCGTGGGCAACTCCCCGTTCAGGACCAGCCAGGCAGTCTCGAGATACGTGCAGTGCTCGGCCAGTTGGTCGATCGGGTAACCGCGGTATTGCAGGATTCCTTTGTCGCCGTCGATGAACGTGATCCGGCTTTCGCAGCTAGCGGTATTCATGAAGGCGGGGTCGTAAGCGATCAGTCCGAAGTCCTCGGGCGAGGTCTTGATCTGGCGCAGGTCCATCGCACGGATCGCACCGTTCTTGACCGGGAGCGTGTAAGAAACCCCGGTCCGGTTGTCGATGATGGTCATGGAATCTTCTGGCATGAGCGTCCTTTTCCTGCTGAATTTAGCTTCAGCATACACCAACCCACTCCGGGTCGATTATAGACCCGGTATTGGAAAAGTACAAACGACCGGAATATCCCCCGGCCACTTACCACTCCAGGCCGCGGGCCTTCAACTCCCGCTCGAGATGGGCGGCGTTCTCGAACCGAACGGCGTCCAGGCCGGCCTGGCGGGCCGCCTCGACATTTGGCGGGATGTCGTCGGTGAAGAAGCACTCCCCGGCGCGGCAGGCGGCGCGCTCGACGGCAACCTGGTAGATCCGGGCGTCGGGCTTGGCGGCGCCCACCTGGTAGGAAAGGACGTAGTCGTCGAAGTGTCCGAGCAGGGGGTACCTTTCGCGGACCCAGGGGAAGTGAATGGCATCGGTGTTCGACAACAGCAGCATCCGGTAGCGGCGCCGCAATCCCTCGAGCAGGCGCGCGGGCACGAGCGTCTCGGGCAGGAAGATGCTGCTCCACAGCTCGCGGAACCGCTCGTAGTCCACCTCCAAGCCCAGCGCCGCCGAGAGGCGCGCGGCGAACTCCTGAGGCGGGATCTGGCCCACTTCGAAGGGCGGGACCAGGCCGGAGGCGGCCATGCGCTGCGGAATCTCCTCCAGAGGATAGGGACAATACGGCCCCAGCGCAGCGTAGCCGCGCGCCAGATCGAAGGGCACGATGACATTTCCCAGATCGAAGATGACGGTCTTAATCAATGCCAGGCACCCCCTCTCAGTGTATGTGGTGCGCGCGCTGCGGCGCCAACCCCGGGGCTCCAACACCGGCGGCAAGACCGCCGGCGCTACGGGCGACGCCAACCCGGGAGGGAGGCGGACTTGATGTGCTACCCGCGCCGCGGCGCACGCGGGGGAGGCGCGCTGAGTGTCGTGCGCGCGCTGCGGCGCCAACCCTGGGGCTCCAACACCGGCGGCAAGACCGCCGGCGCTACGGGCGCTGAACCGGGGGGGTGTTATGCTCATAGATAGAAGCCTTGACTGAGACGACCCTCAANNCGCGCGAGGTCCAGCGCTCCGCTGCGCTTACGCCGCCTTTTGTGCGTGCTGGTGGGCGTCATCTTTCTCTTCCCCTGCATCTCGTTCAGCGACGATCTGCTGTCGCTGGCCAACGGCGGCGACAACGACCATCTGGTTCGCCTGTTCCTGGATCTTCAGAATTTCGAGGTCCCGGCGCACTGTCTGCTGCCTACGGTGGAGCTGTGCTCCTCCGCGGTGGTGTTGGCGCCCTGCCGCCAGACCGCCGAACCCTGCCCGCTGGCGCCTTCCGGGCGATCGCCGCCCCAAGTTGCCGCGTCTTCCTAGTTACCCCCAGTTCGAAAGCTTTTTGTAGGAGGGAATTATGCGGGCAAACTATTTGTGGGCCTTGCCGCTCGCGGTCCTATCCTGGACGGGTTGCAGTGCGACTAGCGCGAACAACAGCCCGGCACAGGCGAAGGTCCAGGCGGCGCCCGACCCCATGCTGGTGGAGTGGACGCATCCGGAACAGGTTCCGCTGGCCAAGGTCGAGAGGCGGATGGCGCCGGATCGACTGACGGTGAACTGCGTGGCGGCGCCGGACGTGGAGCGGACGGTCCACGTGTACTCGCTCGCCGGGGGCCGGGTGATGGATATCCGGGCGCGGCTGGGCGACGAGGTGGCCAAGGGACAGGTGCTGCTGCTGATCAACAGCGCGGACCTGGCGCTGGCCATCTCGGACTACAAGAAGGCCCAGACCGACGAGGCGCTGGCGAACAAGGCGGTGGATCGCGCGCAGTCGCTTTACTCGCACGGCGCCCTGGCCGAGAAGGACCTGGAGCAAGCGCAGGACACCGAGCAGAAAGCGCTGGTCGACGTGGGCTCGGCGCGGGAGCGGATCCGCTTGCTGGGCGGCGATCTGGAGCGCCTGTCAGCGGTCATCGAGGTGAAGTCGCCGATCGCGGGGACCATTGTGGAGCAGAACACGGCGGGCGGCGAGGGCGTAAAGAGCCTGGACAACTCGCCCAGCCTGTTCACCGTGGCCGACCTTTCCCGCGTCTGGATGCTGTGCGACGTGTACGAGAACGATCTGGCCCAAGTGCGCCTGGGAGACTCCGGCGAGGTGCGGCTGACGGCCTATCCGGACCGGCCGCTGCGGGGGCGCATAAGCAACATGGGGCGGATTCTGGACCCCAACACGCGCTCGGCCAAGGTGCGGGTCGAGATGGACAATCCCCGGGGGATGCTGCGGCCGGGCATGTTCGCCAGCGCGACGTTCGTCTCGCAAACCAGCCGCGAGCGGATGGTGGTGCCGGCCTCGGCGATCCTGCGGCTGCACGACAAGGATTGGGTGTTCCGGCGCGAGGCGGAACGGCGGTTCCGGCGGATGGAGGTGCGGGCCGGCCCGGCCGCCCCCGACGGGCGTCAGGAGATCCTGCCGGGCGTGCTGAAGCCGGGCGACGAGATCGCGGCCAACGCGCTCCAGTTCTCGAGCGCGATCGAGCCGATGTGAGCGCGCCGCCATGATCCGTTACCTGGTCGATTTCGCGCTGCGCAACAAGCTGATCGTGCTGTGTGTGGGGGTGCTGATCGCGGTGTGGGGCGTGTACGCGTTCCACACGCTTCCGGTGGAGGCCTACCCGGACGTGGCGGACACCTGGGTGCAGGTGATCACGCAGTGGCCGGGCCACGCCGCCGAAGAGGTGGAGCAGTTGATCACCATCCCGGTGGAGATCCCGCTCAACGGGGTGGCGCATCTGACGCACCTGAGATCGGAATCGCTGTTCGGGCTGTCGGTGGTGACGCTGATTTTCGACGACCAGGCGGACAACCTGATCAGCCGCGCGCAGGTTTTGGAGAAACTGTCGCAGGTGACCCTGCCGCCGAACGTGACCGCGCAGCTCGGCCCGGACTACAGTCCGGTGGGGCAGATCTACTTCTACATGCTGAAGAGCAGCAATCCGCGCTACGACCTGATGGAACTCAAGGCGCTGGAGGATTGGGAGCTGGAGAAGCAGTTGAAGTCGGTACCGAACGTGGTGGAGGTGGTGAGCTTCGGCGGGACCACGCGCGAATACCAGGTGCTGGTGGACCCCAACAAGCTGGTCTCCTACGGGCTGAGCCTGGCGCAGGTGGAGCAGGCGCTGGCGGCCAACAACGTCAACGCCGGGGGCAGTTTCATCGAGCACGGCCAGCAGGCGTTCAACATCCGGGCGGTGGGATTGATGCGGGACACCGCGGACATCGGCGCGACGGTGGTGAAGGCGCAGGGCGGCACGCCGGTGCGCGTGCGGGACGTGGCGGTGGTCGCGCAGGGGCCGAAGATCCGGCTGGGACAAGTCGGCATGGCGACGCATTACCGGGACGGGCGGGTGGTGGACAACGACGACACGGTGGAGGGGTTCGCGCTGATGCGCACGGGCGCCGAGGCGGACTCGACGCTGGAGGCGCTGCACGCGAAGATCGCCGAGTTGAACGACCACGTGCTGCCGCCGGGCGTCAAAATCGTGCCGTATCTGGACCGCAGCGACCTGGTGCATCACACCACGCACACCGTGCTCAGGAACCTGGCGGAGGGCATCCTGCTGGTGGTGACGGTGCTGTTCCTGTTCCTGGGGAACATCCGCAGCGCGCTAATTGTCGCCACNNGTGGACGGGTCGGTGGTGATGGTGGAGAACATCCTGCGGCACGTGACCCGGAAGAACGGGGAGCATCTGTCGCTGGGCGCCAAGATCGGCATGGCCGCGCACGAGGTGCAGCGGCCGGTGTTCTATGCGCGGCTGATCATCATCACGGCATATCTGCCGATCTTCACCCTGCAACGGGTCGAAGGGCGGCTGTTCCGGCCGATGGCCTGGACGGTGGTGTTCGCGCTGCTGGGCGCGCTGCTGTTCTCGCTGTTGCTGGCGCCGATCCTGGCCAGCTACCTCTTCAAACCCAACATGCGCGAGTGGCACAACCCGCTGCTGGTGGCTTTGGGTAAGCTGTACCGGCGCCAATTGAGCTGGTCGTTCCGGCATAAATTCCTCACCACCGGCGCGGTGGCGGCGCTGCTGGCGGCAACCCTCTACGTGAGCCAGTTCGTGGGATCGGAATTCCTGCCGCACCTGGACGAGGGCGNNACGGGCTTCTTCGATACCGAGTACTTCGTGGATCTGAAGCCGGCGTCCCAATGGCGGCGCCAGTTCCATGAGCGCAAGGAAGAGCTGATCGCGGCCATGGACGCGCAGCTCGAGAGAATCCCGGGCGTTCTGTGGAACTTCTCCCAGCCGATCGCCGACAACATGGAGGAAGCCATGAGCGGCGTCAAGGGGGAACTGGCGGTCAAGCTGTTCGGCTCCGATCTCCGGCAACTGGAGCAGACCGCCGATCGGGTGGTGGACGTAATGAAGGGCATCCCGGGGGTGGAGGACCTGGGAGTGTTCCGGGTGGTGGGGCAGCCCAACGTGAACCTGAAGGTGGATCGCACGAAGACGGACCGGTTCGGGATCAACGTGAGCGACGTGCAGGACGCGGTGGAGGCGGCGGTGGGGGGCAAAGCGGTCAGCCAGATCCTGGACGGAGAGCGGCGCTACGACCTGGTGGTGCGGTATCAGGAGCCCTACCGGCGCACGGTGGACGACATCGCGCAGATCCGCATCCTGGCGCCCTCGGGGGAGCGGGTGTCGCTGGGGCAATTGTGCGAGATCGGGATCGAAGACGGCGCTTCGATGATCTACCGCGAGGCCGCCTCGCGCTACATCGCCATCAAGTACAGCGTGCGGGGGCGCGATTTGGGGGGCACGGTCAACGAGGCCATCCGCGCGGTGCACCGGAAAGTCAAGCTTCCGGAGGGGTACCGCATCGACTGGACCGGAGAATACGAGAGCGCGCGGCGGGCCAACGCGCGGCTGGCGGTGATTGTGCCCATCACGGTGCTGGCGATCTTCCTGATTCTGTACTCGGCGTTCAACTCGTTCAAGTGGGGGCTGCTGATCATGGTGAACATCGTGATCGCGCCCATCGGGGGGATTCTGGCGCTGCTGCTGTCGAAGACGCATTTCAGCGTGTCCTCGGGGGTGGGGATGCTGGCGCTGTTCGGGGTTTCGGTGCAGATCGGCGTGATTATGGTGGAGTACATCAACCAGCTCCGGGCGCGGGGAGCGCCGGTGGAGGAGGCGGCGCTGGAGGGCGCGCTGCTGCGGCTGCGGCCGATCATGATGACCATGCTGGTGGCAACGCTGGGATTGCTGCCCGCGGCCGTGTCGCACGATATCGGGTCGGATTCGCAGCGCCCCTTCGCCATCGTGATTGTGGGTGGCCTGATGGTGAATTTGGTGCTGAGCCTGGTGCTGCT
>PMEV01000187.1 GCA_003154855.1 Bryobacterales bacterium
ATGACCTCGTCGCCGGGGTCGAGCATGGCCTTGAGGGAGACGTTCATGGCTCCTGCGGCGCCGCAAGTCATGAGGATGTGCTCGGGCGTATAGGGCAGGCCGGTGCGGGCGCCGAGCCTCGCGGCAATGGCCTCGCGCACGGCGAGGAACCCGGCGTTGGGCATGTAGCGGTNNCCCCGCGCTCGCGCTTCAGCCGCACGCCTTCCTCGAACATGCGGCGAATCCAGGAGGCCTGGTCGAGTTGGCCGGCGACGGTTTTCGAGACGCTCATGTCTGGATGCGCTGGTAGACTTCGAGGGGCTCGACCACGTTGATGCCGGATTTCTGGAGAAGAGCGATGGCGCCGTCGGGATCGTCGAAGCGGAAAATGAGGACGGCGCGGTCGGCGCGGCCGAAGGTGAAGGCGTACATGTACTCGATGTTGACGCCGGAACCGTCGAGCAGCTCGAGCATGCCGGCCAGGCCGCCGGGACGGTCGGGGATCTCGACGGCCACCACTTCGGTGACGTTGGTGACGAAGCCGGCGGCATTGAGCGCCTGGGCTCCGGCCTGGTAGTCGGAAACGATCAGGCGCAGGATTCCGAAGCGCTGCGTGTCGGCGAGAGTGAGAGTGCGGATGTCGATGCCGGCGCGGGCCAGGATGCGGCAGGGCTCTACGATCTGGCCGGGCTGGTTCTCGAGGAATAACGACAACTGGTGGATCTTCATGGCTCAGGCCTCCAGGTTTCTGCGGTCGATGACCCGCTTGGCTTTGCCTTCGCTGCGCGCAATCGTGTGCGGCATGACCAGCCGCACGGCGACGCGCAAACCGACGATGCGCTCGACGGCGTTGACGAGCTTGCGATTGAGATCCTCGAGGGCGCCCACCTTATCGCTGAAGATCTGGGGAGTGACTTCGACCTGGACCTCCATCTCGTCCAGGCCGCTCACGCGGTTGAGAACGATCTGGTAGTGGGGCAGGGTTCCCTCGACGTCCAGCAGGGCGGACTCGATCTGGGAGGGGAACACGTTGATGCCGCGGATGATCATCATGTCGTCGCTGCGGCGGCCGATGCGGCGGATGCGGCGCAGAGTGCGGCCGCAGGGGCAGGCGCCCGGAAGGAGGGTGGTGATGTCGCGCGTGCGGTAGCGGATCATGGGCATGGCTGCCTTGCTCAAGGTGGTGAGCACCAGTTCGCCCTCGGCGCCTTCGGGTAGCGGCTCGCCGGTATCCGGGTTGACGATTTCGGGGTAGAAGTGGTCCTCGAAAACGTGGAGCCCGGAGCGGCCCGGGCACTCCATGGCGACGCCGGGACCAATGATCTCGGAGAGGCCGTAGATGTCGTAAGCTTCAATGCCGGATTCGGCCTCGATGTGGCGGCGCATGGAGTCGGTCCAGGGCTCGGCTCCGAATACGCCGACGCGGAGGGGCAGTTCGCGCAGGTTCATGCCCATTTCGGCGGCGCGGTCCACCAGGTGCATGAAGTAGCTGGGAGTGCAGCAAATGGCGGTGACGTTGAAATCCCGCATCAGCATGAGCTGGCGCTCGGTGTTGCCGCCGGAGATGGGGATGACGGTGGCGCCCAGGGCCTCGGCGCCATAATGGGCGCCCAGGCCGCCGGTGAAGAGCCCGTAGCCGTAAGCGTTCTGAACGATGTCGCCGTGGGTGACGCCGCAACAGGCCAGGCTGCGCACCATCACGCTGGTCCAGACGTCCACGTCGGCTTTGGTGTAAGCCACCACGATGGGCTTGCCGGTGGTGCCGCTGGAAACGTGCAGGCGGACAATCTCGCTCATGGGGCTGGCGAAAAGTCCGAAGGGATAGGTGTCGCGCAGATCCGTCTTCACGGTGAAGGGGACGAGCGCAACGTCTTCGAGAGTGCGCAGGCTTTGGGGGGTGAGGCCGCGCTCCTGCATGCGGGCGCGAAAGAGGGCCACATGGTCGAAAGCGCGCTGCACCACCTCTTGCAGGCGGGTCAATTGCAGGTCTTTGATCTGACGCGCGGGGACGTAGTCGGGCGCGCTGGCGGGATGATAGCGGGCCGCAAGTTCTTCCGAGACTCCAGTCATTTGGTTAGCTCCGTGAGGGTGGCGCGGCGGCCGAGGGCGAAGGCCGCCAGGTTGGCATCCAGAAACCGCGGGGGCACGTTGGCGCGGATGGCCTCCAGCCAGTGCGCCTCGGGGATCTCGACAAAGTTGCTGAGCAGGCCGAGCAGAGCGACGTTTAGCGTCTTCTTGTTGGAGAGTGCGCCCTGGTCGACGGCGTCGGGAGTAATCAGGGTGCCGCCGGCGCGCAACTGCCATTGGTTCACCTCGACCTGGCCGGGCGCGACGACCACCAGGAAATCCGCCTCGCCGGTGGGAACCATGGGGCTGAATACCTGGCGGCCGAAGCGGACGTCGCTCGAAACAGAGCCGCCGCGCTGGCTCATGCCGTGAATCTCGCTCTTCTTGATGTCGTAGCCGGCGCGGAAGGCGGCGTCGGCGGCGATGTCGGAGGCCTTGAGGACGCCCTGGCCGCCGAGGCCGGCGAAGACGATGCCGATGGGAGCGCTATCGTCGCTAGTCATGCGAACACTCCGGCTGACAGGCGGCGAGCTCGGCCTTCTCGAGTTCCTTGATCCGGCCGGTGGCGAGCAGGCAGGTGCGGCGGGCCACGATCAGAGAGATCTCGCGGCGCTGGAGGCAGGCGGCCACCAATCCCTCGAAGGCGCGCGGGTTCAAGGTGGGGTCGACGACATGCACGCTGGAAACGCCGACGGCGCGGGCCAACTCCTCGAAGATCAGCTTGCCGGTGCGGCGGTGGTCGAGAGTGCGGCCGGTGCCGACGTGCTCCTGCATGCCGGTCATGGCGGTGGTGCCGTTGTCCAGGATGATGATGACGTGGCCGGTGGGGGGCGGATTGTAGATGGCCTCGACCAGGCCGGTGATGCCGCTATGGACGAAGGTGCTGTCGCCGATGACGCTGACCACGCGCCGGGCCTCATCGTCGGGAAGAGCGTGGCGCAGGCCCAGCCCCATGCCGATGCCAGCGCCCATGCAGAGCACCAGATCGAGCGCCTCGAAGGGGGGCAGTGCGCCGAGCGAGTAGCAGCCGATGTCGCCGGCGACGATGCAATCCAGGTTCTTGAGCGCCTGGAAGACACTGCGGTGCGCGCAGCCGGGGCAGAGTTCGGGGGGCTTTCCGGGCGGAGGCGCAGGCTCGGGCGAAAGGTCGCCCTGAAGAATCCGGCGGACCCTGCCGACGTTCAGCTCGCCGAAGCGGAACATCTCGGGCTTGCCGGCGACCTGGATGCCGGCGGCGCGGATGGAGTCGACCAGCCAGGGGTCGCCTTCCTCGACGACCAGGCAGCGCTCGACGCTGCGGGCGAAGGAAGCTAGCGCCTGGATGGGAAGCGGATAGGTCATGCCCAGCTTGAACAGGGCGGCGCCGGGAGCGGCTTCGCGCACATGCATGGCGGCGACGCCGGAGGAAACGATGCCCAGGGAGCGCGTGCCCTGAATTGCGCGGTTGGGACCCTCCGCCTCGTTCCAGGCGGCCACCTCGGCCAGCTTGGCGCGCAGCCGGCGGTGGGCGGGCCGGGCGTTGGAGGGGATCATCACGCGCTGAGAGATGAGCTTGGAATAGGCGGCGGGCGGCGGCGGTGGCGGAAGGGGCGAGCGCGGGCGCAGCACGCTCTTGGAATGGCAAACTCGGGTGGTGAGGCGCAGCAGAACGGGCAAGTTCCACCGCTCGGAGATCTCGATGGCCAGGAGGGTGAAATCGTAAGCCTCTTGAGAATCGGAAGGCTCGAGCATGGGGACGCCGGCGGCGACGGCGAAGTGCCGGTTGTCCTGCTCGTTCTGGCTGGAGGCCATGCCGGGGTCGTCGGCCGAGACAATGACCAGCGCTCCGGAGACGCCGGTATAGGCTACGGTGAAGAGCGGGTCGGCGGCGACGTTCAGCCCGACGTGCTTCATGGTGACGAGGGCGCGGGCGCTGGCGTAGGCGGCGCCGATGGCTACCTCGAGGGCCACCTTTTCGTTGGGCGCCCATTGGGCGTGGCCGCCGAGAGCGGAGAAGGCCTCCAGAATCTCGGTGGAGGGCGTGCCGGGATAGCCGGCGCCCAGGGCGACACCCGCGTGCCACGCCGCCAAGGCTACGGCCTCGTCTCCGCTCAACAGAAGTGATTCGTCGGCGCGCAATGGTTGCTCCCGCATTCCAAAAGCCCGCGCTGGAGGCGGGCCAGCCCGCCGCGAGGATACACCCAAGCCGGGTGTGCCTTGCCCCGGACACTACGGGGGCCTCGAATGCGGGCGAAGCGACAATTTTAACTCGCGGCGAGAGACAAAACAAGCACGATGGTGTATACTGCCTGGAGGCACAGCGGACTTACCGGTCCAAAACCCGCCTTTCCTTCGCGCCGGACCAACCGAATCCGCCGCCAAGCCAGTGGGAGTTACACTATGGATAAGCGAATTCTATCCGGCTTCATCCTGCTATCGGCCATCGCGTATTCGCAGGACGCCAAACAAGAAACACCCCCGCCGAGCACATGGAACTTCGGATTCGAACAGCGCATTCGGAACGAAGACTGGAACAACATCCTGGATTACAGCGACAAGACGGACGACCAGAGGATTCAGGTGCGTTACCGGACGCGGCTGTGGTTCAAGGCGCCGCTCGGCGATAACATCGACTTCAACGTGGGCATCAACTCGGAAACGAACAACTGGAGCTACCCCGCGAAGAATGACCACCTCGACGAGGTGGTGTTCGATACGTTCAACCTGAACATCAAGAAACTATTCGTAAAAGGACTCTCGCTGAGCGTCGGCCGCCAGAACCTGACGAAAGGTGAAGGTTTCATCATGTTCGAGGGGAACCCGGGCGACGGCAGCCGGGCCATTTACTTCAACGCGGCGGACCTGGCGTACTCATGGAAGAAATCCAAGGTGGAGTTGATCGGACTGATCGATCCGAAGTACGACCGGATGCTGCCGGTGTTCAACAACCAGCACAAGCTGTTGCAGGAGTACGACCAGAATGCGCTGGGAACGTACTACACGAACAACGACTTTAAGAAGACTGGAATCGAAGGTTACTATTTCTACACGAAGGAAGTGCACGACTACCTGGCGCCGTCGAACCCGCAGTTCATCCCGGACCGGCACATCAGCACATTGGGCGGGCGCGTGGTGCAGAAACTAGGATCGGGATGGAGCCTGACGGGCGAGTTCGCCGAGCAGTGGGGCGCGCAGCACCCGGATGTGGCGATCTCCGCCCGGGGCGGATACGGGTACGTGAAGAAGCAATTCACGAGCGCCTGGAGGCCGTATGTACAGGCGGGGTGGTGGGGCATGTCCGGGGACAATCCGGGGACCTCGAACACTTACGAGGGATTCGATCCCATCTTCGCGCGCTGGCCGAAGTGGAGCGAACTGTACATCTACAGCCAGGTGAAGGAAAAAGGCGTGGCCTACTGGACCAACATGAAGATGTGGCAGGCTGAGACCGGCTTTGCGCCGACCAAGATGCTCTCCGCGCGGCTGACGTACTACCACATGGATTCCTTCTATCCGTACAGCCAGGGCAGCAAGGCGATCTTCGGGACGGGGACGGACCGCGGCAACAACTTCCAGGCGCGGCTGGATTTCAATCCGGACAAGCACTGGAAGAGCCATATCCTGTATGAGACCCAGATGCCGGGGGATTTCTACGCCGTCGGGAATAAGGGCTTCTTCCTGCGCTTTGAGGTGTCCTACATGATCCAGAAGTCGATCAAGGCGAGCGACATCGCGCGGGCGTTCTCGGGCGG
>PMEV01000342.1:0-8105 GCA_003154855.1 Bryobacterales bacterium
ATGAACGCAGATGAACGCCGATCGGCAGAGAGTGTGTTCATCGGCGTTCATCTGTGTTCATCTGCGGCTCAAGATGGTTCTTGAACACTTCTCCGGCGATCCGCAGGGGGCCGGAAAGGGCAGGATTTCGGCCGCACTGCACTAGCAAATCGAATGTACTCCAGTGTCTTCATCGATGGCCTCTTCGTCGCGGCGGTCACGCTGATCTGGTTCATGCTGGGCTATCAGTGCCTGCTGTTCTTCCTGGGGCACCGCTACTACCGGCAATGCCGCCTGGGCCAGGGGCGCGCGCCGAGCCTGCCCGATTCCGAGCTGCCGGCGGTGAGCGTGATGGTGCCCTGCCACAACGAGGAGCGGGTGATCGCGCACACCATCCGGGGACTGCTGGCGCTGGACTACCCGCTCGAGAAACTCGAGTTGCTGATCATCAACGACGGCAGCACAGACCGGACGGCCGAGATCGTGCGGGAGTTCACCGAGCCGCAGGTGCGTCTTCTCAATGTTCCGCCGGAGCTGGCGGCGCGCGGGAAATCCGGCGCGCTGAACTTCGCGCTGAAGCAGGCCACGCACCAGGTGCTGGCCATCTACGACGCGGATAACATTCCCGAGCCGGGTGCGCTTCGCCCCCTGGCCGAGCAACTTGTCCAGGACCCCAGACTGGGCGCGGCCATCGGGATGTATCGCGCCTGGAATCGCCACCGCGCGCTGCTCACCCGCTTCCTCAATATCGAGGGGATCGGCTTCCAGTGGATCCTGCAGGCCGGCCGCTGGATGCTGATGCGCCTCACCACGCTGCCCGGCACCAACTACGTGATCCGGCGCTCGCTGGTGGAGCAGTTAGGCGGGTGGGACGTGCAGGCGCTCACCGAAGACGCCGAGTTGAGCGTGCGCATTTACCAGGCCGGCTACCAGATCCAGTTCGTGCCCGCCTCGGTGACCTGGGAGCAGGAGCCGGAGGGGCTGAAGGTGTGGTTCCGCCAGAGGCGGCGCTGGGTGCGCGGCTCCAACTACCTGTTCCGGAAGTACGCCGGCAGCCTGCTGCACACACGGCCGCGCCGCATCGGGTGGGAGCTGCTCTATTCGCTGGCGCTCTATTACCTGTTCTTCCTGGCGGTGGTGATTTCCGACGTACTGTTCGTATTGAGCATGAGCGGTCTGATCCGCATCCCCGTGCCCGGCCCTTACAGCCTGGTCTGGATCTTCGCCTATGCCACCTTCGTGCTGCAACTGATCATTGCGCTCTCCTGCGAGCCGGGCGAGGACACGCCGCTGAATATCCTGCTGACCTTCGTGATGTACTTCACCTACTGCCAGCTCTGGATACCGCTGGTGGCGGTGGCTCTGTGGGACGACTTCGTCGTGCGCCGCGAGATGCGCTGGGCCAAGACGGAGCGCTACGAAGTGACCCGCCCGTAGGCGCCGGGAAGAGAATGCGCATCCCGTGGTTCATAGGCTATCCGCTGGTGGGCGCCTGTGGGTACGGCGCGCTCTACTGGGCGGCGAACAGCGGGATCTACTACCCGTCGCGCTATCCCAAGGGCCGCTGGGAAACGCAGGCCCAGGTGGGGGCGGCCGACGTGTGGCTGCGGTCGAGAGACGGGGTGCGGCTGCACGGCTGGTGGATCGATTCGCCCGGCGCGCGGTTAGCCACCCTGTTCCTGCACGGCAACGCCGGCAACATCAGCCACCGGGGGCCGCACATCGAGGCACTCGTCGCGGCGGGCTCGGCGGTGCTGATGCTGGACTACCGGGGGTACGGCAAGAGCGGCGGCCATCCCACGGAGCGGGGCTTGTACGCCGACGCGGAGGCGGGCTACGAGCATCTCCGGGGGCTGGGCCGGCCGGTCGTCGTGCATGGGGAATCGCTGGGCACGGCGGTGGCGGTGGACCTGGCCTCCCGGCGCCCCTGCGCGGGGCTGGTGCTCGAGTCGCCCTTCACCTCGGCCCGCGCCATGGCGGCCAGCGTGCTTCCGGTGATCGGCCCGCTGCTGGTTTTCGGTTTCGATTCGGCGCGCAAGATCCAGCAGGTCAGCGCGCCCCTGCTGGTCATTCACGGCGACCGCGATTCGGTGGTGCCGTTCAAACTGGGGCGCGCGCTCTTCGATGCGGCCCGCGAGCCGAAGGCCTTTTGGGCCGTCCAAGGCGCGGATCACAACGACCTTGTGGAGACGGCGGGACCGCGTTATGCCGAGCGCTTGCGCGAGTTCTACGCTTCGTTGCGCGTCGACTAACGCGGCTTTTCGACCAGGTCCACGCTGGGGCCGGCCAGATCTTCAATGTGGACGCTCAGCCGCCGGCGGGCCTGCAATTGCTTCTCGGGGACTTCGAATCGCGCGGCCAGCATGCGGTCCACCGACTGGTGCGGACCGATCTTGGTCCTGACCACCAGGCTGTCGTTGTACTTCTGACCCAGCGAGGGGAAGTACTGGAAGAGCCCGCGCGCGTCCATTTCCGAGATCGCCGCGCCCTCCAGCGTATTCCCGCTCTGGTCCACCAGCGTGGCGTCCGCTGTCCGCACGACCACGGTGTAGTGGGAGGGGTTCACGACGCGGAAGTCGACGATGACGGCGGCGCTTTGATCGTCGAGCGCCAGCGTGCGGACCTTCAGAATGGAGCCGCTCATCTCCAGTCGAGAGTCCCGCTGCCAGAACAGGATGACGGCCATCAGAATCGCCACCACCGCCAAGCCGATCCCGAAGAAGGGAGCCAGCCTGATGTAGGGCTCGAGGGCTTTCTTCAGTGCGGGTTTCACTCGGCTAGGACTCCAGGCCTAGAACGTCAGCGAGATCATGATTTCAATCTGATTCCGTCCCGTCATGGTGGTGAGCGATTCGAAAGTATCCTGCCTCCAGCGGGTGTAGCGGACCTCCGGCACTACGCGGATTCCGAAAGGATCGATGAACTGCATGCCGAAGCCGCCCACGTAGCCTAGCACGCTGCTGTGCGCGGGCGAGGTGGGCGTGGTGACGCAACAACTCGTGGTGCCCTCGTCGATGGTGGTGTCAATCGCGGTGCCGATCCCGGAAACCCGGCGCATCACGCCCCCCAGCTCGAGGAAGGCGCGGGGGCCCGGCGTGTGCCGGTCCTTGGTGTAGTAACGAACGGTCGCGGGAAAGTCCGTATAATGGCCGCTGGTATTCTCGTCGGTGACGGTGTGAGTGCGGGTGTCGGTGAGGGAGTTGGGATCCTGCAGGCCCGTGTAGACATCGCTGGTGAACTCATAGCCGAACCGCCTCCGGAATGCACCCGCGCTCAGCGCAAAATGCCCGGTGAGCGCAAGCTGCGCCGTCAAACCGTATCCGATCCGCTGGGTGGCTTTCCGGTCGCCCGTGGTCGAGTACGCGGCGTTTACCGGCGGGATGGTGGTGACGTTAGTCGAAGTGCGGTCGGGCATCATGCCCAGGCTGAGCACGCTTAGCGTGGCGCCGATCGACAGGCGCCGCACGTAGGCCGGCTGCTTCTCCGCCGGGGGGGCCGGAGGCGGAGCAGGGCTTTGGGCGCACAGAGTTCCGCCGGCGAGCAGCACGGCAAATAGGCAGCGTTTCATGGGCATGGGGTTGAAGATGGATTCTAGCAGAGGTCCGGCTCCACATGCACAAGTATAGCGGGTTCCAGAGAGCGGCTAGTCGCCCAGCAGGCGGCCGTACGGCTCGAGCCGCTCCACGTTGTCGCAGACGGCCTTGAGCCCGGCCGTGAGCGGGATGGCGAACAGCAGGCCGAGGGCGCCCCAGAGGACGCTCCAGAACATCAGCGCCACGGTCACCACCAGCGGATTGAGGTGCACGCGCGGACCGACGATCTTGGGATAGAGCAGGTTCATGGCCACCAGGTGAAGGAACGCGACCACCGTCAGGATGATGACGTAGGCCGTCATGTTGTCGTAGACCGCCACCGCGCCCAGCAGTGCGGGCAGAATCGCCAGCGGCAGCCCGATGTACGGAAACAGGCTCAGGAACCCGCTCAAGGATCCCAGAAGAATCGGATAGGGGAGGCGAAACAGCCAGAATACCAGCGTGGTGGCTATGGCCAGCAGCAGGCCCAGGAGCGTATTGCCCACCACGAAGGCCCGGATGATGCGGGCGATGCCGTTCAGGCTGTTGGAGGCCACGATGCGCCCCTGGCCCTGGAACAACTGCAGAAAACTGAGCAGCAGGTGGTCGCGCCAGCTCAGCATGAAGTAGACCAGGAAGGGGATGAAGGAAGCCATCAGCAGGATTTCGTAAACCGACATCGCCCAGCCGCCGAACAGTAGAGCCGCCAGCGGCACGCTCTCGGCCCGGATGCGGACTTCGGGCACTGCGCCGGGCACGGCTGGTTGAGGCAAGCCGGACTCCGCGGCGCGCTGCCGCCTGGTAAGCGGCTTGGCGGGTACCGCTGGCGCCGGCTGCTCGCTGAGCCGTTTGGGCACCACCAGGTCCTTCAGCTTCTGCTCCATGGAATCCGTGGCAGCCACCACCCGGTCGGCGATGTTGTTGATCCGTTGGGCGTACTTGGGGAACTCCTCCACCACGCCCGAGACCTGCGTGAAGACGCCCAGCCCCGCGAGATAGACCACGCAGAGGGCCAGCGAGCAGACCACGAAACTGCCCAGGGCCCGCGGCACGCGAATGCGGATCAGCAATCCCACGAAGGGCTCCAGGATGAACGCGGTAATAAAGGCCATGCACAGCGTCACCAGGAAGGCGCGCCCGTAGTAGAGCAGGGCGANNTGTTACCCGTACTCTAGCATGCAGCACCGTATAATGAAATGGGGCGCGGCCCGCGAAACGGCCTGTACGGCGTGGCGCGGCCGAGTGAAGCAATGTGTTCGAAAGCAAACCGCGAATTCTGGCTCTGGACGTCGGCAAGCGCCGGATCGGAGTGGCTATTAGCGACGAACTGGGGCTGACCGCCCAGGGCCTGGAAACCCTCGAGCGCACGAACAACCGGGAGGATTACGCCGCCCTGGCCCGCCTGGCCGCCGAGCGGTGCGTGTCCATGTTTCTGATAGGGAACCCCGTGAACATGAGCGGCCGCGAAGGCCGCCAGGCCGAATGGGTGCGGCAGTTCGCCGAGGCGCTCTCCGCGCGCACCGGAGTGCCGGTGAAAATGTGGGATGAACGATTGACTACGGTTGAGGCGGGGCGCGTTTTGCGGTCCAGCGGCATCAGCATCCAAAAGCGCGCCCGCGCGGTGGACCGGCTCTCGGCGGTCCTGCTGCTCCAGAACTATCTGGATGCGCTCGAACTGGGCGGCGAGCCGGAGCCCGGCGCATGAGGTGGAGGTTCGCGGCCGCGCTGGGGCTGGGAATCCTGGCTGCGGGAGGCGCGGCATGGTGGTGGGTGCGCGTGCCGTTTGCCGGTTTCCAAGATCCAACCTTCGTGGATATCCCCAAAGGCACGGGAACCCGCGCCATCGCGCAGCTTCTCGCGGAAGCGGGAGTGATCGAGCATCCGCTGCAGCTCTGGCTGGCCCGCTGGATGCGGCCGGGCGCCCGATTGAAGGCCGGCGAGTATCGCTTCCAGAAGCCAGCCAGCGCGCTTCAGGTTCTCGACCGCCTGGCCGGCGGCGACGTCTTCTATTACCTTCTGCCGGTGCCGGAGGGCCATAGCGTTTTCGACATCGCGGCCGCGCTCGAGCGCGAACACGTCATGACGGCGCATGCGTTTCTCGAGGAGGTGCACGACCCGCGGCCGATCCGCGATCTCGACCCCCAGGCCCCCAGCCTGGAAGGCTACCTGTTCCCGGACACCTACCGCGTCACGCGCCACACCACGGCCGGGCAGCTCTGCCGCGCCATGACCGAGCGCTTCCGCAAGGCCTGGCAGCAACTGGGGCCGCCCCAGGCGGATATGCACGCCATTGTCACGCTGGCTTCGCTGGTCGAGAAGGAAGCACGGGTCCCCGAGGAGCGGCCGGTGATCGCCGGGGTGTTTCTCAACCGCCTGCGGCTGGATCTTCCGCTGCAATGCGATCCGACCACTATCTACGCGGCGCTCCTGGAAGACCGCTACCGCGGCGCGATCCACCGCTCGGATCTGGCCAGCCAGCAGCGCTACAACACCTACCAGCACGTGGGCCTGCCGCCTGGGCCGATCGCCAATCCGGGCCTGGATTCGCTTCAGGCCGCGTTGCACCCCGCCCAAACCGCGTACCTCTACTTTGTGGCGCGGCCCGACGGCAGCGGCCGGCACCAGTTCTCGAAAGAGCTGGCGCAGCACGAGCTGGCTGTTCAACAATACAGACGTGGGCTCCGCAAGGCGCAGCAGGCGAATGGAACTGGGCGCGTACCTGGAGCAAAACCGCCCGTCCATGGTAACGGAAGCGGAACAGGCCGAGCTGCGGGCACGGCTCGCGCCAATTTCCGATAGCTATCTGCGGCGTTTGCTGCGGGCGACCGGATGGCCGCTCGCGCCGCTGGTCGGGGGAGTGTGCCAGGAATCCCTCGAGGAGCTGGAACGCAGCCTGCGAGAGCTGGGAGAGGTGTACGCCCAGGCCACCCAGGCCGGCGATGCGGTGCGCGTGCGGCTGGTGCGGCGCCTGGTGATCGATGCCAAGGACCATGCGCGCTGGGCATTGCGCCGCGGACACCCGGAAAAGGAAGAAACGATCCTGTGGCTGCTCACTTGGCTGGAGAACCCCGGGGTGTTCCCGGCGTGGGTGGGATTGCGCAAGAGCGCCCGCGGTTGACGCCGCAAGGCGCTATTGGTTGACCCTGAACTCCGCGTGCAAAGGCGCCTTCGAGTCTCCACCCACCCATACGTCGAACTCCTCCGGTTCGACAACCCAGGCCCTGGCCTGAGCGCTCCAGAACTTCAACTCGTCCTTGCCCAGCGAGAAGTGCACGGTCTTCTTCTCTCCGGGAGCCAGGGCAACGCGCTCAAATCCCTTGAGTTCGCGCACCGGCCGCGATGCGCTACCGGCCCGCTGGTGGATATAGAGCTGCACCACCTCGTCGCCGGCCACCGAGCCCTGGTTCTCCACATCGACGGACACCTGCACAGTCCCCGACGCCCCGATCTCCTTCCGGTCAAGCTGGAGGCGCGAGAATCCGAAGGTCGTGTAGCTGAGCCCGTAGCCGAATGGATACAGAGGCGCCGTGGCGAAATCCGCATAGCGCGACGTGAATGTTGGATCGTCTTCGGGAGCGTGCGTAAGATTGTGGTCGTAGTAGATGGGAACCTGGCCGGTGATGCGCAGCCAGGAGACCGGAAGCCTGGCGCCGGGATTCACGTCGCCAAAGAGCACATCGGCGATGGCGTTGCCGCCTTCCGTGCCGGGGTACCAGGCTTCCAGAATGGCGGGCACATGCTCCGCCGCCCACGAGATGTCCAGCGGCCGGCCGTTGAGAAGCACGAGCACCACCGGCTTACCAGTCGCTACCACCGCTTCCAGCAGTTGTTGCTGGTTCCCGGGAAGGGCCAGCGAGGCGCGCGAGGCGGCTTCGCCGGTCATGAAGGCGCGTTCGCCGAGCACCAGCACCACGGTATCGGCCCGCTTGGCCGCCTCCACCGCCTTCTCAACTTGCTTCTTCATTTCCGCCTCGGACATCGGCGGAGTAGCCTTCTTTCCTAGCACCGCGTCCCAGGGCAGGGGGAAGAGCCTCTGCATGTCGCCGCCGCGCACAAACTCGACCCGGGCGTTTGGCAGTTTATTGTGCAGCCCCTCCAGTACCGAGATCGCGGGGCCTTCCTCCACCGTCCAGGAGCCCTTGATCTCTTCGCTCGAGTCTGCGATCGGCCCGATGAGCGCGATCGATCCCAGGGTCTTCTTCAGGGGCAGCGCGCCGTTCTCGTTGCGGAGGAGAACGATGGAGCGTTGCGCCGCTACGCGCGTGGCGGCACGGTGTTCGGGATCGTTGAGCACTTTGTCTTTGTTCGCCGGATCGCCGTACGGATTCTCGAAAAGCCCCATGCGAACCTTAATGGCCAGGACTTCGCGCACCATCTGGTCCACACGAGCGACAGGCAGCTTGCCGGATTCGACGAGCTTGGCGGCGTTCTCCAGATACGTTTCGCTGCCCATGTCCATGTTGACCCCGGCCACGAGACCGCGATAGGCGGCGTCTTCGAAATCGCGCGCGTAGCCGTGGGGCACCAGCGAGTGGACCGCCCACGCGTCGCTAA
>PMEV01000342.1:8161-9045 GCA_003154855.1 Bryobacterales bacterium
GGAATGTAGCAGGCATCGTAGTCTCGTCCGCCCTCGGCCGCGCCGTATCCCGCAAAATGTTTCACGCTGCCCAGGACCCGATGCGGTGTGCCGAGCCGGGGCCCCTGGAATCCGAGCACCTGCGCGCGAGCCATCGCCGCGCCCAGGTAGGGATCTTCGCCCGCGCCTTCCACGATGCGCCCCCAGCGGGGATCGCGCGCGATATCCACCATCGGGCCAAACGTCCAGTTGATGCCCGAGACGGATGCTTCGTGCGCGGCCATCGCCTGGGACCTTTCCACCATGGCGGGGTCCCAACTGGAAGCCATGCCGATCGGCACGGGAAAGAAATTCTTGTAGCCGTGAATCACATCGAAACCGAACAGCAGCGGGATCTTCAGCCGGCTTTCCTTGACGGCGATCTCCTGCATCCGCTTGATCCGGGCGGAGTCGATGGTCCAAAGCACCGATCCTGTCTGGCCCTTGCGAATGAGGTCTTCCGGCTGCAAGTTCGCCGGCCCGACTGGATCCGGACCAATCTGCGTGAGCTGGCCGATTTTTTCCTGCAGGGTCATCTGCTGGAGTAGCGACTCCACACGCTGGTCGACCTCCACGTCGCCGATGGCAGCCGTGGGAGGTTGCTGCGCGGTTGACGCGGCGGAGAAGAGCAATGCGAAGAACGAGAGAACGAATGTCGGAACACGACTCCTCATGCGGGGAGACGCGCTGGTAGCGTAGCGGGTATTAGGCATACTGGCTTCAGTCTAACTCACCGCCAGCCCGGCCCCTGCGCGATAACTCGAGCGGGCAGCGCTCCCGGGGGAATCGCGGCCGCTGGCGGTCAGCGCCGGAAACCGGTGACCTGAAATGCATACCGGCCCGAAACAACCTCAAAGGATGCGTGT
>PMEV01000318.1 GCA_003154855.1 Bryobacterales bacterium
GGCCGGTTGAGTTCGGCATGGCTGAAGTCCAGCGCGCCATGGCCGCACGCGGCCTCAAGCCCGGCATGATCCGCTTCAGTACCGAGGTCAGCACCGAAGCGCCGGAGACCTTCCGGATTCTGCCGGGGTCCATCTCCGGCGGCGATCTGCGCGGCCTGATGTACGGCCTGCTGGAGGCGGCCGATCAGATCCGCGCTACCGGGTGGCTGGCGATGGCGAAGGGAACGCCCGCCATGCCCATCCGCGGCGTCCGGTTCGTCGCGAGCGGCCTGGATCAACAGANNCGCAGCCGCTTCAACCGGTTCCACCTGGTTTTGACCGAGCCCGTCGGTTCCCTATCGCGCCAGCTCGAGACCCTGCGCACCATCTCCCAGGCCGCCTACGACCACGGTCTGGACTTCATCCTGGGCATTCAGTGGGAGAGCGCCGAGAGTCCCAACTACGAGGTGCTGGCCAAGGCGCTCAGCTTCTGCCCGGCCATCCGCGGCCTGGAGCTGCGCACCGATTCCCAGCCCTCGCGCGACGCCCTGTTCCGCGTGCTTCGCCAAGCCGGCCGGCGCGTGACGCTCGATCTGCCCGCGGGGCCGCTGCCGGAGGGCATGGTCGAAGCCGCACAGGCCGCGCGCGTGCCGCTGGTGGTCGGGCTTCGCTATTGGGCGGGCGAGATGGGGCGTCCTTACCAGGCCGCCGAGACCAGCCCCGGCTTCAGCTATTTCAATTTGCTCGAGAGGCCGCGCCCCTACGAATGCTACTGGTCGCTGGGCTCTTCGCGTTTTCTGCTGTGGGGCGATCCCGATTTCGCGCGCCGCGCCGCCGCCACCTTCACGCTATCCGATTCCGGCGGCTTCGAGATCGATGCGCCGGCCGAGCGGGGCTTGGATCGCTATTGGCTCTTCTATATGCTTTGGGGACGGCTCGGTTACGATCCCAAAGCCCCCGACAAGCTGTGGACGGCGGAGCTGAAACGGCGCTTTGGCGCGGCCGCGCCCGATGTGCTGGACGCCTATCGGATCGCCAGCGGCGTGCTTCCCGAGATCGTCGCCGCCTATCTGCCGGACCCCAACGAACCCGTGTGGCCCGAGTCGAGCCCCGGCGGCCTGCTGGACGCTTACCGCGACGCCTGGCCCAGCGACGGGCGCTTCATCGCCGGCGTTTCCGAGGCCGTCCACAACCGCTTGCAGGGCGTGGCTTCCGCCATGCAAACTCCCTCCGACACGGCGGAGCTGCTGCGCGACCGGGCGGCCAAAATCGAAGCCGCCCTGGCTCGGGTTCAGGCCAAGCTGCCCGCCGGCCAGCCCGAGTGGCGCGATTCGCAACCCGATTTCCAGGCCCTCTCGCTGCTGGCCAGTTACCACGCGCACAAAATGCTGGCGCTTGACCAGGCCGCTTACTTCGATCAAACCGGCGACCCGGCGGCGCTGGAGGCCGCGCGCCGTGAGATCGCCGCCGCCATCCCGGTCTGGGAGACACTCGCCTCCCTCGACATTGGCCCGTGGCGCGACAAGCTCCTCTACGTCCGCCACGACCTCAAGCTGATCGAGGAGCGGGAGAAGATCTTCCAGCAATTCGGCCGGTTCGATTTCGGGTTCGACTTCGGCGGCCCGGCGCAGGGCCGCCAGCTCTCCTATCGCAGCGATGTCGAGCCGCGTTTCCAGGCCGTGGATCCGGGCACGCGGTTCACCGAGGGGGCGGCCTTCGGCTGGCTCGGCGAAGGCGAGCGCTCGGCGCATGCGCTTGCACTCACGCCCTACCTGGAAGTGCGCGGGGTGGCGCCCAATCCGCGCTCCCTGCCCTCCAACGCTCTCTACGGCGACTGGATCCGCGGCCGCGGCCCGCAGAGCTTCCGCATCCGCGCCGCCGACGGCCTCTATTCCGTCTTCGTTCTGCAAACCGACGGATCGGCCACTCCGCAGAAGCTGCGCGCGCGCAGCGGCTTCCTGGACGTCCTGTTTCCCGAGCCCGAATTCGCCGTGAGCGGCCTGGTGGTGAAAGGGCCGCGCGCCGCCGAGCCGCTGCCGCCGCGGAAGGAACTCAAACGGCTCCCCCGGCCGAACATCGCGCACCTGCCGCCCAAGACCGCTCCTCCGGATAAGCCGCTGGCCCTGGCCGTGCGCATCTTTCCCATCGCCAACGTGAAGGCCGTCCGCTTGCACTACCGCCCCGTGAATCAGCTCGCGAAGTTCAAGACCCTCGAGAACCCCGGCGCCAAGGGGGTTTTCACCATTCCCGCCGCCGACCTCAGCCGCCGCTGGGACCTGATGTACTACTTTGAGATCCTGAACAAGGAAAACACCGGCTGGTTCGACCCCGACCCGCGGGCCGCCACGCCGTACTACGTGGTTCCCGTCGAGGCGGCACCGCCCACTTCGAACCCCAGCGCTGCGCCTCCGAGCAACCTGTCGGACCAGGAAGAACCGTGATGGACGGTTGCCAGAGATACAGATTCAGCGTCACCCGCCAGACCTCCGATCGCGCCGTCCTCCGCTGCCTACGTGCGCTTTGCCAGTGGGCGGAGGAGTATCCTAAGAAGCAAATAGGACGGGGTGGAACTGGAGACTCCCGATGGAGGACGTCCGGCGGTCAGCTCACTCTACGCTTCACCTCCCCGGAGTTTCGTGCGCGCTTCATCCTGGAGGCGAGCAGGCTGCTGCCCGGCCATTGGCAAATGGTTGCCAAGAATGACAACGATCCAACGACCCGTCAGCGGATGTAGTCGGGGTTCGCCAGACCAGCCTGACGCGGGGGAGACATTGCGCTGTGTCGCTTGTTCGAGAGGAGGATTGGGATTATGGATTGGTTCGCGGATTTGGACCGCGGATACCGGAGTCGATACGCTGAACGGGCCGGAGATGACTTCGTGATGAGGGGATTGAAGCGCATCGTAAGGCGGGACGAGGAGGGCGAGATCAACCTCACCTCCGCCGAGCTTGAGGCGCTGGAGCGCGTGATGGAGATGTGGTCGCAGAAGGAGTGACCGTGCCACGACACCGGGCAGGGCTCGCCCGCCAACTACTTGATCTCCTTGGAGCGCGGGCTGGCCCTTTTTTGCGGAGCCTGCTGGCAAAGCCCGGTGGTTCGAAGGCGCCGTCGCCTCCGGCACAGCGATTCGAGCGATGAACTCTCCGTGGATCGACATCTCGGTTCCGTTGCGCAGCGGCATGGTGCACTGGCCGGGCGACCAGGAGGTGCGCATCGAGCGCACTTCGAGCATGGAGCGCGGCGATTCCCTGAACCTCTCCGCGGTCTCCATGAGCTTGCATACGGGTACGCACATGGATGCGCCGCTGCATTTCCTGGCCGGCGCGGCGGGGATCGACCAGATGCCGCTGGCCGCCACCGTGGGCCCCGCGCGCGTGCTCGAGTTCCCCGGCCTCGCCGCCATCGATCCGCGGCAACTCGCGACGCATGGCATATCTTCCGGCGAGCGCATCCTGCTCAAG
>PMEV01000144.1 GCA_003154855.1 Bryobacterales bacterium
TGCAAGTCCAACCAGCCTCGCCCGCAGGGGGCTCCCGCCGCCGTCTCGGCAATCTCGAGCACTTGCGTCCAATCGCCCTCGTAGGCCAGGCGCTTCAAATCCTGCCGGGTCTGAGTAGGCGGAGCTTCGAGCAGCGTGGGATCCGCATCGGCCCCGCCGGCGCGCAATTCCCCCCAACGCAGCCCGCGCACCAGCAGGTAGGGTACCGGGCTATAGGAATCGTTCTGCCGGAACCAGCGCGCGGCCACCAGAACGCGCTCGAGGGCGTCGTCGCGGTCGGCGGGCTCGGCTGCCAGGGCCTTCTTCGCCGCCGGCCTGGCGGCCGCCCGGGCCGGCGCGGCGGCGGCGCTCTCGACGTAGCTTTCCGCGGCCGAAGCCTCAACTTCGGCGGCCTGCTCCGGCTCCTGGGCTCCGGCCTCCTGCTCGCGCTTCCTGGTCAGAAAAATGTGCAGGGTCTGCCGGAGCTCTTCGAGCGTCGTGCGCAGGCCCCGGAAGGTTGGCGCAATGTCGCCGAACTTCTCCTCGCACAACTGCTTCAACCGCTCCTGCGACTCCAGGCAGGCGTCCAGTTGCACCATCCAGGCTTCGTAAGCGGCTTTCGGGGTAGCGTTGAAGCCCTGGTCGAAGACCTCGGGGGTCAGCTTGCCATCGGAGACGGCCTCCGCGCGGGCCTGCTGCTTGGTCTCGTTGCCCTCCGCCTCGGCCTCCGAAGGCACGGTCCGCGATTCCTTGTAATTCTGCCAGTCCAGACCGTTGCCGGTCAGCGGCACCTTCCGGAGCGGCCCGTCCAGGCGGGAGCCGATCCACTCGAGCGGCGCGGAACGCAGCTCCGCATCCCCATCTTCCAGTTCCGGATACAGAGTGTCCCAGAAGTTCTCGAGCAGGCCGCGGATCAGCGCGAAGCCCTCGATCAGGCCCGCGAAGCCATCCCGCCGCACCAGCGCCTCGACCAGCCAGGCCGCGACTTGCAGGTCCTTACTCTTCTTGGCGATGGCCTCGCCGCACAGCTTGGTCACCAGGGGCCAGTCGGCTTTCTTGATCGCAACCTGCCACTCCCCCTGGCTGATCTCCTCTTCCTCGCGCCGGGCCTCCTTGATCTGGTCGAAAACCGGGGCGTAGCGCAGGCTCTCCCCGCTCGGATTCGGCCCGGGAATCGGGTTCAGCAAGTCGTCGCGCAGTGGCATGTTGTCAATCCGGACGAGGCGGGAGCCTTATACAACTCCCTCGGCGGAAGCCTGCGGCGCTGCGGCGATTTGCACGCTGCGGACTTCCAGCAGCGGAATCTCCTCGCCATCCACAGCCCACAGTTTCTGCCCGAACGGGATCTCCTCTCCCTCCTCGGACTCCTCCCACACGGTGGCACGGCCCAGCCGCACCTCGTCGTCGGCATGGCGCCAGGAAAGCGGAGAGAGCGCCGGAATGAGCACCTCGCCGAGTTCCGTGCCCTTGAATCCCGGCCCGGTGCGCACCATGGCGGGAATCCAAAGCAGATCGCGCAGGCGGCGCGGAGGGGCAATCTCGATGGAGGCGATGTGCGCCAGCGGGATCCACAGGTAGGTGCCCGCGGCGAAGGTCTCGATTCGCGCGCCGATGCGGGGATCGGCGTCCTCCAGCGACTCGAACGGCTGGCCGTTCAGCGTCCCGGTGAAGGGGGGCAACTGCTCCGGCTGCGCCGGGTATTCGCGCTTGAGAAAGGTCTCCTGGCGAGCGCGTTCGGCCGCCAGCACGCCGCGGTACAGCAGAGCGCCCATCTCCTTGTTCGGTCCGCCCTCCGAGAGCAGGTGCAAGTGCTTCTCGGCGCGGTCGAAATCTCCGGCAAAACACAGCAGCTCAAAGAGAAACGTGCGGCGCTTCGCGTCGTCGGGATGATCGCGAAGCTCGGCGCTGACCGCCTGCACGGCCTCCTTGAGCTTTCCCGCCCGAAACAGTTCTGTAGCGTTCATGGGGAAAGCCTCCAATGTTCAATCGGCCCAGCCGGCAGCCGGGAGCGCCTCTCTCAGTATCAGAGGTTCGCAACCGGCTGCCGGCTGCATGCTGCCGGCCGGGATGTATCCGCTCCTAGATGGCCTTCTGCTCCTTCATGTCGTAGGAGGCTTTGATCGCGCCGCCCAACGAACCATTCGGTAGCTGCTCGTGGTATTCCATTTCCACCTTGGTGAAGTTCAGCGCAATCTGATCCATGGGGATCACATCCGCCGCGCCCGTGCCGTTGGTGTTGTAGGAAGCCACCATCATGTGGGAGAAGGTGACCTTCAGGTACTCCTGCTGTTCCTTGCCAGCCTTGCGGCAGGTGAGGATCGCGTTATCAATATGTTCGCCAGTGGCGCAAGCCAGCATGAGCTTCGGGCTGGCCTTATTGACACGCATCACGAAATGGAAGTCCTGCATCTGCACGCGGCCGCCGCCCAAGCCGCCCCCGTGAGATGCGGTTGCGGTCTGATGCTCACCCCAGGTGAAGGACTCGATTTCGATCTCGCCCTTGTGCTTACTGTCGTTACTCTCGCCCGGGATACCAGTGATCTTCAAAAAATAGTCGACTAAAGCCATTTTGCAAAGCCTCCTCTTACCGATTGAGAATCATTGCCTCTTGTCCACGGCCCGACAAACGCTCCGGACCGAAATCTCGGCGATCCGCCATCGCCCGCCACTCTTCTGGGTCGCCGACGGGGCCGGCCCAACAGCCTGCCCCGCCGGTCGACGACCCCGAAAAGCGGCGCCCCGCTTCACCCTCTGGTGGACGCCGGCAGTTCCGCCACCAGGCGCAGGGACACGGTCAACTCGTCCAACTGGAAGTGCGGCCGCAGGAACGCCACCGCGCGGTAGCATCCCGGCTTGCCCTTGACCTCGGCGACTTCGATCCTGGCTTCCCGAAGCGGAAACTGCGCTTTGGTGGCCGGGGAAGCGCTGTCGTCCTCGGTGACGTACTGCATGATCCAGCGGTTCAGGAACCGCTCGCAATCCCCGCGGGACATGAAGCTGCCGATCTTGTCGCGCATGATGGTCTTCATATAGTGCGCGAAACGGGAGATGGCCAGCATGTAAGGCAACTGGGCCGAGAGCCGGGCATTGGCGTTGGCCGATTCCTTATCGTACATCTTGGGCTTCTGAGCGGATTGCACGCTGAAGAAGGCCGCGTAATCGGTTCCCTTGCAATGTACCAGCGGAACCAGGCCGAGGTCGGCCAGTTCCTTCTCCCGGCGGTCGGTGATGGCGATCTCCGTGGGGCACTTCAACGCGATGTCGCCCTCGTCCGTACGGAAGGTGTGCGCCGGCAAGCCCTCCACCAGGCCGCCGCCCTCGACGCCGCGGATGGAAGCGCACCAGCCATACAGGGAGAACGACTGAGTCAGCCGGGCGCCCAAGGCCCAGGCCGCGTTCCCCCACAGGTACTTCGAGTGGTCCGTTCCGTCGACGCCCTCTTCGTAGTTGAAACCATCCACCTCGACGGTCTCCTTGCCGTAGGGCAGGCGCATCAGCACGCGCGGCAGGCATAGGCCAACGTAGCGCGAGTCGTCGCTCTGGCGGAACGACTTCCACTTGGCGTACTCGGTGGTGTCGAAGATCTTCGCCAGGTCGCGGGGCTGATCCAGGTTGGTGTAGCTCTCCATGTTCAGCAGGCTGGCCGCGGCGGCGGTCAGGAAGGGAGCGTGCGCGGCCGCGGCCACCTGCGACATCTTCTCCAGCAGCTCCAGGTCCTCCGGATGCTTGCCGAATTCGAAATCGCCGATCACCGCGCCGATCGGCTCGCCGCCGAAGACGCCGAACTCTTCTTCGTAGATCTTCTTGAAGGCTGCGCTCTGGTCGAACTCGGGGGCCCTTTGCAGATCCCGCAGCAGCTCTTTCTTCGAGCAGTTCAGGACCCGGATCTTCAGCATGACGCTGGTCTCCGACTGGTCCATCATGTACTTCAGCCCGCGCCAGGACCCTTCCAGCTTCTGGAAGCTGGGATGATGCAGGACTTCGTTCAACTGGATGGAGAGCAGGTGGTCGATCTGCGCGATGCGGGCGTTGATCATGGCCTCGGTATCCCGCGATACCGTCATGGAGCCCTCGAGCACCTGGCTGACGAATTCCTTCACCAGGTTCTTGCCCCGCTCCCGCGTGGCGGGATCCACCGACAGCTTGCTCTGCTCGACGATCTGGTCCAGCAGCCCCAGTTCCTGGACTTGCTCCTGGGCCTGGGCCTGCTTGGGCGCGGAGGATGCTAGTGGATCAGCCATTGGGGCCTCCCTTTCCGCCTTCGATCTCGCCCTTCAACTTGTCCATCTTGTCCGAGTTCTGGACCGCCTCCTGCAGCAGTTCGTCCAGCTTGTCGTTGGTCTGGAGCGTGCCGCGCAGGTCGGAGAGCCGGGTGCGCAATTCCAGCAGCTCGCGCAGCGGCTTCACCTGCCGCGCCACCTGCTCGGGTTCGAAGTCCTGCAGGCTCTTGAAGTGCAGATCGACCTTGATCTGGCCCGCATCCGGATCTTCGGAGATCTTGTTCTCCACCGAATACGACAAGTGGGGTTTCATGCCTTCCAGGACGCTATCGAAGTTGTCCGGATTCACTTCGACGAATTTCCGGTCTTTCAGCCTGGGAAGCGGTTCTTCGGGTTGTCCGGTAAGGTCGGACAGGACGCCCATCACGAACGGCAGTTCTTTGACTTCAATGGCGTCGCCAACCTCGACATCGTAGGTTATGTGCACGCGCGGAGGTCTGACTCTTCCGAGTTTCTTGTGGATGCTTTCTCTTGCCATTTGAATTCCTTCTGGTGGAGCAAGGGTCCCTCCAACGAACCCATGCGTGGCTCTACTCTACCAAACTTCGAATCTGCTAGCCAGAGCCATTGTGCCTCAAACGGAGCCTTTTTTCAATCGCTGTCAAGGAGGCGCTCCCCTTTCGGCCCCGGGGGAGATGCCGCAGCCAACGCCGCCGCGTAGCGCCGCGCCCTTTACGCGCCCCGGACCCGCCCTGGACCCGGGGCAGCCGGCGCGGCCACGCGGCGCGCTTTACGCGCCCCTCCATTCCTGCTACTTTGAATTGCTATGAAGCGATTGCAGCCGGTGATTTGGTCGAAGGGAACCTTCCTCACACCGCAGCACATGCAGATCCAGGACCGCTTCATCGAGAGCACGCTGGAATTCAGCCTGAGCTCCTTGAACTACCGGCCTTGGGGATTCACCCGCTTGAGCCTCAACCAGGAAGCGCTAGCCGGGGGCGCCGTCGCGATCTCGAGCGCCGCCGGTCTGTTCGCGGACGGCATGCCTTTCGACATACCGGAAGCCGACGCCGCCCCGCCGCCCAAGATGGTGGCGCCCTGCTTCGAAGCCGATCAGAATACCCTGGACGTGTACCTGGCGGTCCCCCATTATCGCGAGCGCGGCCTGAACGTCTCGGTGGCCCGGCAGAACGCCGACACCCGTTACCTGGCCGAGATCGCCCTGGTCCGCGACGAGAATTCCGGCGCCTCCGAGAAGCCTATCCAGATGGCCCAGAAGAACTTCCGCCTCCTGGTGGAGGGCGAGAGCCGGCAGGGCGTCTCCAGCCTGCGCATCGCCCGCGTGCTCCGCACCGCGGCCGGAACCCTGCAACTGGACCCGCGCTTTGTGCCCCCCTTGCTGGACATCGCGGCCAGCGATTACCTGGTGTCGATCTGCCGGCGCCTGGTGGAGATCCTCTCCGCCAAGAGCAGCCTGCTGGCCGGCCTGCGCCGGCAGAAGAACCAGAGCCTGGCCGACTTCACGGCCTCCGACATCGCCAACTTCTGGCTCCTGTACACGGTCAACACGCATTTCCCGCTGTTCCGCCACATCTTTGAGACCTGCAAGGGGCATCCCGAACAGCTTTTCGAGGTGATGCTGTCCATCGCCGGGGCCCTCACCACGTTTTCCCTCAAGATCCACCCGCGCGACCTGCCGAGTTACGATCACGAAGACCTCCAGGCCTGTTTCACCGACCTGGACGAGAAGCTGCGCTTCCTGCTCGAAACCGTGGTGCCCTCGAACTTCGTTTCCCTGCCCCTCAAGCTGGTGCAGCCCTCCATTTACGCCACCGCCATCTCCGAAGACAAGTACCTGCGTAACACCCGGATGTACCTGGCGG
>PMEV01000418.1 GCA_003154855.1 Bryobacterales bacterium
ATTACGACGGGGACGGTTATCCCGACCTGTACTTCGTGAATGGCGGAGAGATGCCCTCGCTCACGCGAGACGGGGAGCAATTCCACAACCGGCTGTACCACAACAACGGGGACCTGACGTTCACCGATGTGACGGAGAAGGCCGGCGTCGCAGGATCGGGGTACGGGATGGGCGTAGCGATCGGCGACTATGACAACGACGGCCGGCCGGACATCTTCCTGGCCAGCCTGACCGGCAACCAGTTGTTTCACAACAATGGCGATGGCACCTTCACGGATGTCACTGCCAAAGCGGGCCTGGGCGGCGGAGTGTTCGCCGGACGGAAGATGTGGTCGGTGGCGGGGGCCTGGCTGGATTACAACAACGACGGCCTGCTCGACCTGTTCGTGTCGAACTACTGCGTGTGGTATCCCGGCGCCGATCCGGACTGCGTGGTCAACGGGCACCGCGTTTACTGCAGCCCGCGCTACTATAAGCAGCTTCCCAACTCGTTGTACCGCAACAACGGCGACGGCACCTTTACCGACTTCTCGGTGGAGACCGGCATTGCGCAACATCCTGGGCGCGGCATGGGGATCGCGGTGGCGGACTACGACGGCGACGGGTTCGCCGACATCTTCGTGGCCAACGACGACGCCCCCAACCAGTTGTTCCACAATGTAGGCGGCAAGCGGTTCGAAGAGGTGGGCGAAGATCAACTGGTCTCGTTCGCCCAGGACGGCAAGCTCATCTCGGGCATGGGCGCGGACTTTCGGGATGTGTTCAATACCGGCCGGCCGGCCATCTGGGTGAGCGCCCTCGAACAACAGACCTTCCCGTTATTCGCCCGGGCGGGGAACGGTCCGTTTCAGGATTGGACGGCCCGAGCGGGGCTCGCCTGGCAGACCTCCCTGATGGCGGGATGGAGCAACGCGATTGTGGACCTGGATAACGATGGCTGGAAAGATCTGATCGTGGCCCGGTCGAATGTGACGGACAACATCGCCTTGTTCTCGCAGCGCGCCTTCGAAGAGCCGAACGCGGTCTTCCGCAACCTCGGAAACGGGCGGTTCCAGGACGTCAGCGCAACGGCCGGCCCGGAGTTCCAGATCCCGGGGGCGCATCGGGGGCTGGCCTTCGGAGATTTGGACAACGACGGGCGGATGGATATTGCCGTCTCGGTGTGGAATGGCCAGGCGAAGATCTTTCACAACACCACCCGGGGCGGGAATCACTGGCTGTTGTTGCAGTTGCTGGGCTCCCGGAGTAACCGGATGGGGCTGGGCGCACGGATACGGCTGACCGGGAGCGACGGGGCTATTTGTTATAATCACGCCTCGATCAGCACCGGTTACGCGGCTTCGAGCGATCCCCGAGTACACTTCGGACTGGGCGGGGCGGCAGGGGCGAGCGAAATCGAAATCCGTTGGCCCAGCGGCATCCGGCAGGTGCTGCGCGATGTGCCGGGCGACCGTGTGTTGGTGGTCGCCGAGCCGTAAATCAAGGGTTGGGGACGGTGACCGGCTCCTGCTGCACGCGCAAGCGGTTAAACTCGGCCCTTTCCTTGCTGGCGTCGGCGGATCTTCCGGCCTGGCTGTAGGCCTGCGCCAGGTAGAAGTGCGCTTTGGCGGCATCGGGCGCCAGTTTGACCGCCTTTTCCAGGGCCGCGATGGCCTCGCTCGACCGGTCCGCGTTCAGCAGGGCCCGACCGAGAGTGGCCTGGCAGAGAGCGTCCTTAGGATCCAGGCGGGCCGCTTGCCCGGCCAGCTCCACGCTCTCCTTGGTCTCGCCCCGCTTGATCAGCAGGAGCGCCAGTTGGACGCGGGCCAGCAGGTGCGCAGGGGCGAGCCGCAGCTCTTTGCGGAACTCCTCCTCGGCGGCTTCGGGTTGGTGGTCCATCAAGAAGACGCCGTACATATAATGGACCCCCGGCTGGTTGGGAAACTCCGCGACGAGTTGTTCGAACAGCGGGCGCGACTGATCGGCGCGTTCCGCCACCAGGGCGCACGCGGCGCGTCCGGCGAGCTGTATCAGCGGGCGCTGGGAGGCTGCGAGATCCGCGGGCAGCGTGTGCATGGCCAGCGCCGTCAGGCCAAACGCCTCGATCACCTCGGGAGTTTCCAGGCCGGCTTTGGCCAGGGGCCGCAACTGCTCCAGCGCCCGGAGAAAATCGGAAGACCGCAGATAGACGAGCGCGGCGTGGTAGTGCACCGAGGTCACGAAGGAGGGCCGGTCGGCCAGACCCGTGGCCTCCCCTTTCAGGAGGAACGAGAGTGCGTCCCGATAGTTCCCCAGTTCGTATTCGGCCAAGCCCAGGAAGGCCCACGGCGTGCCCTTCTTGGGCACCAGCGCCACGCCCTGACGCAAGGCGTCCCGCGACTCGGCGAAGCGCTTGAGTCGATACAGGCCGGCGCCCATATAGAGCCAGCCTTCGGCCCAGTCCGGGCGGATGGCAAGCGCCTTCCGGTACAAGGCGACGGCTTCCTCGGGATGCGCGTCCAGCGCGGCGGCGGCGCGGCGCGAGAGGTCGTCAAAATCGCCGCGGGCGGGCTGGGCGGCCGGTGCCGGGGCCACCAGAAGGAGCCACAGAGCGGCAAAGCTAGATGCAGCAGAGTTCATGCGATCCACTGGCGGGAACCAGCCGCCGACGATTCAAAGCGCCAGCTTAACACACCGGCGGCTCGGCCCGGCGCGATCATTTGGAATTCCCGCGGCCAACTGGCCCATCCAGCCCCGATCGGAAAAACTGCGTGCCAGGCGGAAGGTAACGAACCGGGGTCGTTCGACGAGCTCCCCATGGGGGAGGCGGCGATCATACTGCCTCACGGTACGCCGGGCCGAAGCCCGGCGGCAGCCCGAAAGGGCTGACCCCACGCCAGGTCTGTCGCGCACCCCCTACTGGGCATCAAGAGCGAATGAGACGCTCTGCGACGCCGTCTGCGATCCCTGCTTCAGAATCACCGTCATGCGGTACGCGCCTGGCGGCAGATCGGCGGTGGCCAGTTCCGCAAGGTACGGAATGGATGTTCTTTCGGAATCCTCCGGGACGATCAGGGGCACGATCCCCATCAGAGCGTCGCCCCGGCGAACCTCCGCCATAAGCAGGAGCTTTTCGGGAGATTTGCGATCCGGATAGAGGTCGAAGAACAGGGTCAGGCTGGGGCTCGCCGCTTTGGAAACATGCCCCGAGAGATCCGGAACCACCTTGCCGTCGGCGCAGCGTAGCGGATTCGACTGGTCGGAATCCTGGTCGCCGGCGAACGGTTCGATTCGACGGACCACCACGGCGTCGCTCAGGGCCGGGCCGCTGCTCGCGGGGGCAATCGTGAAGTTGGCGCGCTGAGCCGCAATCTTCCCGCCATTCACGTCCAGGACCGCGGATTCCAGGACGTAGTCGCCGGGAGGGGCGCTGAAATGGCGCTGGACAGTGACCGCGTCGCGCCGCGCCGCTGCCTGCTGGTCTAGTGCGCCCTGGCGGGGGAGATCCTGGCTGAATCGCTCGACCACGGCGCCCGCCTTATTCCTCACCTGCGCGACCACAGCCAGGTGAACCGACCAGGCCTTGGCCGCGGGGTCGCTCCGAAGGTCCGCGTCCCGGAGCGGCGTCTCGAGCACGATCGAGTTCACACGGCCATCCCCAGACTCGCCAAACTGGAGCAGCGCCGAGCGGAACGGCATCTCCGCCGGCAGCTTCGGTGCGGCCAGCGCTTCCATCAGACGAGTTTCGAAGGCCGGTGGGAGGGGCACAATCCTGCGTGGCGGCACGAAATAGCCCTCGCGCGCCTCCAGAACGACTCCGGCCCGCAACGCCCTGACCTTCACCGGCCGGAAACGGCCCTCGCTGGCCTGGACGGGCGGGGTAAAGGACGCCTCATAGTAAGGCCCCAGCGCGCCGACGATCTTGCGTGCGCTTCTGCGGGTATCGCCGCCGTATTCATGGGACCCTCCCGTGGCCTCACAGATGGCCTCCAGAGGGCTCTTGCCGCTGACAATTTCGCTGGTTTCGTAGCGGCCCATCTGCTCGCCGAACACGGTGTCCGTAGTGGGAGCCGAGGAGGTCGGCGACGCCGTCTGAGCCACACCTGTCTGACCCACGTTGGCAGACCTGGCCAGCACCCCGGTCGCGGCCAGGCCGGCCCCGGCCTGCGGATCGACCGCATGAGCGTCCATGGAATAGATGGTTACACGGGATCGATTCGCCTCCTTGACGATGGAGCGCAGGACCTCCGGATCGCTCCGGTTCCAGGAGAGGCTCTGCGAGAAATAGACCACGGTCTTTCTTCCGGGCACTTCCTGTTGCCCCTGGGAAACGGCCAGCAGACCGGCTACCGAAGGGGTGAAGTGAGTATCCTGGATCGTCTTCTGGGAAGCGAGTATCTCGGCCAGGAGCAGTTTCGCAGCGTTCTGGTTGGGCCCGGCCTGGGTATCCCCGGTCAGTTGCTTCTCCGCCGCCGCGACCAGAGCGAGGTATTCCGCGGCGGGCCCCATGGTGGCGGCGTTGACGGCCTTCTTCAGCGCCTCGCGGTCCCCCGTCGGGCCCTGCAGCAGGTGCAGGCGGCCATCCACCCTGAGAACGGTGAACGAGACGCCGGTGGCGGGAGTGTCCCTGAGGATTTCCAGTGCCGCGTCCCGCGCGGAGCGCGCGTTTCCCGGCTCCATGTCATCGAACAACAGAGTCACCGCGCGGGGATGGGCGGAGGCGTCGGCGATCCGAAGATCCTTGATGGCGACGGGCGAACCGCCGTCCACGATTTCCAGATCCCCAGGTTTGAGATCGGCGACAAAGTTGCCCTTCCTGTCGCGAGCGACGAGATCCAGGGCCACCTCGTCGACATTGGAGACGACGGCGGCGGTCTGCGCGAGGGCAGGGGAAAAAGGCAGGAACAAACCCGGCAGTATTCCCAGAGCGGTCCAAATAAGAAGCATGCGCGCCGGTCCCGCGGCTGTGGGTTGCATGGCCAGTTCCTCCCGTTACTATTTTACGCGGGTGGGCGCAGGCGCGTTCCCGGAAATCGCCGACAGACCACCCGGGGCGGTTCCAGGTGGGGCCGGCTGCCTGTTTACAACGGGAACTCCCCGCGATTTGCGCGCGGGTGTAGAATCAGGGGAGCCATGAAACGCCAGTTCATTATCGTATTGATAGCTACGTCAATCGCCGCCCAAACACCAGCACCACCCCCCAGTGGGGGGAAGACGGAAGTCGCGGCGTCCTCCACGGAAGGCGAGGTCGCGCTGGACCTTGTTGTGCGCGATAAGGGCGGCCGTCTCATCCGCGATTTGCGGCCCGAAGAAATCCAACTTAGCGACGGGGGCAAGCCCGCCAAAATCCGGTCGGTCCACCTGTCCGGAGCATCCGAACATGGCGCCCGGGAGAACCGGCCACATCAGGCCATCGTGCTGATGTTCGATGCCCTGGGGCGGGATTCCGCCACCTTCGCCCGCGAGGGCGCGATGGAGGTGGCCAGGGGAGCCGCCGAGGCGGATGCCCTGGTGGCGGTGGTGTGCGTCGGAAGCAGGCTGGGCATACTGCAGCCCTTTACCGGCGACAAGGACGCGCTGAAGAAGTCGATCGAGATCGCCACCGTTTCCGCATCGCGCCGCGATGTGGAGATTACAAAGGCCGAGGAAGGGTTGCGGCGCTTGCCGGCGCAAGCTGCCGCCGCGGGCGGGACGCCGCCAGCCCAGCTCTTGCTGGAAGCCGTGTCGTCCTCCGAGCTGGCGGCGCGCGACCAGAAGGCCAAGCCGGCCATGGCGTCCATGCTGGGGCTGGCCAAAGCCCTGGCCAAGCTGCCGGGCCGCAAGACGATCGTCTATTTCAGCGGAGGTCTGCAACTGTCGACCTCGGAAGCGACCGTGTTTCAGAGCCTGGTCAGCGAATCCAACCTGGCCCGCGTGAGCCTGTACGCCGTGGACGCCAGCGCGACCGCCGTTCAAGCTTCGGCGCAAGCCATGCTGGCGGTCTCCACTGCCACCTCCATGATCCATGCCACTGGGATAGCCGCCGGCGGAGCCGCCCCGGTGTCACACAGCGGAGGTAACGTGCAGTCGTACCCATTCCAGGTGGAACACCAGTACGGAGATATCTCCGATGGGATGCCAACGGGCACCCAGGATGCCCTGCGAGAGTTGTCGCTCTCCACCGGTGGAATCTACGTGCATGCCGACCTGGAGACCAAGCGGAAGCTGCGCCGGATTCCGGAGGATGCGGCCAACTACTACGAGATCGTCTACACCCCGCATGAGGAACCGCAGCCCGGCCAATTCCGCAACGTGGGCGTTCAGACGACCCGTCCGGACCTCAAAGTCCAGAGCCGCAGTGGTTACTTCGCGGGATCTACGTCCGTGGCGCAGTTTGGCGCTTTCGAGGGGCCGCTGGCCAAGGCGATCCTCGAGAAGGGCGGCCAACTGGATCCCTGGATCCGCGTGCGCGCCTACGAGTTGCGCCCGGGCGCGAAGACGGTCACTGGAGAAGTGGTGGTCGAGATCCCGCTATCCCGCCTGCATATTCAGGAGATCAGTAGCGAAAAGGTCATGCGGCTGCATTTCTCGGTGCTGGCACTGATCCTGGACGAATCCGGCCGGGAGATCGCGCGGTGCAGCGAGGACGTGCCCCAGCGAGTGGCAATCGAGGCCAAGGAGCGCATGCTCCAGGAGGTCTACACGTTCGCCCGGCCGTTTACGGCGCCGCCGGGCAAGTACCAGGTGGAAGTCGGAATCCAGGATCGGCTGGCCGACAAGATCGCTCTGGTACACACGACCTTCGAGGCTCAGGCGGCCAATGCCCCGGCGGTGAGCGAAGCCATCCTGGCGCGCCGGCTGGAGGCCGCGCCATCGGCGGCGGATCTCGACGATCCCATGCTGTACGGAGCCAAGCGGGTGGTTCCCGACCTGCACCCGGTCATTACCGAGGAGCACGACGACACGCTGCCGCTGTTCCTGATTCTGTATCCCGACCCCGCCGTCAAGACGGAGCCGGAGCTGACCGTGCAGGTGGTGGGCTCGGTCACCTCATTCAAGGAGACCAAGCTGGCCTTGGGGAAGACCGAAGGACGCAGCGCCATCCCCTACGTCGTGGACATCCCCGTCAAGAACCTCTCGCCCGGCAACTACAAGGTTCGAGCCACCTTTACGCAAGGCGGGGCGCCCATCCAGCGCGAGGTTGACTTCCTGGTGCCGGGCGAGCCGAAGCCCATCGCCCCAGCCGAGAGCGCCACCGCCAAGCCGGAGGCGCCCGCCCCGGTTGCCGTCGCGGCGGTCCGGCCAGGCGCCGCCGTTTCGAAGCCCAGCGAACAGGACCAGGCCAGCATGCTCGCCGGGGCGCGCCAGCGCGCCTTGGCCTATTCGCAATCCTTGCCCAACTTCACCTGCATCGAGTCCACGCAGCGCTCCGTGGCGAGACCCGGCACGCAAGAGTGGAAGCTGAAGGACACTCTTTCGGAGCTGGTCCGCTATGTGGACGGGCAGGAAGATCGCAGGTTGATCGAAATCAACGGCGCGGCGGCCACGGGAGATCGGTCGAGTCTGCAAGGGACGTTGTCCAGCGGGGAGTTTGGCCATCTTCTGAAGGTGGTCTTCGGCGAGAGGGCGCACGCCACCTTCACCTGGAAGGAGACGGCGTTCCTGGACGGAGTGCGGTGCGAGGTCTTTGCCAGCCAAGTGGACCGGAAGCATTCCGGCTACTCGATCGCCACCAACGGGGGCCAATGGGGCATCGACGTGGCCTACGTCGCCAGCGTGTACATCGACGCCGCCACGTTCAACATCCGCCGCGTGAAGCTGGAGGCCATCGATATCCCGCCCGAATTCCCGATCAGGGCGTCTTCATTCAGTGTCGACTATGCCTACGTGCGGGCCGGCGATGCCGATTTCCTGCTTCCCACTTCCGGAGCCGTCGAGCTGCAACAATCCCGGAGGGTGCTGGTCCGCAATGAGGTGCAGTTCCGGGATTATCACCGGCTGGGCAGCCAGACCAGTATCCGCTATCAGGGTTTCTAGCGGTCTTGCGTGTGGAAAGTTGAGCGGGCTTTACAGGCTGCGGTCCCGCCGGCCGGNNTGAGGTTGATCGGCGTTTGCGTGCTGGTGGCGGGGGCGGCGGGTCTGTTCTCGGTAGCGCTGGCTGAAAGGTCGGCGGCGCAACGTTCCGATTCCGGGCCAACGGCTCCCATCACCATCGACTATCCTCCCCAGGGGGCCATTCTTCCTCCGGAATTGCCTCCCATCGCTTTCCGCTGGCGCGACAGCTCGCAGGAGGCGGCCGAGTGGCGGATCGCGATTGCATTTGCCGACGGATCGCCGGCCCTGGATGTGAAGACGGCCGGCGCGCGGATGCGTGTGGCGGAGTTGGATCCTCGCTGCGTGGCGCCCCTCAACCGCCCGCCGGTGCTGACCCCCGAGGAAGCCGCGGGCCGCATCTGGACNNGCGCGCCCATCTTCTACCGCGATGTGCCCCTGATTCCGGCTCAGACCAAAGGCGAGCTCGGCATTCTGCCGAAGGACGCCATCATACTCATCAAGTGGCGCCTGCGCAGCGTGGGTGAGACCGAGAGCCGCGTTCTGATGGAAGGTCTTCCGACCTGCGCCAATTGCCACTCCTTCTCGGCCGACGGCAAGACCATCGGGCTGGACGTGGACGGCCCCATGAACGACAAATCGCTGTATGCCGTGGTTCCGCTCCGCAAGGATACGGTGATTCGCACTCGCGATGTCTTCAAGTGGAACACCCGCAGCGATATGGGCCAAAGGAAACTGCGCGCCGGGTTCATGTCGCAGGTTTCCCCGGATGGCAAGTACGTGGTCACTACCATGGACGAGCGGGACCCTCTGGCCCTCACGCGGGCCTATGGTCTCGAGGAGAAGTTCTATTTCACGGTCTACAAGGACTACCGTTTCGGCCAGGTTTTCTACCCGACACGGGGCGTTCTGCTGTGGCGCGAGGTGGCCACCGGCCGCACCGAGCCTCTGCCGGGCGCCGACGATCCCGCCTTTGTGCAGACCGACGGCGTCTGGTCGCCGGATGGAAAGTGGATCGTGTTCGCCAGGGCCAAGGCCACCACGGCATTTCCCCCCGGCGCGCCCGCGGCCACCTTTGCCAACGACCCCAACGAGACCCAAGTCCAGTACAACCTTTACCGGATTCCTTTCAACGAGGGCCGTGGGGGAAAGCCGGAACCTATCCCCAGCGCTTCGGACAACGGCTTCAGCAACAACTTCCCGAAGGTCACCCCGGATGGCCGCTGGATCGTCTACGTGCGCTGCCAGAACGGGCAGTTGATGCGGCCCGATAGCCACCTCTATGTCGTGCCCTTCGAAGGCGGGACCTCCCGGCCGATGAAGTGCAACACGCCGCTCATGAATTCCTGGCATAGCTTTTCGCCCAACGGCAGGTGGATGGTGTTCGCCTCGAAGGCGCGCTCCCCGTACACGCAGTTGTACCTGACCCACCTCGACACCGAGGGCAACGACAGCCCCCCGATCCTGATCGAGAACACGACTGCCTCGAATCGCGCGGCCAATATCCCGGAGTTCTTGAACCTTCCACCGGACGGTTTCCAGAAGCTGGAAATCCCGGCCTCGGAGTTTTACCGGATCTTCGATGTGGCCGTCGACCTGATGCAGAAAGGCCACGTCTCGGAGTCCATTCCCGAGTGGCGCAAGGCCATCGAGCTGGACCCGGAAGACGAGCGCGCGCGGGTGAATCTGGGCGCCGCTCTGGACCATGACGGCCAGGCCGAGGAGGCCATCGAGCAATACCGAAAGGCCGGCGAAATCGCGCCCGAGCACGCCCCGGCCTACGACAGCCTGGGCTACGATCTGGTCCGGCTGGGCCGGCTGGACGAGGCCATCCAGGCCTACTCGACCTCCCTGGGAATCGATCCCGCCAATTCCCGTTCCCAGACCAACCTGGGCACCGCCCTGTATCAAAAAGGCAGGCTCGAGGAGGCCATCCAGCATTGCCAGAAGGCCCTGGAGCTCGACTCGACCTCGATGGATGCCGAGAACACGCTGGGGCTGGCGCTGGCAAAACAAGGGCGGCTGGACGAGGCGATCGCCCACTTTCGCACGGCTGCCTCCACGGAGCCCGAGTCCCTGCAGTATCAGTACAACCTGGCACGGTTTCTGGCGCAAACCGGCGGATTTCAGGAGGCTATTCCCCACATGGAGCGGGCGGTTAAGCTCTCCAATGCCCGGGAACCGGTGATCCTGAGCCTGCTGGCGGCGATGTATGCCGATGTGGGCCGGATGCGGGAGGCCATCGATTCGGCGCGCCAGGCGCTGGCGCTGGCCAATCGTAGCGGCGACACGGAGCTGGCCGCGACTCTGACCGCCAGAATCGCCCGCTACCAGGCGAAGGTCTCGGGCAAGTAGGCGCGGCCCGTAGTGCCGGCGGTTTTGCCGGCCGGAAGGCCGGCTGCNNAAAAGTTTGCGGCATTGGGCAAGATTGCCTGCCCCACTATTCCAGCGTGACCGAGGTGGTGCGCTCGACCGTCCGCGCCCCCTGAGTGAGCACCACGGTCATCTCATAGGCGCCGGGCGACAGGGACTTGGTGCCCACCTTGGCCAGCTCGCGAATGGGCCCCGGCGCGGATTCCCGGCGCAGAGTTAACGGCACGCTGCCCAGCAGGTTGCCATCTCGGCGCACCTCCAGCTTGAGAGCGGGCTTATCGGTGGAACCGTTATCCGGGAGCACATCGAAGAATAGCTGGATGGCCGGGTTGGAAGCCCGGTCCAGCCGGGCGGAGAGGTTGGGAATCACTTTGCCCTCGGCGCATTGAAGCGGTTCCGACGCATCCCCGGCGCCGCCCGCCGCTTCGATTTGGCGCACCAGAACGATGTCGCCCAGCGCCGGGCCAGTGGCCGCGGCCGGAATCTCGAACTTGGAGCGCTGCGCAGCGATCTTGCCGCTGTTCGCATCCATGGCCACGGTCTCGAGAACGTACTCGCCGGGGGCGGCCACGAAGTGGCGCCGGAAACTCAGCGTGCCGAGCCGGCTCTGCTGGTCCTCCCGCGGGCCCTGTTTGGAGAGGTCCTCGCTGAATCTTTCGATAATGGCGCCGGTTTGGTCTCGCACCTGCGCCAGCCAGGAGACCTGGGCCGCATAGACCTTTCCGGCCGAGTCGGGCCGCATCTCGACCTGGCTGAGGGGCACTTCGAACGCCACCGAGTTCACCCCACCTTTCGGGGTGCTCCCAAATCGCAAAACCGAGGAGCGGAACTGCAATTCGGAGGGCAGTTCCGGCCCCGCCAAAGCGCCCAGCAGCTTATCTCTGGGGGGCGCCGCCAGGGGAGCCCGGCTATGCACCGCGAAGTACCCGCCGCGCGCCTGTACCGTGATCCCGGCTCGCAGCGCCTTGATTTTTATGGGGCGGAACTTCTCGCCTTGGGTCATAGGCGGTATGAAGTAGGCGGTGTAATTGGACAGTACGTCGTCCACGATTCTCTGAACGCTCCTCTGGGTATTGCCGGAATCGCCCGCGTGTTCCCCTCCCGTCTGGTGGCAGAGGATGGTAAGACGGGTGGCGGTGGCGTCTTCGTCGCCCGTCTGTATCCGGCCGATTTGCTCCGTGACCGCAGTGGACACGCCCGCCGCGGCTGAGCCCCCCGCGGCGGAGTTGATGCTGCCCAGAGCCTGGGCTCGGGTGACGCTTAGCCCGGCATTCGCCGAGTTAAAGCTATGCGGGTCCAGGACCTCGGCGTCGATCGAATAGATGCTCACACGGCTTCGGATGGCCACTTCGGCGACCTTGGTCGGCATCTCCGGGTCTTGGGTGGTCCAATCCAGCCCCGCCGAAAAATAGACCAGGGTCTTCCTGCCGGGCAGTCCTGCCTGCTGCCGGCAGGCGGCCATCAGTGAGGCGATGGCGGGCGGGGTGTGCGGATCCCGGACGATATCCTGGGAGTCCAGGAGCATGGCCAGCAACACCTTCTCCAGATTCTGGTCCGGCTGGACGGCGCCCGCCTTCAACTCCGCCGCCAGTTGTTTCTCCGGCTCGTCGTAGTCCCGCTTGTAGTTGACGGTCGCGAGATCGATGGCTTTGGTCAGCGCCTCGCGATCCGCGGTGAACTCCTGTAGCAGGCGGAGACGCCCGTCCACCCGGAGAACGGCGAACAGGATGCCCGTCGCTGGGGCCGCCTTGAGAAGCTCCGCGGCCACATCCCGCGCTTTGTGCGCGTATCCGGGCACGTCGTGGGCGAACACCAGGGTCACCAGGTGCGCATGGCCGGGTCCCGGCCCACCGCTCACCAGGTGAAGATCGTCGATGCGCACGGGCGACCCGCTGGAGGTGATTTCGAAATCGGTGGGCTTGAGGTCGCGAATCGGGGCGCCCTTCTTGTCGTGCGCCACCAGGTCGAGGGAGACCTCCGGGGCGGAAGCTCCGCCAGGGGCGGTGGCGGGAGCCGTAGACGGCTGGGCGTAAGCCGAAAAGACCAATAAGAAGGGCGCCACCGCGGAGGCGGTGCGCCGGCAAAAACGGGCGATAGGAAGTTGCACGGTGCTCTTCTGTCTCCTCAGGCTATTGTACGCCCCTGCGAGAAAAGTAACGAGTGCGATTATCTGGTTCCAGGGCACGCGTCCGGCGCCCGGTAACCGCGCCGGCGTCGAAAGTGCCGCGGCGGGATGGCTCTGGCATAATCGTAAGGTATGCGCGCGCTGCGGGTGGTGTTGTGTCTGGCGATGCTGGCGGCGCTGGCCTGGGGCCAGCAGCCGGCGGACACGGAGCGGCTGTTCCGGGAGGCCGTGAGTGCGCAGCAGCGGGGGGATAACGCCCTGGCCGTTCAGCAATACCGCCGTATTGTGGAGCTCCGCCCCGACTTCTTTTCCGCGTGGCTCAACCTGGGCGTGGCGCTGGTCCAGCTCAAGCAGTTTCCGGAGGCCATTGAAAGCTACCGGAGGGCGCTCGCTCTGGATCCTAAGAACCGCGATGTTCAGTTCTACCTGGCCCTCGCCTATCTCAAGAACCGCGATGAGTTCGGCGCCTCCGCGGAGTTGGAGAAGCTGGCCAAGGCAGATCCCAAGGACCTCCGGGTGGCCATCCTGCTCGGCGATTGCTACCTCCAGCTCGGAGAGTACGACCGCGGGCTCACGCTGCTGGCGCCGCTGGCCAAGACGGCCGGGGATAACCCCGACTTCTTATGGGTCTTCGGATCGGTGTTGATTTCAAACGGCCGGCTCCGGGAAGGCGTGGCGCTGGTGGAACGGGTTGCCAAGCAAACCCAAGCCGCGGATGCGTATCTGCTGGCTGGCCGTACCCTGTTCCGCCTCAACGAGTTCGAGCGCGCCAGGGACAGCCTCGAGACCGCCACCCGTTTGAATCCGAACCTGCCCGGTGTTTACACCGCCCTGGGCCTGGCCCGCGAGAAGATGGTCGACAACCAGGGGGCCATGGAAGCCTTCCGCAAGGGGCTGGAGCGGGAACCGAACGACTTTGAGGCCAACTTCGGGTTGGGCTCGATTCTGTACTACGAGCGCGACGTCGAGGCGGCCAGGACCCATCTCGATCGGGCCCTGCGCATCGATCCCTCCTCGATCCTCGCCCGGTATGAAATGGCGCTGGTCGAGAAAGCCGCCGGACAGATCGAAGCCGCCACCGCCGACCTGGAGACCGTCATCAAGGCGGATCCCAACTTCCTGAACGCCCACGTCGAGCTGGCGACGCTGTACTTTCGCTTGAAGCGGGTCGAGGACGGAGCGCGGGAGCGCCAGATTGTGGACCGGCTCTCGGAAGCAGAGCGCCGTGCGGGTCCGGGAAAGTAGGAATCCCGGCGACTGGAGTTTCTACATTCGTGG
>PMEV01000369.1:0-4075 GCA_003154855.1 Bryobacterales bacterium
TCGTCCAGGTCCACCGCCAGGATGCCCACATTGATGGACTCGACAATGTTCTCGCTGTACTCTTTCAGCCGCTCGTAGGCTTCCATCTTGCGCTCGAGCGAGCGGTACAGGCGGGCGTTCTCGATGGCGATGCCGATGTAGCCGGAAACGGCCACCAGCAGCTCGATGTCGTCGCTAGTGAGGAAATCGCCCTTGTCGTTGCGGCTCACGCCCAGATAGGCGATGGTGCGCCCGCGCACGGTGCAGGGCACGTAGTAAGTGAGGTCCAGCTCCGCGATGGTCTGGCGCACGGATTGCGGCCAGCTCTTCGAGAGCACGTCCAGCAGGCGCCTGGTCCGCTCGAAGAAATAGTAGGGAGGGGAACCTTCGGGCGCCAGGAAGCTCAGATCCAGCGCCGTTTCGCCCCGATGGGCCGGCCGCAGATTGACCCCGAAGGTCGCCTTCAACTCGAAGCGCGTCTCGCTCTCGTCGCTCAGGAAGAAAGCCAGCCGCTGGATCGAGAGGGTGCGGATCAGGCGGTCCGCGGCCGAGTGCAGCATGGCGTCCAGGTCGGTCTCCGAGCTGAGGTCGCGGGCGAACTCCATCAGCGTGAGCCGGTAATCGTAGCGGTCCTTGTAGAAGACGTAGCGGTCCAGCAGCTCTCGAATCCAGTTCCGGATGGGCTGGAAGATGAAGGCCGCGATGAGGATCAGCACGCCCGCCGCGGTAGGCCCCAGGTCTCCGAACTTGCCCAGCGAGAAGATCAGTCCGTAGAACACGCTGAGCACGCAAATGGTGGCCAGCGTGTACACATAGCCCTGCTGGAAGATGACGTCCACGTCCATCAGGCGGTAGCGCAGAATGGCGTAGCTCCAGGCCACCGGTACCAGCAGCAGCGAAAGGACGGCCAGATCCATGTAGATCGAGGGCGCCACGCCGAGCACGTAGGGGACCGCGTAGAAGGCCGCGAAGGGGGTCACCCCAAATACGGCTCCGTTGCGCAACCACTTGATTTGATTGCGCACGATCGGATCCTCGGCCTTGCGGCAAGCGCGGGTCAGCACCACTCCGCCCAGCAGGTACATGCCGGTCAGGAACCCCAGCCACACCCGGTCCAGCAGCCAGTTCAGCTCGACCGGCGGGATCGAGATCAGCAAGCGCCCCGAGGCCACCCCCAGGAAGACCGCCAGCAGCAGGATGCCCGGCAGATACACCAGGCCGATGGCCACCCGGCGCCGCCAGGTGATGGCGCGTTCGGGAAAGGCCAGGCAGAAATGCAGGAAAATCGTGGGGGCGAGCACGCCGGCCGCCACGTTTCCGAAATACATCACGGTGTCGAAGGCGTTCAGCTTCCCGGTGGAATGGAAAGCGGATAGAACGAAGGAGGCCAGGCAAAGCACGTAGAAATGCAGGGCCCGGGGAGCGTGTCCGCGGCGGAAGAGCACGAACAGGCCCATCCCCAGGTAGGCCAGCCCCACCAGGTACTGGTAGTACAGGGCGGCAAAGTCGCGGGCTGCCTGTCCCACGATTAGCGTGGGCTCGAAATCCAGCCCGGCGCGCCGCATGGTGTAGGTAGCCTTGCTCCAGGCGCCCAGTCTCAGCAGCACGCTGCTCACTTCGGTGGCCTTCTGGATGGGCACCCCGGCGATCTTCAGGACCACATCGCCCACCCGCAGACCGGCATTGGCCGCCGGACTGCCCGCCACGACGTAGAGGGCGGTCACGCCGCCGGAACGCTCGCTCCAGGTGACTCCGTCCTCGGGGGGCCGGAACCTGCTTTGCTGCTGGAAGTTAATCAGGGCGGAGATCACCGCGGCTACTGTGAGAATCATCAGTAGCGCGTTCAGGAGCTGGAGCTTAAGTCCTCTCATGCCCTAACCGTCACCGGCCACACACCTCGAGCGGCAGACCTTTTCACACTTTTTACTAGCACGTTCCATGCCAGCGGGGACGCCAGGCGGCGGTGTTTACAGAATACTCGATTTTCCTGGAGTTTACAATTCCAACCGGGCTCGGGGAATCCGGTTTTCGGGAGGGCTCACCTATGGGGATCTGTAGCCATCCGACCCACAACTCCGATTCGGGCTCCCGGCCGGCGCGACCCCGTAAGGCCGCGCCGGCCAGGGTTGAGCCGTTAGTGCGGCAGCGTGCCCGCGGCGAAGAAGTCCTGCCAGTCGCCACCCGACCGGCGGCCTCCCGCGCCCGGCACTCTACGCATCATCTTAAAGGCCACGGCATCGCCGGGCTTGAGCTGGCCGGCTACCGTCTTCAGGTCGCTCGCCGAGTTCACCGGCTGGCGGTTCAGGGCCACCATGACGTCACCCTCACGGATTTGGAGGTCGTCGGCGAAGGAACCGTCCTCGACGCCGGTCACCAGCACTCCGCCCCGCTCGGGAAAGTTGGACGACTCGCGTTCGCTGTCGGTCAGCGCGCGGACCGAGAGCCCAAACTTCACCGGCGTGCCTTCCTCTTCCCCGCCCTCTTGGGAACCCAGCCTGCCGCGGCGTGAGTCGCTGGCCACGATTTCGGCACGATCGCCGACCGTGAGCGTGAGGTCCTTGGTTTTGCCGTCGCGCAGTATGCTTACCGGCACGCTCGAGCCGACCGGCGTCTGCGAGACCAGGCCCACCAGCTCGTCGCCATCCTTCACCGGCTTTCCATTGAACGCCGTGATGATGTCGCCCTCGTGGATGCCCGCCTTATCGGCCGGCTTGCCGGGAGACACCTGGGTGATGAAGACCCCGGAGGCGCCGCCGCCGTAAGCCTTCAGCAGCTCGGGCTTCTGGTTGCGGTCGAACAGGATGCCGATGGCCCCCCGCGTGACCTTGCCGCTCTTGACGATCTGGTTGTAAGAGACGACCGCCTGGTTGATAGGCAGCGCGAAGCCAATTCCCTGATAGCCGCCCGAGTTGGTGGCGATCATGGTATTCACCCCGACTACCTCGCCGTTGATGTTCAGCAGCGGCCCGCCGCTGTTGCCGGGATTGATGGCGGCGTCGGTCTGCAAAAAGCGCTGGAGCTGATGGCCGGGTTCCGGATTGTTGCGGCCTTTGGCGCTGATGATTCCGGCCGTGACCGTGGCCTCGAGACCGAACGGCGAGCCGATCGCTACCGCCCATTCACCCACCTGCACGGCATCCGAGTTCCCGATTTTGACGGGAACCAGCGGCTTACCCGCGTCGATTTTGATCACGGCCAAGTCCATCTCGGGGTCCGCGCCAATCACTTTGGCGGTGTATTCGGTTGTGTCGCCATGCAGTTGCACTCGCACGCGGGTGGCGCCGTCCACGACGTGGTTGTTGGTCAGGATATAGCCGTTCTGGTCCACGATGAAGCCCGAGCCGGTGCCCTCGGCACGCCGCGGCTGCTGCGGCATCTCGCCGAAGGGCTCGCCGCCGAAGAAGCGCCGGAACAGATCCGGGCCGTCCTCGCCGAAGGGCTGCATGTTCTGCGGGGAACGTCCTCGAACCTGCTTCTGCTCAATGGTGCTGGTGACCTGCACCACCGAGGACTCGAGCTGTTTGGCGAGTCTCGAAAACTCGTTGGAAAGCTGCACGGCGTTTGGAATGACCAGTGGCGTGGCATCCGCCGCCGGACTGGCGGCGCGCGCGGTTCCAACGCCCGTGTGAATCAGGATGCCCAGCAGCAGACCCATGGCCACGGCCAGGGCCGCGACAGAGCGGCGACTTCTCAGAATGCTCATTTTGCTCCTCCTATGTCAGGTTTGACCCGGAGCTCGCGGCGCTGGAGCCGGCTGGATCCAAAGGATGGTCACCCAGCTCCGCACCTGCGCTCCCTCTCCGGAATAGATCACGTACGTACACTCTTGGATCAGCACGGTTCCCGTCTTGGCCCGAGCCATTCGTCGAGGCCGCACCACTGGCGCGGCCGGTTTCGCGTAGGCCATGGCGACCACCGGAATCGGTTGGGCCTTCCAGGACAGCGCGGCAATGGCCGGTTCCGTCACCGCGACCGGCGCCAGGTTCGCCGCCCACAGCGCGGCCATCGCCAGCAAGCCCGTTCCCGCCAGCACGCCGATCTTTGAAAGGCCGCCGGCAGCGCTCCTGCGGCTCAGCAGCGACTCGATCCGGCGCGA
>PMEV01000369.1:4094-4422 GCA_003154855.1 Bryobacterales bacterium
GCGATTTCGCGTTCCAGATTCAGGCGGCGCGCGATGCACCACACCGCGGGATGGAAAAAGAACAGCGCTTCCAGTACCTTTTGCGCCAGGTTGGTCCAGTCGTCCCGGCGGCGCAGGTGCGCCAACTCGTGCAGCAGCACCTGGCGGAATTCCTCCTGGGATAGTTGTTCGGAGAGGGCTTCCGGGATCAGAATGGCGGGATCGAAGAGCCCGGCGGCCATCGGGACGGCGATCTGGGAAGAGGCGCGCAGTTGCACCCGGCGCCCTCCGGCGCTCTCTAGCTGGTCTTCGCGAAGCGCTGTGGGGCGGGCAATCTTGCCCGCAGCCG
>PMEV01000222.1 GCA_003154855.1 Bryobacterales bacterium
CATGCCGCGCGGCAGCGCCCGGTGGCACGCCCCCCCCCAACTCTGCTAAGCTTGTCTGTCTTTACTCTGTTGGCCTCGATCAACTAAGAGGGTGCGCGGGCCAAACCGTTCCGGCCCGCCCTCGTATGTCTCCGTGATCCCTAGGAGGGAATTTGCCCCTGCGAATCATTGTGCTTGCCAAACAGGTGCCCGACACCAAAAACGTCTCCGGCGAGGTCATGAAGCCCGACGGCACCGTCAACCGGAACGCCCTCGAGGCCATCTTCAATCCCGAGGACCTCAACGCCCTCGAAATGGCCCTCGAACTCAAGGAGCGCTTCGGTGGCGAGGTCATCGTCATCACCATGGGCCCGCCCCGCGCCGCCGACATCCTCAAGGACTCCCTCTGTCGCGGAGCCGACCGCGTCATCCTCCTCAGCGACCGCCGATTCGCCGCCTCCGACACGCTAGCCACCTCCTACACCATCGCCCAAGCCATTCAAACCCACCTCTCGCCCTACGACATGGTCCTCTGCGGACGCCAGGCCATCGATGGCGACACCGCGCAAGTCGGCCCGCAGGTGGCCGAAAAGTTGGGCATCTCCCAGGCCACCTTCGCCGATAAGGTCCTGGAAATCGACGGTGATCGCGCCCGCATCCGCCGCGACCTCGGCCGCGCNNAATTCGCCCCGCTGGCCCAATGCCCGGTTGCTCCTCAAGTACCGCCGCGCTCGCTCCGGATTCGAGGTCGAAGCGGAGGCCAAGCGCCAGGGCTGCACCGTGGACGCCCTCGTCGAGGGCCTCCAAAAGAAGGGCCTGTTCATCGAAACCTGGGGCGCGGAGGACATCGCCGCCGACCTGGCCCGCATCGGCATTTCCGGCTCGCCCACCAAGGTCAAGAAGATCGAAAACGTGGTCCTGGCGGGCCGAAACTTGAAGCTCTACAGCCCCGACGACGCCGGTGTCCGCGACCTCGTCTCGGAGCTGGTTGACGAGAGGACGTTCGGCTAATGGCACAACACGGCGAAGTTTGGGTTTACGTCGAGGTCGACGACGGCAGCATCGCCGACGTCTCGCTCGAACTCTTGGGGAAGGGAAGAGAGCTGGCCGGGATTCTGGGTGTTCCCCTCGCCGCCATCGTCCTGGCCAGCGACACTAAGCCGCTGGCGGCCTGCCTCTTCACCTACGGCGCGGACATCGTCTATGCCGCCCAGGATGCCCGCCTGGCCCGCTACACCACCCTGCCGTTCACCCGTGTGCTCACCGACGCCATCCGCGAGCGGAAGCCGGAAATCGTCCTCTACGGCGCCACCCCCCTGGGCCGCGACCTGGCCCCGCGCGTCGCCTCCGCGCTCAAGACCGGCCTGACCGCCGATTGCACCGACCTCCGGATCGACTCCTACGAATCGGCCGGCCGCCTCTACCAGCAGAAGCTGATGCAGATCCGCCCGGCCTGGGGCGGCAACATCATCGCCACCATCGTCAGCCCGGATGTGCTCCCGGAAATGGCCACCGTGCGCGAGGGCGTCATGCACGTGCCCGAGCCGGTCCCGGGCCGCTCCGGAACGCTCGTCGAGATCCCGGTCGCACTGGATTCCGAGCCCGACTTCGTCACCCTCCTCGAGCGCCACACACAGCCCCGCCGCGTGGACCTGCGCTCCGCGCCCATCATTGTCTCCGGCGGTTACGGCATGGGCTCCCAGGAAGGCTTCAAGCTGATTCACGAGCTGGCCGCGGTCCTGGGCGCAGCCGTCGCCGGATCGCGCGCGGCCGTGGACGCCGGCTTCGTCCACGCCGACCATCAGGTCGGCCAGACCGGCACCACCGTGCGCCCCAAACTCTACGTCGCCTGCGGCATTTCCGGCGCCGTCCAGCATCGCGCCGGCATGGAGGAATCCGCCAAGATCCTGGCCATCAACCGCGACGCCGAGGCCCCCATTTTCGGCGTGGCCCATTACGGCATTGTCGGCGACGTGCGCGAGGTGATTCCCAGGCTCATCAAAGCTCTTAAAGGAAAATTGTAGGGCGAGCTTCAGCTTGCCAAGCCGGGCAAGCTTCAGCTTGCCNNAACGTGGATAACTTCTTCACCGAAAACCCGGACATTCTGTGGCACTTCAACCACCTCGGCCTCGAGGAGGTCGTCGCCCATCTGGAGGACAACTACTCCCAGGTGGCCCAGTTCGACGACGCGCCGCTTTCCTACGCCGACGCCCTCGAGGGCTACCGCACCGTGCTCGAGATGGCGGGCGCTATCGTCGCCAAGGAGATTGCCCCGCTCGCCCCCGAGGTCGACCGCGAGGGCGCGCACTTCGACGGCCACGAGGTCACCTACGCCAAAGGCACCATTAAGGGCATGGCCGTCCTCGCCAAGTCCGGTCTGATGGGCATGATGCTGCCGCGCCAGTACGGCGGCCTCAATTTCCCCGGCCTGCTCTACAGCATCGCCATCGAGATGGTCGCCCAGGCCGACGCCAGCCTGATGAACCTGTTCAGCCTTCAGGACATCGCCGAAACCATTTACGAATTCGGCGACGACAAGCTGAAGGACCACTATCTGCCCCTGTTCGCCAGCGGCAAAATCACCGGCGCCATGACCCTCACCGANNGGCAGCGTGGACGGCCGCGGCCTCAGCATGTACGTCTGCGAGAAGTGCCCCGAGCTGATCGTCCGCCGCATCGAGCACAAACTCGGCATTCATGGCTCGCCCACCTGCGAGTTGCAGTTCAACGGCGTCCCCGCGACCCTGGTTGGCCAGCGCCGCATGGGTTTGATTCGCTACGTCATGGCCCTGATGAACGGCGCCCGCGTCGCCGTCGCCGGCCAGGCCATTGGCATCGCCCAGGCCGCCTATGAGGAGGCCCGTAAGTACGCCCGCAGCCGCGTACAGTTCAAGCGCCCTATCATCGAGATGCCGCAAGTCTACGACCTGCTGGCCCGCATGAAATCTCAGATCCAGGTGGCCCGCGCCATCACTTACGAAGCCAGCCGCCTGGTGGACGTCCGCCGCATGTTAGAGCATCAGCTCGACAAGACTCCGGATACCGCCCTGCGCGCCCGCCTCAAGGAAGTTTCCACTTACGCCGGGCTGCTCACGCCGCTCGCCAAAGCTTACTCCTCGGAGATGGCCGTCCAGGTGACTTACGACGCCATCCAGATCCACGGTGGCACCGGTTACATGCAGGAATTCCCCGTCGAGCGCCTCTCCCGCGATGCGCGCATCACCACCATCTACGAGGGCACCACCCAGCTCCAGGTGGTCGGCGCTTCCGTCGGCATCACCAGCGGAGCCTTCGCCAACTACATCGCCCAACTCGGCGAGCGCCAGTTCCGGCCCGAGCTGATGAAGCTCTCGTCGCTGGCCCGCGAGACCCGCGAACGGCTCGCCAATTGCGTCACCTTTCTCAAGAACTTCAACGACCGCACTTACAGCGAGCTGACCGCCCGCCGCCTGGTCGACATGGCCTGCGACGCCCTCGGCTGCCATCTCCTGCTGGTCCAGGCCGAGGCCGATCCCGCCCGCGCGACCCCGGCCGAGAAGTTCATTCGCGACGCCCTGCCGCGCATCCGCATGCAAGCCGACTACATCACCAGCGGCGACAAGCTCCTCATCGAGAAGCGCGAAGAGCTGGTCTAGTTACTCGCAGCCGCCGGCTCTCACACTTGCGGCTCCCGTTGATCTTGCTTGACCAGGCGGTGAAGCACGCCCATCAAATCGTTCTTGTCGATGGGCTTCGAGACATAGCCGTCCATTCCCGCGGCTACGCAGCGTTCCCGATCGCCTGCCATCGCCAGAGCTGTCATCGCGACGATCGGGATGTGCCCCTCCGTTCCCCGCTCGCGTTCGCGAATCGCCGCAGTCGCCGCCAGGCCGTCCATTCTCGGCATCTGTACATCCATCAGGATGACGTCAAAGTCTTCGGCGGCCCATCGCTCTACCGCGGCTTCTCCGTCGCCCACCACCTCGACATCGTGACCAGCCCGCTCCAGCAGGTGGCGCGCGACCTTCTGGTTCACGGGATTGTCCTCCGCCAACAGGATGCGGAGTCGTCGCAATGCCCCTGCCGGATGCACAGCCGCTGGCTCCTGTCCCCCGCACTCCAGCCCCGCTGCGCATAGGCCCACCCGCGCCGTGAACCGAAAGGCGCTGCCACGCCCGATATCGCTTTCCACCCATATCCTCCCGTTCATCAGTTCCACCAGACGCGTCGAGATCGACAACCCCAGGCCCGTTCCCCCGTATTGCCGTGCCACCGAGCCATCGGCCTGCCGGAAGGGCTCGAAGATGGTCTTCCTCTTGTCTTCCGGTATGCCGATGCCGGTGTCGGCGACCGAGAAGCGAAGGGTAGCCGCATCGGCCTCGATCGATTCGACCACCACACTTACCTGGACGCTCCCCGCTTCAGTGAACTTCACGGCGTTCCCCACCAGATTGAGAAGCACCTGCCGGAGACGCAATTCGTCGCCCAACAGCGTGGCCGGGACGTCCGCCGCCACCGCGGCTGTGAGTTTCAAACCCTTCTGCTGCGCGCATCCCGTCATCGTCGCCATGACGGCCTGGATGAGGCGAGCCGGCTGGAACGGGGCCGATTCGATCTCCAGCCGCGACGCTTCGATCTTCGAGAGGTCCAGGATCTCGTTGAGAAGCGCAAGCAACGATTGCGCCGACGACTGCGCCGTCTCGATGTAGTCGCGCTGCTCCGGAGTCAGAGCCGTGTCCAGCGCCAGCGTTTGCATTCCGATGACGCCGTTCATGGGAGTACGGATCTCATGGCTCATATTCGCCAGGAACTCGCTTTTCGCGCGGCTGGCCTCCTGGGCGGCTTCTTTAAGGGACGCTGCCTCTTCGAGCTTCTTCTGAATCACCGCGGTTTGCACGCGGACCCGGTGGCGCAGGACACCCACCCAAGCCAGCACCACGGCCAGAAGCAGCCCCATGGAGCCCAAAACGTTCAGCAGGCGGCCGCCAGTCCACCACGCTGCGGCTTTCACCACCACGACATCGTTCGGGCTCCCCAGAGTGAGGCTGAACCCCTTGGGCACCAGGAAGGACAGATTCCCCGCCGATTCAATGGAGCATATCCCGGTCACCCTGACGATGCTGCCTTTCTCGAGGGCGGCCAGGGACCCGTTTTCCAGCGTGGCGTGGAACAGTTTGCCGCCGGATCGCAGGACCAGTGAGCTTTGACTGCCGTTGACGATCTGATCGACCAGAAGCGCGTCGATCTCCACCAACTCGGCGTCGTGCGTGCCTCCCAGGGCCTCGTCCACAGTGATGCGGGCGGGCCTCGGCGGCGGCCCGTTCCCCAGCCGGGAAATCTCGGCGTCTCGCATTTCGGCCGTAAAGCCGCCCGGTTGTGCGAACCCTACCACGTCCACGCTGTCGCCAGGCCGCAGCTTGATGGGCGCGTGATTCAGGATTCTCAGGCCCGCGCTCTCGTCGCGAATGTAAGAGGGGCCGCTGGGCTGCGCGAGCGTTACGATGCCGTGCACTCGAACGCGATGGCCGGATGGATCGTGAGCCGAAAAGCGGAGCAACTCGTCGATCGGCCGCGGTTCCATCGGTGCTTCGGGGGCTGCTTCGATGGTCTCGATATACCTGGGCGAGGGAACGTAAAGCTGAATGCCCACGATCTGCCGTCTGGTATTGAAGAGGGTGGCGCAAACGCCCCGCACCCGCACGCGCGCATCCACCGCCGGTAACGGCTCGGATTTCGGGTTGGCCGTCAAAGCGAGGTAGCGGTGCTGGCCCCACTGCAACCAGACGTGAGCCTCGGGATCGCAGCACGTCTCAACGCTCTGGACCACCCCCTCTGTCTGCACCCACTGGCTGTCCTGTTTGCCGGAGAACAGCTCGTCGAAGGCGGCCGGCGCGGGAGCGGGCATCGCCCCGGGCGAGACCCGGCTCAGCCAGGCATTGGTAATGCTGGGCGCGAAATTGCCCGGTGTAGTCACCCCGGATACGTCCGCGAGGTCTCCGGCCTCCAGCCTTAATTCGCGGATCCGCAGAGCGGAGACGTAGCTCGCTTCGGTCCCATTCTGAACGAATAGCGTTCCCGAGCCCGGGTTGATAAAGGTCACCATCGCCCGGACATGGACCGGCAGGGACAGCGCCGCGTCTGCGACGCTGAGCGCATGCACCTCGGCGACCGACGTGACCTCCCGGTGCGTTCTCTGGGCGGGCTGAACGGAGAGCGTTCGCGTCAGCGACGCATCCACGACCTGGATTTGCCGGCCCTGCGCACCATCGGCGAACCCGAACACGTCGATGCCGTCGCCCAAGATCCGAGCCGCTCCCGGCGCGACCTCCAGCGGAAGGAAGCCGGTGGGGTCGGCCAGGACGAAGCGTCCGTCCCGCGTAGGGTCGGGGCTCACGCTTCCCCGAAGGTGGAGGATGCGCGCGGGCAGCGAGCCGCTGGGAAGCGAGGCGACCTCTCGAACAGACTCGACACGAATGTCCCCCGGAGGGGCTGCCACAGGGATGAGGTCCTCCAATCTGGCGATCCAAAGCTCGACGCGGCTGATGTTTCCGTAGACGTCGCGGCTGGTGTTGGCGACGGCGCGGATTCGCACTTCCCCGCCAATCTGTTGCTGCTTGGTGGGCAAGCCCTCGTTGTTGACGCGCGCGTCCAGCGCTTTCCCACTGGACCCGATCCGCACAATCTGCCGGCCGGCGCGATCCACATAGGTAGCGCGCAGCACGCCCTGGACTTCCACGTAGCGAAAGCCCGTCCGTCCAGCGGCGACATCGGCGAAACTGACCGGTCGCGCGCGGCAGGCGTGCTCACCCTCCAAACGCAAGACCTCCGACGCCACGACGGTGGGCTCCGCGCCGCCGACGGCGACGGTACCCACCACGTCGACGCGCTCTCCTGGGTCCGCCTTGAGATGGGTAAAGGGCAGGTGAACGCGTGCGGCGCCCGTTCCGTCTTCGATAAACATCAGGTTCAGGGTGGGGTCCGGCACCGTCACCCAGCCTTTCAGATGGACCGGCACTCGCTGTTCGGCCGAGTCTGGCGGCAAAGCCGCGATCTGTTCGATTTTGTCCAGCGGGTTCACGGGCTTGCGGCTGGCGCACGAGCTCAGAGCGAGCGCCACCACGACCAGCCACAGGAACGGAGAGTACATATTCGAACCGGCTCTTATGTCCTGTATCGGCCATACGGGGGAACATCTTAGAAGCGGCGGGGCGCAAAAACGGATTCGCGGCCACCAGCGGCCGTGCATTCGGAACTTCGCCGCGAGCGCCTCGGCGAGTCCTTCGAGTTACTCTACTGCGCCGCGGTTAGCGTCTGGGCGATCTGCTTCGGCGCGGCTTCCGGAGGCGCGCTCTTGAAGCTGATGCTGAGGTGGCACTGCCCGTCTTTCACGGGCACGTACACATGGAATACCCGGTAGCCCTGGCTCAGCGTCTTCGGGTC
>PMEV01000181.1:0-23972 GCA_003154855.1 Bryobacterales bacterium
GGCATGGCCTCGGCCAGCGGCACGAACTCGTGCTCGATCATGCTAAGTTGCTGGTCGAAGATCTTGCTGACCGGGGCGGCTGCGGGTTGGGCGGCCAGCAGGCTGGCAGCCGAGATGGCAAGTAACACTGTTTTCATGGGTGGGAACCCCTCCTTACTCCGATTGTAGCGTGCCCCTACGCCGTTTGTTCCTCGTCCGACAGCATTTTCCGAACGGCCTGCACCAGCGTGCCCGGACGGAACGGTTTGCGGATAAAGGCAAACTGCGTAATCGTTCCGGCCATCTCCACTTCGTTCGCCGTGACCAGGCCGGACATAAACAGCACCGGGAGCTCGGGATTCAGCTTCACGATCCGATTGGCGAGGGCCCCGCCATCCATCTCGGGCATGACCACATCGCTGATCAATAGCACGATCCGGTGTTGTTCTTTGCGGAAGATCTCCAGCGCCTCGACCGGGCTGGCCGAGGTGATTACCTCGAAGCCCCGCCTTTCCAGGACGCTCTGGACTAGCTTGAGCGCCATGGGCTCGTCATCGACTACCAGGATGGTCGGCATGAACTGCCCTGTAATTCAGTGTACAGCCTAGCGGGTGCAGGCCGCTTACCAAGGATTCTACAATGGGCGGGATGGATCTCCGCACCACCAACCGGCTGCTGCTGCTCGCGACGGCGGTGCTATTCTCCACCGGCGGCGCCGCAATCAAGGCGGCCTCGTTCACGGGTTGGCAGGTGGCCTCCTTCCGCTCCGCGATTGCGGCCGTGGCGCTGGTTGCGTTGCTGCCGGCGGCGCGAAAGGCCTGGAGCTGGCGGGTTCTGCTGGTGGGTTGCGCGTACGCGGCCACCTTGATCCTGTTTGTGCTCTCCACCAAGCTGACCACCGCCGCCAATGCCATTTTCCTCCAAAGCGCCGCGCCGCTCTATGTTCTGCTCCTGAGCCCCTGGCTGCTTCGCGAGCCGATCCGGAGGCGCGACCTGGGCTTCGCCCTGGCCGTGGCCTCGGGACTGGCGCTGTTCTTCGCGGGGCGGGAAACGGCCGTCGCGACCGCTCCGGACCCGCTCCGCGGAAACCTGCTGGCGGCGCTCTCCGGCGTTGCCTGGGCGCTTACGCTCATGGGTTTGAGGTGGCTGGGAAAAGGCCAGGGCTCCGCGGCGGTCGCGACGGTGGTGGCTGGCAACGTCATCGCGGCGCTGGCTGCTCTGCCCCTGGCGTTGCCCGTCGCGAGCGTCGAGTGGAAGGGCCTGGCGGTGCTGCTGTACCTGGGCCTGGTACAGATCGGCCTCGCCTACTTCTGCCTCACGCGCGCTATCCCGCACGTGCCGGCCTTCGAGGCCTCGGCGTTGTTGCTGCTCGAGCCGGCGCTGAACCCGGTCTGGACGTGGCTGGTGCATGGCGAGCGGCCCAGCGCCTGGGCGCTCTCTGGCGGCGCGCTGATTCTGGGAGCGACCTTGTTCCACACCTGGCGGCTGAGCCGCGCCGGGCCCGACCGTCCGGCACCGGAAGTGGCGCCCGCGGTGGATCTGGCCCGCTATGCGGGAAAGTGGCACGAAATCGCGCGACTTCCGAACCGATTCCAGCGCCGGTGCGATGGCGCTGCGACCGCTACCTACGCTCTGCGTCCGGACGGGAGAATCACCGTGGTGAATGAGTGCCGGCGGCGGGACGGCCGCCTCGCCAAGGTCGCCGGAACCGCACGCGTCGCCGTTCGGGGCGGCCCGAACTCGAAGCTGAAGGTCTCGTTCTTCCGGCCGTTCTGGGGCGATTACTGGATCCTCGATCTCGACCCCGGGTACGGCTGGGCGCTAGTCGGCGAGCCGCGGCGGAAGTACCTGTGGATCCTGAGCCGCACTCCGCACATGGACGAAGCGCTGGCCCTCGACATCCTGGCGCGCGCAAAAGATCGCGGCTACGACCTCGCGGACCTGCTTTGGACCGGGCGCGAGCGGTCCTGACGCCCGCGGTGCTCTCCGCCTCATCAAGTACACTGGAATTCTGATGTTATTTTTCCTGCCCGCGCTGCTGCTCGCCGCTCCACCCGCCGAGCCCGAAGACCTGGCGCAACGGCTCAAGGAATTCACGGCCGTTTACTCCGCGGTGGAACGGCAGGCCGCCGACCCCGTGGCGCCGGACAAGGCGATTCTCGGGGGCGCTATCCCCGGCCTGCTGCGCTGTCTCGACCCGCATTCGGTGTTCTTCGATGCGGACCAGTTCGACCAGCTCAAGGAACTGGAGAAATCCACACGTAAAGGCTTCGGCAGCGTCGTCTCGGTGTTGCCGGGGCGCGTGATTGTGTTGCAGGTTCTGGCGGGCACGCCGGCGTCGAAGTCCGGCATCGCGCCCGGCGACGAGATTATCGCGATCAATGGCATCCAACTCGCCCGGCTGGATCTCGACCAGTTGATTGGTCTCCTCACCCAGTCGCGACAGCAACCGGCGCGGCTGGACGTCCGGCGGCCCGGCAACGCGAGGCTGCTGGTGATCACCCTCACGCCCGCCGAGGTGCAGTCGCCCAGCGTCGATCGAGCTTTCCTGTTGCGGCCCGGCGTAGGCTATCTGCGCGTGACCAGTTTCGACGCCGAAACCGGCTCCCAGATCCGCCAGGCGATCGAGAAACTGGGAGGAAGCCGGCTCGCCGGGCTGGTGCTCGATCTGCGCAACAATCCCGGCGGCCTGCTGCCCGCGGCGCTCGACACGGCGGCCATGTTTCTCAAGCCGGGCCAGACGCTGCTGAGCGTGCGCGGCCGTGCGGTGCAATCCGCGGCTGAGCGCGTGCCCAAGACAGCCGCGCCGTACCAGTTCCCGCTGGCCGTGCTGGTGAACGAGAAAACGGCCAGCGCCGCCGAGATCGTCGCCGGCGCGCTTCAGGACCACGACCGCGCCGCAATCCTCGGAGAGCCGAGCTACGGCAAGGGGTTGGTGGAGAGTGTCTTTCCGCTCTCCGAGAATACCGGGCTGGCGCTGACCACCGCGTACTACTATACGCCCAGTGGACGCTCTATTCAGAGGCCGCTGCACGACAGCCGGATTCGGCAGTCGAGCATCTCGGAGCGTTGGGAACAGCAGCGCGAGTTCCGCACCGACGCGGGACGGCTGGTGCGCGGCGGCGGCGGCATCCAGCCCGATTACGAGGTGCCTCCCGAGCCCCTGACGCGGTTTCGGATAGCGCTTGAGACCAGCGGCGCTTTTCCCTCCTTCGCCACCGATTTGACGCGTGGGCGCGATCCGATTCCCAGCGACTACGAGGTGACGCCCGCGCTGCTCGACCAGTTCCAGGTGTACCTCTCGGAGCGGAATATCCGCCCCGGCGTCGCCGAGTGGACGGCCGAGCGGAGTTGGATCAGCACCCGGCTCAAGCAGGAGATCTTCAATCAGTCGCTGGGCGTCGAGCGCGGCGACGAGGTGGAAGCGCAACGCGATCCCGTCATCGCCGCCGCACTCGAGAAGCTCAGCGCGCCCGCCAAGAGCGGAGATTGAGCCAAGGCCTCACAGGCTGAGCACGAATCTCACCTCCACCGTGGTGAGGACTTCGACCGGACTGCCGTTCAACGTAGTCGGCTGGTAGAGCCATTGGCGCACCGCGTCCACCGCCGCCGGAATCAGCAGCGGATGCCCGCTCAGCACCTGCAAGTCCCGAATGCAGCCATCGCGGCCGATGATCGCCTGCAACAGTACTGTTCCGGAAACGCGCGTCTGACGGGCCAGCGGCGGGTAAGCGGGCTTCACCATGTGGATCAGCCTGGCCAACATTACCTTCCCGCCGATGGGAACGGGATCCTGCGGCTTGGCGGCAGGCTTCACGTCATGCTTGGGCTCCGGAGGAGGCGGCGACGTCGGAACTCGCCAGGGCGTGTTTCCGACGCCGTGGGGCACGCCGTCCGGGCCGGAGCCCGGAGAAAAGGGAACGTAATCGGCGTTGTCCGCCGCCGGAGGCTCCGGCTCCGGAGGTACGTTCATGGCGATCGACGTAGGCATAGAAACCGGCGCGGTGAAGGGCCGCGGGGTGTGGCCGCGCGGCGCTGGGACGAGCGTCACGTGCGGCCGCGCCTCAATGTTTCGCGGTCCAGGCGGAGGCGGCGGGGCCACCAGCGGCGGCGTCAGCCGCGTCTGCGGAAGTCTGTCGAATGCAATGAGCGGCATCAGGACGCCCACGCCGATCAGTATGGCCTGACTCACGAAGGAAATCAGGGCCGTCCCGACGCGGCGGGTGCGCGGTGCACCTTTCAAAAAGCTCTGCTCGAACATCTGCGGCCTCCTTTCCACTTCCCGATTAGTTAGACACCGCGGGTTCCCAAAATGTTCCGGGCCGCGCCAGGCGCCCATCCCGTCACCGGAGCGTGAAGTTCACGTCGATCGTGGTAAGCACTTCCACCACATCGCCGTTCAGCGTGGTGGGCTGATAGATCCACTGCACCACCGCGTCTACCGCGGCCTGAATCAGCAAAGCGGGCCCGCCCAGAACCTGCAAGCCCTGTATGCGCCCGTCGCGGCCGATGATCGCCTGCAAACGCACCGTGCCGGAAACGTGCGCCAGTTTCGCAAGCGGCGGATACTCGGGCGTCACCCGGTGGATCAGCTTGCCGGCCATCACAACCCCGCCGATCTTGACCCGATCCGGAGGTTTCTCCTTGGCTCCGGCCACTTGAATCTTCACGGGCGGCGCCTCGGTGAGTCTTACGCGCGCCATCGCCTGGACGATGCCGCCAATCACGCCTGTGTCGCTCCCGCCGGGGAGGCCGAAGCCACCCTCCACGCCCCCGGCCGGACCAATCTCCGGCGGCAAGGGCGGATCGGCGGTCGTGCTGACATGGTCCGGTATGTGGAACGGCTGGACCAACCCTCCGGGGTGAACCACGTCCACCACATCCACAACCCGGACGTACTTGTCGGGATCCACCTGCGTTCTTACCGGCGGCGCGGGCGGAAGCGGCGGCGCCAGCCGCACCACGGGCATTTTCTCGACAAACACCAGAGGAAACAGGAATGCCGCACCAATCGCGACCATCTGGATCGCGAAGGCGGCCATCACCGACCCAACCCGCCGGGTTCGCGGCGCCGCTTTCAAAATGCTTTGTTCGAACATCTTGGGCCTCCTTTCCACTCTCCGATTACTTAGACACCGGAGGTGGAAGGAAGTTCCCAAGCCGCGGCCGCTAGGCAGCCGGCCGATTCAGCACGTCGATCAGTTCCTGAACCGACGCCGCGCTCTTCCCGAACTGGGCTTGCTCCTCGGGCGTGAGGCCGATTTCGTAAATCTTCTCGACTCCGCCCGCGCCCAGCTTCACCGGCACCCCAACGAACACGCCGTGAACGCCATACTCCCCATCCAGGTAGGCGGAACAGGGAAGCACCTTCTTCTTGTCTTTGAGAATCGACTCGACCATCTCGACCGCCGCCGCCGAGGGCGCGTAATACGCGCTGCCGGTCTTCAGCAGCTTCACGATCTCGGCGCCGCCGTTGCGGGTCCGTTCGACCAGACGGGCGATGGTCGCCGAGTCCAGCAGTTCGGTGAGCGGAATACCCGATACGTTGGTCAGCCTCACCAGCGGAACCATGGTGTCGCCGTGCCCGCCCAGCACCATGGCCGTGATGTTCTCGACGGAGACCTCCAGCTCCCGCGCGATGAAGGTCCGGAAGCGCGCGGTATCCAGAATGCCCGCCATGCCCACCACGCGGCTCTTGCCGAAGCCGGAGACCTTGAATGCCGTCCAGCACATTGCATCCAGCGGGTTGCTGACTACGATTAGAATCGCGTCCGGCGAATACCTCGCTGCCTGCTCGCTGGCCGGCTTGACGATGTTGTAGTTGGCCATCAGCAGGTCGTCGCGGCTCATGCCCGGCTTGCGCGGAAAGCCCGCCGTGATCACCACGACATCCGAGTTGGCGGTGGGCTCGTAGTTGTTGGCCCCCGTGACCAGAACGTCATAACCCTGCACCGGCCCGGATTGCAGCAGGTCCAGCCCCTTGCCCTGCGGCACGCCCTCCACAATATCCACCAGCACGACGTCCGCCAGTTCCCGGTCCGCGATCCGCAGCGCGCAATTCGCTCCAACATTTCCCGCGCCGATTACCGTTACCTTTCTCCGCATTCGAATCCCTCCTTGTGGCCGCAATCTAAAACTGACTCATTATAACGTGGCCCGCCAGGATCTCATACAATGGTGCGGATGCCCGCCGCCGGCACAGGCCGCGTCCTTCTCAGCGCTCTGGTTGGGGCTGCGCTCGGATTGGGCGCCTACACGTTTGTCTACGCCCGGGGCTATTCCTACTTCAGCAACGATCCCGCCGCCTGCGCCAACTGCCATGTGATGCGCGACTACTTCGATTCCTGGCAGCGATCGAGCCACCACGCCAGTGCCGTCTGCAACGATTGCCATACGCCGCACCCGCTCGTCGGCAAGTACCTGACCAAGGCGGAAAACGGCTGGAACCACTCCTTGCGCTTCACGCTCCAGGATTTCCCCGACCCCATCCGCATCCGGCCCGCGAACGCCGCCAAACTGCGCGCCAACTGCCTGCGCTGCCACGGCGACATGGCCTCCCAGATGCCTCAAGAGGACTGCGTGCGCTGCCACGCCGGCGTGGGCCACGGCCCCAGGAGATGAATCTATGAAACCAAATCGATGGGCCTATCTCGGGTTGAGCGCGGCGGTCGCGGTGGCCACCTTCCTGGTCACGCTGCTGCTCATCAACATCAACCATCGACAGCGCGAGGCGCGCGCGCCCTTTGTCGAAGTCGTGCGGCTCACCGAGGCTACTGTCGAGCCCGCCGAATGGGGCCGCAATTTCCCCCGGGAGTACGACGGCTTCAAGCGCACCACGGAAATGCAGGCCACCAAGTACGGCGGCAGCGTGTCCTTCTCCCACCTCGACAAGGACCCGCGGCTCAAGCGCATTTTCGCCGGCTACGCCTTCGAGCTCGAGTACAATCATCCGCGCGGCCACGCTTACTCGCTCCAGGACCAGGACAACACCCGCCGCACCAGGGAGCGGCCGCAGCCCGGCAGTTGCCTCCAGTGTCACGCCTCCATTCTTCCCGCCTATCGCAAGGCCGGCGGCGGCGACATCTTCAAAGGCTTCGAAATCGTCTCCTCGATGCCCTTCCATGAAGCGCGCAAATTAGTGGACCATCCCGTCGGCTGCCTCGAATGCCACGATCCCGCCACCATGCAGCTCCGCGTCACGCGCCCCGCGTTTCTTTACGGCATCCGGGCCCTGAAGAAGAGCCAGGGAATCCAAAACTACGATCCCAACACCATGGCCAGCCGCCAGGAGATGCGCAGCTTCGTGTGCGGGCAGTGCCATGTCGAGTATTACTTCGCCGGCGAGCACAAGATCGTCACTTACCCCTGGGCGCAGGGTCTGAAGATGGACCAGATCGAGGCCTACTACGACCAGATCTCCTTCACCGACTGGAAGCACGCCCTCACCGGCGCGCCGATTTTGAAGGCCCAGCATCCCGAATTCGAGACTTACAGCCAGGGTATCCACGCCCGCAGCGGCGTCTCCTGCGCCGACTGCCACATGCCCTACCAGCGCCAAGGCGCGATGAAGATCAGCGACCATCAGGTGCGCAGTCCGCTCCTCTCCATCGAGCGCTCCTGCTTGCCCTGCCACCCGTATTCCGCCGCCGAGATGAAGGCGCGCGTCGAGGCCATTCAGGACCGCCATGCGGCCCTGCTCTCTCGCGCCGAGGACGCCCTGGTCGCGCTCATCGACGACTTAGAGGCCGGCGGCGGCTCCGACGCCGCGCTCAGACTCCAGCGCAAAGCCCAGTGGCGGGTCGATTTCGTGAACGCCGAGAACTCCATGGGCTTCCACGCCCCTCAGGAATCCGCCCGCATCCTGGCCGAAGCCATCGACTACGCCCGCCAGGGCCAGCTCGAGGCCCTGCGGAGCCGGCATTAGTAAGCCGAGTCGTGCTGGGGATGCAGCGACAGGAGCCGCAGTAATGGCCCGTCCCGGTAGCCGACCGCCCGAACCTTGCTCGTCACTCGAAGAGTATAGATGCGCTGTCCCCCCGGTCCTGTGCGTGAGAGAATGGCTTCCCAGCGCAACCCCCGATCCCGGTAGAGCTGGTTCCAGTCCATGCGGCTGATCTTCCTGAGCGCCGCCAGCACGGCCAACGCCTCGGCGCGCTCCATGGCAAACCAAGTCTCCTGAAACACCGGGTTGTTCAGATCCAGCGGGATTCGACCCATCGCTAACGGCGCTTTTTCAGCTTCGCCGCCAGCTTATCCAGGTCGGATGCCCGAGGCGGGTTGCGCTCGGCCCACTCGGTCGCACGGCCGAGCGTCTCGCTGGCCGGCGCGCTGTGGAGCCACAATTCGTTCTCCGGAATCACGCGCGCGGCCTTGACGAGCCACACGCCGTCCTCGACTTCCTCCACCGTCACGGTGCGCTTCGCGTTTTGCTTCCCCAAGGAGATCTGCCCGCTGGACCCGATGGTTTTTACTTCGACAGCCATATCGTGCCTTTCCACTGCATGATAGCATGAAAGTGGGCCGTGGAGTGACTCATCGAGTTCGGCGCATACTCGAAGCATGGAACCCAGCGCGCACCTCTTCGCGCCACTGACCATTCGCGGCGTCCGATTTCGGAACCGGATCGCCGTCGCCCCCATGTCCCAGTATTCCTCCGAGGATGGCTTTGCCGGCGATTGGCACCTGGNNCTGGGCATCTGGAAGGACGAGCATATCGGCGGCCTGGCCCGGATCGCACGATTCGTGAAACAGCAGGGCGCGGTTCCAGGCATCCAACTGGCGCACGCCGGGCGCAAGGCGAGCACCGAGCCGCCCTGGAAAGGCGGCAGCGCCATTCCTCCCGAGGCCGGCGGCTGGCAAACGGTCGCCCCCAGCGCGATTCCGTTCCGGCCCTCGGATCCGGTTCCCGCCGAGCTGAACACAGCGGAGATTCCAGGCATCGTCGAGGCGTTCGCCCGCGCGGCCCGTTGGGCCCGTGAGGCCGGCTTCGAGCTCCTCGAGATCCACGCGGCCCACGGATACCTTCTGCACCAGTTCCTCTCGCCGCTATCGAATCGTCGCCGCGACGGGTACGGCGGGAGCTTCGATGGGCGGACACGGATCGTCTGTCAGGTCGCTTCGGCGGTGCGAGCCGCCTGGCCGGAGACGTTTCCCCTATTTGTTCGTATATCGGCTACCGATTGGGTGGACGGCGGCTGGAATCTTGACGACTCCGTGCAGCTCTCGCGCCGCCTGCGCGAGTGCGGCGTCGATCTGGTGGATTGCTCATCGGGCGGGACCAGCCCCGACGCTCGCATCCCGGCCGCCCCCGGCTACCAGATCCCCTTCGCCGAGCGCATCCGCCGCGAATGCGGCGTTTTGACCGGAGCGGTGGGGCTGATCACCGACGCGGAGCAGGCCGACGCCATCCTTCGCGGCGGACAGGCGGACCTGGTGCTGCTCGCGCGCGAGCTTCTGCGAAGCCCTTACTGGCCCCTGCACGCGGCGCGAAAACTGGGCCGGGAGGCCGACGTTCCAATCCCCTACCTGCGCGCCTTTCCGAAGCAGCGCTGAACGCTCACCGTATCCTGAATGTAAATGCGTAATCGCAGGGCTTCTCGGCGGGCAACTCGATCTCGAGTCCGCTGGCCGTACGCTTCCAGTTCAATTTCGTCTTCGAGCCCAGCAGTTCGACGGACTTGATTTCGCGACTCAGGAGCGGCGAGCCGGCGGCCAGCGCCTTAACGACCGCTTTGCCGTGCTCCGGCCAGGCCAGGGCGATGGCGTACAGCGTATCCCCCTTCGTCGTGAAGCGGATATCCTCGCCCGTGAACGGCTTGCTGGCCGTATCCTTGAACGACCCGGCCACCACCTGGGTGGGGCCCTCGCCGAATATCTTCCAGGGCCGCGTACCGTAAATGGCCTCCCCATTGACCTCCAGCCAGCGGCCCATTTCCAGCAGGATCTTCTCGGCCTCCTCCGGGATCGTACCGTCCGGCTTGGGCCCGATGTTCAGCAGCAGACAGCCATTCTTACTCACGATATCCACCAGGTCGTCCACCAGCGAGCCCGGCGATCGGAACGTGTCGTTCTCGATGTAGCCCCAGGATTTCTCGCTGATCGAGGTATCCGTCTGCCAGAACTGCGGCCGGATCGCAGCCAGCTTACCGCGCTCGATATCCAACACCGCGGCCTGGTCCGGATAGGCGTTGTTCTTGTAATTGATGGCCACGCCGGAGCCCCACTCCGCCGCCCGGTTGTAGTAGTAAGCCGCGAATTTCTGGAAGTAGGGCCTGAAGGCCGGCTCCTCAATCCACCAGTCGAACCACAGCACCTCCGGCCGGTACTTCTCGACAATGTCGGAGCTGCGCGCCAGCCAGTCCCTCAGGTGCGCCTCATTCGGCTGGTTGTCTTGATTGGCGCCCGGCAAACGCCTGGGCTGCGCCGGGCCGTAGAATGCCAAATAACGCGGGTCCCTCACGTCCGAGTCGAAGGTCATGCCCCCTTCCATGAAGAACCAGTGCTCCGCGCGGTGCGAGGACGCAGCGAAGTGCAGCCCCTGCCTGCGCACCGCCGCGGCCAGTTCCCCCAACACGTCGCGCTTCGGCCCCATCTTCGCGGCACACCATTCGCTTAGGCTGGAGTCGTACATCGCGAAGCCGTCGTGATGCTCGGCCACCGGCATCACGTACTTCGCGCCGGCCTTGCGGAACAACTCGGCCCAGCGGTCGGCGTCGAACTTCTCCGCCTTGAACATCGGAATGAAGTCCTTGTAGCCGAACTTGGATTGCGGCCCGTACTTCTCGACATGGTGTTTGAATTCCGGCGTGCCCGCCATGTACATATTCCGCGGGTACCATTCGTTGCCGAACGCCGGGACCGAATATACGCCCCAGTGGATGAAGATCCCAAACTTTGCGTCCAGGTACCACTCCGGCGGCTGGTACGTCTCGAGCGATTTCCAATCCGCCTGGAACGGCCCCTTGGCGATGGTATCGTCCACGAGCTTCATCGCGGCATCGATGCGTTCGGTGTAGGTCTGCGCCGGCAGCAACATCGCACCGCCCAGCGCCCAGGCGGCAAGAGCCTTCCAGCTCATGAATCCTCCTCCTCTACTTCACCCGCAAACGCAGAATGGTCAGCGAATGCTTGGGGAAGTTGTAAGTCAGGCCGTTGCCATCCACCGCGGCGGCGATGGTCCTGACGGCCGGCCGCAGCTTCTTGTCGTCTCCGAACGTGTGGGTCGCCTTCAGGTCGGCCTGGTTCATCTCCCAGACCCCCACTTCGCCGTCCAGCGTCCCGGCGACGTTGTCGATGCGCGAAGCGATGTCCATCTTCTCGCTGCGGTTCAGCACATTGAGGTAAACGACGCCTTCCTTGACGTTGTAAGTTCCCGAGACGTCCAGGTACTTAAGCGGCGGGCGGTTGTCCACGCTGTAAGTGGGCGACCGGACCAGCAGGTCCAGCGACATGTTGCCGCGCTGCTTGCCGTATTCGGCGATCGGAAAGTAGATCGGCTGCAGGAACAGGCCCGCCTTGTTGGTGAAGATGGGCGCAATGCCGTTCACCAGTTGGGCCAGGTTGGCCATCTTGACGATGTCCGCGTGGCGGAAGAAGCAGTTGAAAAACATGCCCATGGCCAGCGCGTCCTCGTAATTGTAAATCTCCTCCAGTCTGCCGTCACCCTCGCCGCGGGCCCGGTACCATACGTTCCACTCGTCGTAGGCGATGTAGATGGGCCGCGGGTTCCGTTGCCCCGATTGCACGGCTTCGATCTGTCCCTGTACCACCCGGATGTAGTGCTCGATATTCTGCGACGCCGCCAGGAACCGCTCGAAGTCGTTTTCCCGGTTCCCAATGTATGTGTGCAGCGAAATGTAATCGATCAGTCCTGCCGTCTTCTCGAGCACCGTGCGGTTCCACCCGATCCAGTCGGCGCCGAAGTTCGACGAGCCGCTCGCGATCAGTTTGATCGACGCGTCGTTCCACCGCATGGCCTTGCCGGCCTCGAGCGCGAACTTCGCGTAGTCCTCGGCGTTCTTGTGCCCCATCTGCCACGAGCCGTCCAGTTCGTTGCCCAGGCCCCACACCTTCACGCCGTAAGGTTTTTCCCGCCCGTTCTTGCGGCGCAGATCGGCCCAGTAAGTCTTCCGGTCTCCGTTGCAGTATTCCACCCAGTTGCGGGCGTCTTCGATGCTGCCCAGCCCGGCATTGATGCAGATATACGGCGCCACGCCCAGGCGCTCGCAGTATTGCAGAAACTCATCCGTCCCAAAGCGGTTCGTTTCGACTCCGCCCCAGGCGTAGTCGGGCCGCGCCGGCCGCTGGTCCTTAGGACCGATCCCGTCTTTCCAGTTATAGCCGGAAACGAAGTTGCCGCCCGGCCAGCGCAGGATCGTTACGCCCAGATCCTGCACCGCCTTCATGGTGTCTCGGCGATAGCCCTGGGCATCGGAGAGCGGGCCGCCTTCCTCGTAAATCCCGCCGTAAATCACGCGCCCCAGGTGTTCCGCGAAGTTGCCGAACATATACGGATGCACCTCGCCGATGGTGCGCTCGGTGTCGATCTTGATTCGGGCCTCCGGCTGCTGGCCATAAATCGCCGTCGCGAGCGAGAGAAATGCCAATATCATGCGCATGTTTTTATCCCGCGGGTTTCACCCGCCAATAAACACCATACCGTTGTCCGAACAGCTGGTCGAGCGGCATCAGGGTTACGTCGCGCTCCTGGCCGGAGGTGCGAAATGCGAGCTCGCGGCCGGCCACCGGCCGGATCCACGCGGCGGGGTCCTCGGCACTGCTGCGAAATTCCGGAGCCCCGATGGGGTCGCCCTTGAGCGTATTACTCCCATCCGCTCCGCCGTATTGCATCGCCTCGGTGAGACCCTCCGCGCCGAGTTCGCCGGCCAGCACCAAAGGCCCGTAGAGGAACACCTGCAGCGTCGGATCGTCCGGCATCGCCTCGGAGTGGATGCTCATCGGCATGGAGACTTCGATCTTGTCGCCATTCTTCCAGGTGCGATCGATCTTCACGTAACTGCCCGCGGCCGGAACGCCCTCCAGCGGCAGGCCGTTCACCTTCAAGGCGATTCCGCGCGTAGCCCACCAGGGCACGCGGATCGAGAGCTCCAATGCCACCGGCTTCTTCGCCTCAATGCGAAGTGCCGTCCCCTGCTCCTCCGGGAACCTGGTTTCCTGCCGCACTTGCAGGCCCTTCTCCGGCCACTCCAACTCCGATGCGATGAACTGGTTCACATACAGCCCCGCGTCGCCGTGGAAATAGATGCTGTCGGCCAGCTTAGAGAACGACTCGACGCCCGTCCCCGTGCAGCACCAGAACGAATGGCGCGGCGTCGAGAACATCTTCCAGTAGCCCGAAGCCAGCGGCACGAAGTACATCGTCATGCCGTCTTTCGGATTCATGGTGCCCAGAATGCCGTTGAACAGCGCCCGTTCGGAGTAGTCCGCGTAGCGCGCCAAAGGTTCCCAGCCAAACAGATGGCGCGTGAGCCTCAGCATGTTGTACGTACAGCAGCACTCCTGGGTCTCCGCGCTCAACTCGCCGGCCAGCTTGCCGGGAGCGGTGCGCCAGTGTTCGTGATTGCTCCCGCCCCCTGTGCAGTAAGCGCGCGGTCCGCTCACTTGCTTCCAGAAGAACTCGGCGATTCTGCGGTAGCGCTCTTCGCCGGTCAGCTCGTAGCGGCGCGCCGCACCGACGATCTTCGGGATCTGCGTATTCATGTGCAGGCCCGTGAGTTCGTCGCGCCCCTCGGCCAGCGGGTCGAAGAGGCGCTGGTGGTCGAAGCGATGCGCGGTCGCGGCGTACTGCGCCTTCCCGGTGGCCGCGGAGAGGTTGTAGAGCACCTCGTTCATGCCGCCGAACTCCACCTGGAGTACGCGCGCCATCTGCTCGTCGCTCAACGGCGCCACCCAGTTCCCGGTCCAGCCCGCCATGCCCTCCAGAACCGCCAGCGCCTGCTCGTTGCCGCACAGCGTGTACATCTCGAGCAGTCCCGCCAGGATCTTGTGGATGGTGTACCACGGCGCCCAGACGTTCTGGCCCGCCTTGAGTCGGCCGAAGAACTCGGTGGGAAACGCGCTCAGGTAGCCGCCCCCGTTGGCCTTCTGGCACGTCGCCAGCTCCGCGACGATGCCATTGCCCCGCGCGCGCAACTCGTCGTCGCCCGTCGCAGCGTACATCAGCGCACACGCCGAGAGGTAGTGCCCCGTGAAGTGCCCCCGCAGCTCCACGTCCGGCCGCTCCCATCCGCCCAGGGGCTGCGCCGAGGACGGCAGGCCGGCATTCAGGCGAAACGTATGCAGGAGGCGGTCCGCTTCCAGGCTGTGCAGAAACTCGCGGTTGCGCTCCTGGGCCTCGCGGAAGGGGCTCTGCAGCAGGCGCACCTGTTTCAGATCGAAGGCCCGTACCCGACCCCTGGCCGGCGCCGCGGAGGCCGCAGCCCAGGGAGCCACAACCGTGGTGGCGACAAACTCCCGGCGTGTGAGCTTCATCACCGTAACAGTAGCGCAAACCGGGCGCCGGTGGCGGTCGCGCGCGCCAAGTCGATCGTCCGCGTTGCGGACTAACTGGGCTTAACGACCGTCTTCACGCTCTCCACCATGATCGTGCCGTCGGTCTCGGTGCCGGTCAGTTCCACCTTCTCCCCGGCGTGCTCCTTCACGGCATCCGGGTTCGAGAACTTGAATACCTTGCCGTCCTCGGTCGCCAGCACCGGCGCTACGCCCGCCTTAATGCAGCCCTTGGCGCATCCGGCATGCTCGGCGCTAGCGCCCTTGGCGCCGCACTTTTCATCCGAAATCCAGCCCGTCCACGACGCCGCCATGGATAGCGCGGCAAACAGCATCCCGGCAAGAATTACCGTTCCAATTCTTTTCATTTGCGGTCCCCTCCCAGCTTGCAGATCCAGTGTAACCCGATCGCGCCCGCGGACGGAACCTGGCCGCGCCAATATTTACATTTCCCGCCGGTTCTCGAAGGATTTCGTGAGCGTGACCTCGTCGGCGAACTCCAGGTCGCTGCCCACCGGGATGCCCATGGCGATGCGCGTTACGGTAATGCCCAGCGGTTTGATCAGCTTCGAGAGGTAGGCCGCCGTGGCCTCGCCCTCCACCGTCGGATTGGTCGCGACGATCATCTCCCGCACCACGCCCGCCTCCAGCCGCTCGATCAGGCTCTTGATGCGGAGTTGCTCCGGGCCGATGCCTTTGAGCGGCGAAATGGCCCCGTGCAGCACGTGATACACTCCCGCGAACTGCCGCGTGGTCTCGATAGGAATGATGTTGTGGGGCTCCTCGACCACGCACAGCACGGCAGCGTCCCGGCCCGGATCGCGGCACACCGGGCACAGCTCCCCTTCGCTGATGTTGTTGCAGACCTGGCACAACCCCAGCTTGTCCTTCACGTCGAGTAGCGCTTGCGCCATGCGCTCGGCGTCGGCGCGCGGAGCGCGCAGCACGTGGAACGCCAGGCGCATGGCAGATTTCTGCCCGATCCCTGGAAGATGTTTGAACTCCAGGATCAGGCGGGCCAGCGGCTCGGCGTAGTCCGGCATGCTTAGAACATTCCCGGCGGCAGGCCCATTCCGCCCAGCATGCCGCCCATCTTCCCCCGCGCTTCCTCGTCCACCTTCTTCGCGGCCTCGTTGAAGGCCGCCATCGTCATGTCTTGCAGCATCTCGACGTCGCCGGCTACCTCGGGGTCGATCTTGACGCCCAGCACGGTCTTCTGGCCGTCCATCTTCACCGTGACCATGCCGCCGCCGGCCGAAGCCTCCACGCGGATCAGCGCGATCTCTTCTTGCAGCTTCTGCTGCATCTGCTGCGCCTGCTTCATCATCGACTGCATGTTTCCGGGCATCTTCATGGGGCTGCTCCTAGGCTAAAGGCAGGTTACCACTAATCTTTGAGGTTTCGCACCACGCGCACCTCGGCGCCGGGGAACACCTCGCGGAAGCGTTGCACTTCCGGGTTCTCGAGGGCGCGGCCCGTGGCCTCGTCCGCGGCGGCTGGCGGCTGCGCCTGCGGCTTGGCATCCACCGCCCCCGCGTCTCCGGCAAATACCTTGATCCTCCAGTTGCCGGCGTTCAAGTGCCGGACGGCCTTGTCGAGTTCGCCGGCCTCCATCGCCAGCATGAACTGCGGCGGCGTAGTGAAATGAAGTTCTCCGCCGGTGGCGATCAGCCTCGAGTGCTCCACCGCGTCGGCGGTGAACGCCAGGCCCAACTCATGCAGTGCCGCGACGATTCTCTGCTGGATTCCGCCCGGGGCCATCGTCGCCGAGCGCGGTCCGCTGGCTGGCGTCGCCGCCTTCGCGGGAGCGGACGTGGCGGCGGGTGAGCCTCCCCCCAGGCCGGCCAGCGCCTCCTCGATCGAGACCAGTTTGCCCGCCTCCACCAGCCGGACCAGCCCCAGCTCCAGGTGCAGCCGCGGCTGCCAGGAGAATTGCAGGTCCCGATAGAGGTCCAGCGTAAGCTGCAGGTAACGCGTCAAATCCTGCTCGGAGAAACCAGCCGCGATCTGGGCCAGCTTCTTCCGTTCCTGCTCCGAGCCGGCGATCAGCCGGTGGTTCTCCGCGGCGATCTTGGTGACCAGCAGGTTGCGGAAGTAGCGCGACAGCTCGCGCACGAAATGCTGCAAATGATGCCCGTTGCGCACCAGCTCGTCGACGATCTCCAGCATGCGCGGGCTGCTCGAGCCCGCCAGCGCCTGCGTGATCTGGGCCAGCGCGTCCAGTGAGAACGCGCCGAGCAGGCCCCGCACTTCCGCCGCGTCGAGCGTGGTTCCACAGCAGGCGATCGCCTGGTCAAGCGCCGAGAGCGAGTCGCGGATGCTGCCTTCCCCGGCCTGCGCCAGCACGGAAAGCACTTCCGCGTCCGCCTGGATTCCCTCCTGCTCGCAGATCCAGCGCAAGCGGCCCACGATCTCTTCGAAGTCCACCGAGCGGAAACTGAAGTGCTGGCAACGCGAGGCGATCGTCGCCGGGATCTTATGCGCCTCGGTCGTGCACATCACGAACACCACCCATTCGGGCGGCTCCTCCAGCGTTTTCAGCAGCGCGTTGAAGGCCTCGTTGGTGATCTGGTGCGCCTCGTCCACGATGAAGACCTTGTAGCGGTCGCGCACGGGGCGATAGCGCACGTTCTCGCGCAGCTCCCGCATTTCGTTGATGCCGCGGTTCGAAGCGGCGTCGATCTCAATCACGTCCGGCGCATTGCTCGCGGTAACCTCCAGACAGCTCGCGCACACGCCGCACGGCGCGATGGTCGGCCCCTGCACGCAGTTCAGGCAGCGCGCCAGGATTCGCGCCACCGTCGTCTTCCCCGTCCCGCGCTGCCCGGAGAATATGTAGCCGTGCGCAATCCGGTTCTGCGCGATGGCGTTCTCCAGCGTGGTGCGCACGTGCTCCTGGCTCACCAGTTCGGAAAACGTTTGGGGGCGATATTTCCGGGCGATGACTTGATACATGGACCAGCAGGCCGCGCGTAACCCAGGCCCCAGGTGATCCGCGGCACACGAGCCGCGCCGTTACCGTTGCTTCCTTCCGGACCTGGCGGGGTTCACGGCCGCCCGTTGCACGGAGCCCGGAGCCTGGAATCCTTATGCTAGCACGCCGGCCATCGAAGGTTCCTAGGAATCAGGCGCTCCACGGCGATCACATCCCGCCACACTCCGTCCAGCCGCCCGTGTTTCTCGTAGACGCCCACTTCGCGGAATCCAAGCGAACGGATCAGGCCCAGGCTGGCGGCATTCTCCACAAAGACCCGCGAGACCAGCTTCCACAGGCCCGCTTCCTCGGCGGCCTGCAACAGGGCCGTCATGGCCAGGCGGCCGGCGCCGCGCCGCCGCGCTCCCCGGTCGACGTACAGCGATACCTCGGCGATGCCGGCGTAGCACTCGCGCTGGCTGTACGGAAATGTCGCCGCGAAGGCGATCACCGTCTGCGCCTCCTCCACAACGACAATGGGATGCCGGCCGTCGAACCAGGCACGCACGTCCTGGGCAGCGCGCGGGCGGGTTTCGAACGTAGCGATGCGCTCCTCGATGCCCTGGCTGTAAATCCGCGCCATGGCCTCCGCGTCGTTTACAGTCGCTCGTCGTGCCTGCAAGGATTCCCCCTTAATGCACCCGCCGCCATTTCCGCCGCTCCTCTCCCGCCGGCAGTTCCGACGCGTGCCGCCGCAGCAGGCTCGACAGCAGCATCAGGCCGAGCAGCCACTTCGCGCACTCGATCGCCGCGTAGGCTGTGTTGTAGTTCCCGAGCCGTATGCGGTAGGGCGACGGCTGCTCCGCGGGGATGGCGTCTACCAGCCGCCCCAGTCGCGTAGCCTGCGGCGTGATCGCAAAGTGCGTCAGCAGGGCCGCCAGCAGCATGAATGCGCACAGCAGCACCGCCGATCGATGCCGCCCCGGGCCGCGGATCAGAGCCCCCAGCAGAAACGCTCCCAGACCGATTTCGACCCACTCCCAGGTGTCGAAGTACCAGCGGTTCAGCTCCGAGGAATGAGTGCGCAGGAACGTGCGAGCGGCCGTTTCACCCAGAATCTCGACGCTGGTCGCGGCGGGGCCTGGAGGCGCGGACGCCATCCTGTCGGCCGCGGTCATGTTGTGCGTCGCTACCATGATCATGAAAAAGCTGCCCGAGAGCCAGGCCCCCAGCAGAAAAGCGGCAAGTCGGCGGGTATGCATGGTGTAAACTGCGATTCTATCGCGATCCGGACCGGCCCTGGTTGCGCGGTGCCCGCTTCCGCGCCAGCCCGCCTTCCCAGCAGGCCCTCCTGTAGCGCCGGCGGTCTTGCCGCCGGTGTATTCAATAGACTCGGGGCTATCGTGCGTCGCTAACTCACCGTCGCGGTTCGTTCCAGCTTGCCCCACCCCACCACACGCCCTCTCAGGGCGTATAGCACCGACTTCGCCAGCACGTACTGCATCAGTTGCCGGTAGTAGATGCGTTGGAAGAACAACAGCGCCAGGTCGCGCGGGTTCTCGCCATCGAGCGCATAGGCCAGCAGGCCCGTCGCCAGTTCCAGCGCGAAAAACGCGCCGTAGTACAGCAGCACGATTCGCCAGTTGCCCGAAAACAGGGCGATCAGCATGACCACCTCGGCAAACGGCGCGAGCGTGGAAAGCAGCAACTGGAAGAGCCAGATGCTGGGCAGCGCGACGAAGGCCAGCGATCCGTAGCGCGGGTCGAAGGTGGCGTCCCGATGCTTCCACACCGATTGCAGGGTGCCGAAGGCCCACCGGAATCGTTGCTGCGCGAGGGCGCCTGCGGTCTGGGGCGCTTCGGTGTAGGCCACCGCCTCCTCGTCGTACAGGATGCGGTATCCCAGCCTCCGTATGGCCAGGGTCAGGTCGGTGTCTTCGGCCAGCGTGTCGCTCGCGAACCCGCCGGCTGCCAGGATCAGGCTCTTGCGCCAGGCGCCCGCGGCCCCGGGAACCACCGTGATGGCGTTCAGCACGTCCAGCGCGCGCCGGTCCAGGTTGAAGCCGTAGGTGTACTCGATCGACTGGAACCGTGTGATCCATCCCTTGCGGTTCCCCACCCGGGCGTTACCCGAGACCGCGGCCACGTGAGGATCGGCGAAGTGGCGCACCAGTTTCTCGATGGCTCCGCGCCGGAAAACGGTGTCGGCGTCCAGCGCCACCAGGATCTCGTGGCGGGCCTCCCCGATGGCCCGATTGAGCGCGGCGGACTTGCCCGCATTCGCCTGCGACAGAATGCGCACCCGCGGCTCGTTCCCGAACGCTTCCTCGAGCACTGCCAGCGTGCGGTCCCGCGAGCCGTCGTCCACCACGATCGCTTCCAGGTCTTCGTAGCCGTTCCCCAGGATCGACTCCACCGTCTTGCGAATCACTTTCTCCTCGTTGAAGGCCGCGATGAGCACGGTAACCGGCGGCCGCCAGGCCGGATCGAAGCGGCGGTGGCGGGCCTGGACCTTCTGGATCACCGCCAGGGCGCCGTATACCATCGAGCGTAGCGCGGTGAGATAGATGGCCCACAGAAACAGGATGCCGGCGGCCTTCAGCGCGGTGCTCTTCGCATCGAAGGCCTCCCCCTCGATGTGCGCCCAACCCAACTCGCTCGATCCCGGCGGCGGCATGATCTGCGCCCGTGTCTTCCCGATGAGCTGGCCCACTGTCGCGAATCGGTATCCTCGTTGCTGGAAGTAGTCGATAATGCGCGGTAGCGCCGCCACGGTGGCCGACCGGTCCCCTCCGCCATCGTGCAGCAGCACGATTTGCCCTTCGTCCTTTTCTTGAATGACCTCCGAAACGATGCCTTCCGCCGTGGTGCCCTTCTCCCAGTCGCGTGGATCGATTCGCTCGCCAATGGTGATGTAGCCGGCCTGCTGAGCGCGCAAAATGGGCTCGATCTCCTCGGGCGTCTGCGGCTCGCTGTCGGCATTGTACGGCGGCCGAAAGAGGATGGTGGACACGCCGGCCGCATGTTCGATGATCCGCTCGGTGGCGTTCAGTTCCAGGATGGTGCGCTCGGCCGACACGGTGGCGATGTTGGGATGCGAGTAGGTGTGGTTGCCGATCTCGTGGCCCTCCGCGTATTCGCGCGCGATCAGGCCGGGACTCCGCTCGGCCTCGACCCCCACCACGAAGAAAGTCGCCGGGACGTGGCGCGCCTGCAGAATATCCAGAATCAGAGGCGTGTATTCCGGGTCGGGCCCATCGTCGAAGGTCAGCGCGAGCACTCTGCCGGGCGCTTTCCCAGACGCTTCGATCACGTAGTAGGACGGGTATTCCTGGTATTGCTCTGTGTAGCCGCCGTCGGCTTCGCGCCGCACCTGGCGCTGGCCTTCGCGCGGCGTATCGGCGATGTGCAGCAGTTCGCCGTCTCCGTACTCGCTCACCGATTTCTGCGCCACCAACCGCCCCAGGCTCATGATATCGAAATTGTCGGCGGGCCAGCCGTCGGCTCTCAGCACCTTCCACAGGCCGGGGTCTTCCGCGCCCAGCCGCCACAGTGCGCAGCCCCGGAATCCGGCGTCGCCCACGGCGTTCACCTGGTTGAGCGCCGCCACCGCATCCAGGAACCAGACTTCGTGCTGCGCGCCAGCCTGGTAACGCAGAACCGGGTTGTCGGTCGCCACATCCCAGATCACCTGCGCGTGCCTCGACCGGGCGGCCGACATCACGTCGCCAAACACCACCTCCGCCGCGCCCTGCGAGCCGATGATCCAATCGTAACCGTAATTGCCCAGGCCCACGATCGTCTTCTGGGCCGGCAGGCGGCGCGCCAATGCGGCGAGTTGCCGCTCGAACCATTCCTGACTAGCCACCGGCCCGGGCGCGCCCGATTGGTAGTGCTCGTCGTAGACCATCGGCACAATGTAATCGCACAGCTCCGCCAGCCGTTTCAGATCGTATGCCTCGTCGTCCACCGGCACGCTCTGGGTCAGCAGCAGGCCCGCGGGCGCCAGCTTGGCCCGCAGCAACCGCATGAATTCGACCAGCCGTGCGCGGTCCTTCACCGCCAGCTCCTCCAAATCGATATTCACCCCGGCGGATTTGTGCTCCACCAGGTTGCTGTATATATTGTCGATAAGGTCCGCCCGCGCGGAGGCGTCGTTGAGCACGCGGTGCAGGTCCGCGGCTTGCCAGCCTTCGCGGAAGTTGGTCACCATGGGCAGCACGGGGAGCTTGGCGTCGGCGGCAATTTGAATCACCGTGGGATCCGACTGGTCGTCCAGATCGCCTGCTCCGTTCTGCAGCACCAGCCATTCCGGCAGCAAATGCGTCAGGTGCTGCAGGTTGAGGCGCAAGGAGACCATGCTGCCCGGGTCCCAGTTCACGTAGAACCCGAACACCACCGACCGGCTCGCGCCAATCAGGCCCGCGGTCTTGGGATGAATCACCGGCGTCGCCGAGCGGACGAACTTCATCTCCTGGACGGCCTTGCGCAGCTTGAAGGGAACGTTCTTGCTGGTTCTCTCTCCGCGGATCACCGACGGCACCTCCGAGAAGCGAGCCAGGTGCTCCACCACCGGCAGTCCCAGAGCGGGAAGCTGCGGGCTGCTGAACAGACTCAAAGCGAACAGCAGCATCGCGATCCCCAGGAAGATGGCCGCGGTGCGCGCAAGCCGCTTGAAGCGCGTCCAGCGCCTGCCCGAGGGATCCAGAAAGACGAACGAACTCGGCATCTCACCCGATCGCCGCGGAACGCTCTACGCCTTCTGCAAGACCCGGCGCAGAATCTTCATCGCCCGGTCGATTTCCTCTTCCGTGATGATATACGGTGGCAGGAAGCGCAGCACGGTGTCGTGCGTGCAGTTGATGAGCAGGCCCTCGGCCATCGCGTCCAGCACGATTTGCTTTCCGGGCTTGTCCAGCTCCACGCCGATCATCAGCCCGCAGCCACGTATCTCGCGAATGAAGCCGAAATGCCGCGCCATTTCCGTGAGCTGCATGCGGAAATCGCCGCCCAGCCGGTAGATCGAGGGCAGCAGCTCGCCGATGATCTCCAGGCACTCGAGCGCCACCCGGCAGGCTAGCGGCCCGCCGCCAAAAGTGGTTCCGTGCATTCCGGGGCCGATCGTAGCCGCGGCCTTCTGGTTCGCGATCAGCACGCCCAGCGGCAAGCCGCAGGCCAGCGGTTTGGCCGCCACCGTGATATCCGGCAGGATCGCCGGATCGGCCAACTGGTAAGCGAAGTACTTCCCGGGCCGGCCGACGCCGCATTGGATCTCGTCGAATACCACCAGCGCGTTGTGGTGCGCGGCCAGTGCCTTGGCTTTGGCCACGTACTCGTACGTCAGCGGGATGATGCCGCCCTCCCCTTGGATCCACTCCAGAATCACCCCGGCCGTCCGCGGCCCGATGGCCTCTTCGAGTGCCGCCACGTCGTTCGGCGGCACGAATCTCACGCCCGCCAGCAGAGGCTCGAAATCCTTCCGGTATTTCGCTTGGCCGGTCACCGAGAGGGCGCCCATGGTGCGCCCGTGGAAGGAATTGTCCAGCGAAACGATCTCGTATTTCTCCGGACCGATCTTTCCGCCGTGAGAGCGGACCATCTTGATGGCCGCTTCCATGGCCTCCGTGCCCGAGTTGCAGAAGAAACTGCGCTCCAGCCCGCTGATCTCGGCGAGCCTTTTGGCCAGCGGCCCCTGGTATTCGTGATAGTACAGGTTCGAGCCGTGGATCAGCAGTCCCGCCTGCTCGCGCAGCACTCGCATGATGCGCGGATGCGCGTGCCCCAGCGCGTTCACGCCGATGCCCGAAATCAGGTCCAGGTAGCGCTTGCCCTGAACGTCGAAGAGCAGGCAGCCTCTTCCACGGTGCAGCACGATCGGGTAACGAGCGTAGTTCTGAAGCAGGTACTGGCTTTCCAGGTCCATGATGCCCTGCGCGATCTCGGCCGCGCCGGGCTCCGCTGTGCTAGGCATTCCTACATTATAGGGGGATAGCAGCGGCTTAGCCGTAATGCCACGGTGATCCCTACTTCTCGATCCTGAGGTTGTTGGTCACCGAGAACGCACCCGGCACGCCGTTCGCCTTGATGCCCGCCAGGTTCTTGTCTCCCTCGTTCGCCACCACGCCCTCCAGCGTCACGTTGCCGTTCTTCACAATGATGTGAATCGATGGAACCGCGGCCAGGACGTAGCGGTCCAGGCCCACGCTGCCGAAAATGGCGCGGTACACGGCCCGCCGTATGCCATCGTCGTTCGGCGAGACCGGAAGCACCTCGATCTGGTTGTTGACCTTCTCCACGCCCTCGATCCCCTTCACCGCCCGTTCGGCATCGGTCTTCAGATCCGGCCGCGCCACTTGGCCCAGCAGGGTCACGGTGTCGCCGTCTACCTTATACGCAAGATTGTCGAAGACGCTGTAGTAGGGGAGCATCACCAGTTCGTGCCGGACCTCTCGTTCCACGCGCGTGCGCTCGCGCTCCGCTGGCGGCCGCTGGGCCAGCGCCACGACCGCGACTCCCAATGCCACCAACAGCAGTCTCCGTACGTGTGTTCGCATCGCACTGCCTCCTCTAT
>PMEV01000181.1:24048-37248 GCA_003154855.1 Bryobacterales bacterium
CGAACACCGCAATGCTGTCGTGGCCGCGGTTCGATCCGTAGAGAAACCGCCCCGCCGCGTCCACCTGCACCTCGGCCGTAGTGCTGTCGCCCAGGAAACCGCCGGGCAGCGTCGAGACGGTTTGCAGCTCGCTGAGTGCGCCCCGGGCCGCATCGTAGGAGAACGCCGTCACCGTCGAGGCCAGCTCGTTGATCGCATAGGCGAACCTGCCGCTGGGGTGGAAGGTAAAGTGCCGCGGCCCCGAGCCCGGCTTCACCGCGGCGAATGGAGGATCGTTGGGCGCGAGCGTGCCCTTCGCGGCGTCGAACCTGTAGATCAGCAGCTTGTCCAGACCCAGGTCGGCCGCGATCGCGAAGCGGTTGTCGGGCGAGACGTTGATCGAGTGCGCGTGCGGTTCGCGCTGCCGGAGCCGGTTGATGCTCGAGCCTTCGTGCTGCACGAACGCCGTGGCCTCGCCCAGCCGCCCGTCTTCCTTAATGGGGCACACCGCGATGCTGCCGCCGCTGTAGTTGGCCACCAGCACGTCGGAGCCGGTCCGGTCCACGGCGACGAAGGCCGGCCCCGCGCCGCGCGAAGAAACCTGGTTGAGCGGAGTGAGCTTGCCGCTCGCGGCGTCGATCGCGAATGCCTCGACGCCTCCGCCCGGCTGGCCTCCGCGGCTTCCGACCTCCGATGTCGCGTAAAGATACCGATTGCTTGGATGGACCGCCAGGAAGGACGGGTTGACTGCCTGAGCCGCCAGGCCCAGCGGCGTCGCAACGCCCGTCGCGGCGTCGAACCGCCAGGCGTAGATGCCCTTGCTCCGCGCTCCGGTGTAACTTCCGACGTACACCAGGAACCGGTCCTTTTCGGCGCCGCGCACCGTCATCGGGGCGAGTTGCCCGAGCAGCAGTGCCGCCGCTGTAAGCCACAAGTGCCCGTGAGATCCCATGCGTCCAATGTAGCAGCCACGCAAGGGCGGCGGCAGCCCGCCAAAACCATGTACGATAGTAGTTCCGTGGAGCCACCACGCAATCGCTCTTTTTCGAGCCTTCGGAGGCGGTCGTTGTCCCATAGCCTGCGCTTGACCCGTCGTGAACTTCTGTTCGCCGCCGCTTTGCCCGCCTTCGCCAAGCTGCCTTCCGCTCGGCCCAATATCGTGCTCGTCGTGGCGGACGACCTGGGGGCCTGGATGCTCGCCTGCTACGGCAACCGCGAGATCCGCACGCCCAACATAGATCTGTTGGCCCGCGGCGGCACGCGCTTCCTCTACAACATCGGGTGTGCGCCCACCGGTCCCGCCAACCGCGCCGCTCTGCTCACCGGGCGTCCGCCGCACCAGCAGGGAAGCCATGACCCCGCTCTCGCCGATCTGCTCGCAGCCGCCGGATACCTCAGCGGCGCCGCCAACCCGATCGAGTTTCTCGACTCGCAGAAAGGCGATCGCCCCTTCTTTCTGACCGTGAACCAGACCGACCTGCTGGCCTCCGCCGAAGAACTGCCGGCCAAGTTTCGCGACATGTACTCGAAGTCCTCCTTCGACGGCATCGGTTGGGAACCCATGGCCCCCAACGCCGCGCGGGACAAGAACCTGCTCGCCGACGTCGTGCCTCACATCCGCCAGCGCGCCGCCGCCCTTACCACCTTCGACGACCGCCTCTCCACGCTCCTGGCCAGAATCGACCAGCGCGGCCTCCGCGACAAGACCATAATCGTGTTCACCAGCGCCAGCGGATTCCTGCTCGGCCGGCATGGCTTGTGGAGCGATGGCCTGGCCTCCGATCCGCCCAACATGTACGAGGAAGTCATGGCCACGCCCATGATCTGGAGTTGGCAGGGAAAGGTGCCGGTAGAGGGTGCTCGGCCCGAGCTCGTGAGCGTCTACGATTGTCTGCCCACGATCTGCGAGCTTGCCGGCGCCGCGCTCCCGCAGGACCGCAACCTGCCCGGCCGCAGCTACCTGCCCGCCCTTCTCAATGAGCCGTTCCCCAAGAAGCAGCCTTGGCGCAACCTGGTGTTTGGCGACTTCCAAGCCGCCCAGATGGCTCGGGACTCCCGCTACAAACTGGTCCTGCGCGACCAGGACAAGGGGCCGGGCGAACTGTTCGACCTGCGCGGCGACCCCCGCGAGAAACGCAACCAGTACGCCAATCCGTCCTTCGTAACCGTGCGCGAAAACCTCGCCGCCGAACTCGACGCCTGGCGCAAGCGCACTACGTAAGGCGGACGTCCACGTCCGCGACCGGACCTCCAGGTCCGGCTCCCCGTTCAGGTCCGCGGCCGCTGGGTGCGAATCAGGTCCATGTTCTGCGTCGGCTCCGCATCGCACTCCGCCGCGATCACCGTCACCGGTTCGTCCGGCGCCGTCGCCGGCAATCCCTTGAACCGCACCCGGAACTGCTCCTGCTCGAACTCGACCTTCTTGCCGCTGGCCAACAGCCGCGCCGAGACCACCTTGGCCTGCAACCCGCCGATGGCCACCGTGTCGCCCGGCCAGAAGTATACGTGAATGTACAGCGTCTTGCCCTTCCGCGTAAAATTCGCAAACACGGAGTTGCTCGGCTGGCAGGGCTCGGAATCGTAAATCGTGGCGCCATTGCGATCCATCCACTGCCCCACCGCGCTCAGGATGCGCACCGACTCTTCCGGAATCGAGCCGTCCGGTTTCGGCCCGATGTTCAGCAGGTAGTTGCCGCCGCCGTTCGCGCAGGTGCTGAGGTTCCGGATCACCGTCTTGGCGCTCTTCCAGTTGTCGTCGGCGCGTTGATAACCCCAACTGTCGTTCATGGTCATGCAGGATTCCCAGGCCCGGCCGCTCTCCTCCGCGTGTATGTGCTGTTCGGGCGTCGAGAAATCGCCTGGCAATCCGTTCCGGTTGTTCACCACGATGTCCGGCTGCAGCTTGAACACCATCTCGTTCATCCGCTCCGACTCCCAGCCTTGCGCGTCCAGCGGCCAGGAGACGTCGTACCACAGCACGTCGATCTTCCCGTAGTTAGTCAGTAATTCCCGAATCTGCCCGTGTATGTAATCCACGAACCGCCGGCGCGCCGCTTCGTCCTGGGCGCAGCGGGCGCCATCCGGATGATGCCAGTCCATCAGCGAGTGATAGAACCCCACTCGTAATCCCTCGGCGCGCGCCGCCTCCACGTACTCCCTCACCAGGTCGCGGCCGCAGGCCTGCTTAGGCGCGCAGTAACTGGTGAGCTTCGTGTCGAACAGGCAGAACCCCTCGTGATGCTTGGTAGTCATCACCATGTACTTCTGCCCGGCCTTCCTGGCGAGTTTCGCCCAAGCGCGCGCGGAGTTCGGCTGGGGCGTGAAGCGTTTGGCCAGTTGCTCGTATTCGGGAACCGGGATGCCCTCCTCCTCCATCGCCCACTCGTGCCGGCCCAGCACGCTATACAGGCCCCAGTGGATAAACATGCCGAACTTCGCCTCGTGCCACCACCGCATGCGGCGTGCGCGATCGGCGTCGCCGGCGGGCGCCGGGGCGGCGGGAGCCGATGCGGCCAGCGTCGCACCCGCTCCGAGCATCGCCAGATAGCTGCGCCGGGAGAATCGATTGTCGGACATCATGGCTTCCTTTCCGCTTCCGATTGTACCTCTCACATCCCCGCAAGTTTGCGACACTATCCAAGTGGCACAGTTGATTGTCGGCGACATGCTCGACTGTGGCCCGAATTCCCCCGCGGTTCTCCGTTTCTTCGGGACCACCTCCAACGCCGGCTCTCTCTTTGGCAACCACGAGCGCAAGCATGTTAGGGGCTGGTCCGGGCAAGTCGCCTTGACGCCCTCGCAGCTTCTGGCGCGCGAACAGTTTTCGCCGGAGGAGTACCCGCAGGCGATCGAGTACATGGGAACCCTCCCCCACGTCCTGGATCTGGACGCTGCCCTGCTGGTGCACGCCTTTCTGGAGCCGCGAATCCCGCTGGACCAGCAGGATGAACGGGTGCTGGTCGAAACGTTGGGCGGCCGGCGGCGCCTCGAACGCAACTACGCCCGCCCCTGGTGGGAGCTTTATCGAGGCCACAAGCCGATCGTTGTTGGTCACAAAGATTACACCGGCAACGGCCAGCCCTTCGTCTGGCGCGACCGCGTCTAGGGGATTGACGCCCCAGCATTTTCCAATCCAAGAATGAGCCTGAACTCTGATTTTGTTTCCAACACAGGATGAGCCTGAAAGCGGCCTTGGTTTCCAATGGTCGATGAGCCTGAAAACTGGACAGCGCTATCGTGACCAGGTGCTCTCGGGTGATGTCTCCTTTCTTGGGTTGTCGGGCGGGGGAGGTGAACCCCGTTCGTCGTCGCGGACCGCGCGGGGAAAAGTGGGAAACCGGTTTTCGGTTTTCCACTTTTCCATCGGCGGCCCGCCCGAGCTGTGGGAATGTGGGAATCTCGCGCCGTGGGCGAGATTTCCAAGGGGCGGTGGGAAGGGTGGGAAACCCGCCTTTGGTTTTCCACGCTTTCCTCCGCCCCGGCATTTCCACAGCTCCTGTGGTCGCGGGTTGGCCGGCGCGGTCTCATTTCATCCCCCGGCACTTTTTCAGCAACGCCAGCTTGACTCGTTGCATCCGTTGCGCCGCCTCGGTGTCGCTCATCCTCCGGGCCTGTCGATCCAGCAGCGCCGCCGTAATGCCTTCCTTCAAGTACTGCTCCCAGTCCGGGAGCGAAACCAACTCCTCGTACGGCGTGCGGTAATCTTTGGCCGGATAGGTCCGCTTGCGTTTGCCGCGCGCCAGCACCTTGACCGTGGCAAACCCGCACGGGCGGTGATAGTTCAGGTAGGGGTTGAAGTAGGCGGTGTAGAACTTCTGGAATGCCTCGGCATGCTGGGCGTCGATCGCCCCGTAACCGATGTGCTTGCGCACCACCGCGCCATTCTTGCCCTCCACCAGGGCGTTGTCCGTGGTCCGGTAGGCCCGCGACTTGGTGAACTCGGCCAACAGCTTGTTCAGCAGTTTGGCCACCTGGCGGTTGAGAAACTCCGAGCCGTTGTCGTAGTGGAAGCCCAAGATACGAAAGGGAAACTGATGCAGCATCGCCTCCAGCACCGGCAACAGGTGCCGTTCCGAGATGGTCTCCACGCAGCCCACCACTTGCCACTGCGTGACCGTGTCGACGGCATTGATGTGGTACAGACCGGGCTTGCCGTCCTGGTTGCCCTGGTGCACCGTGTCAACCCGCAGATAGCCGGGCCGGCCTTGGGGGTCGGGCTTGCACCGCTCTCCGATCGAGACTTGGCGCGCTTGCGTGTGGTGCACCCACACCCGCTGGTCGCGGTAGGCCTCCGAGCCTCGCAGGTTGTAAATGTGCGAGACCGAAATGCCGGCCAGCCGCTGGTAATCGGCGTTGCCGAAGAACGCGTATTCCCGCTCCAGGATCCGCCGCACGGCCGGCCCCGAGAGGTCCTCATGGGCGGCGTCCACGGTCGCCAACAACACAATGTCCTGGTCGGTGTACCGCCGCGCGAAGCGCCTCCGGCAAGGCGCCTTGACCTTCACCCGCCGGGTACGACGCCAGCCGGCGATCAAGCGCGTGACCTGCGCCCGGCTCAGTCCGGTGACCTTAACCAAGAACCGGCGCACCACTCCTTTCTGCCCTTTGCTCAAGCGGCGATACGGCTGCGCCTTCAAGACCCGTTCGATGAAGCCATAGACGGCTTCCCGCCCATCGGCGATGAAGTCAACCCTTCCACTGCCTTCGATGAACTCCTGCATCTCGGCCAGATTCAGCCGTTCAAGGTTCTGCATGGTGATTGTCATTCACTCGCAGGATGCACCTTTTCCGGTCTCTCGTTTCAGGCTCATCTCGTATTGGAAACGAACCCTCCGTTCAGGCTCATCTCGCATTGGACAATTCTGACTCTTGAAATCCGCGGACACGTGGGTTACAATGTAACTTCGTGACACAAGCATTCCAATTCGGAGCAGGCCTTAAAGGTACCGAGAGGCGCGTCAATCATGATGCGCGCGCGGTGACCTGACCGTCTTGGAATAGGAAACGGGTTTCAAGAAAGGGCGGCCACCAAAAATGGCCGCCCTTTTTTTGTGCTGTGTGCGACATGGGGCATTGTGCCGGACTTGCTTGCGGTTGGAAGGGAGGCAGTGGAGGTGTGCATCGGGGCAGCTCTTTGACAATTGAATAGGTATCGCAGAAGTGTGAACGAGCGGGCGTGGTGTATAGGGCGTGCGGTCCGCTCCAAGGTTATCGCGGGTGTGGCCTATGGGTTGGGCATCGGATCGCCAGTCCGATCAACGGAGTTCGACTCTCCGCACCCGCTCCAAGCCGGAGTAGCTCAAGCGGAAGAGCGCCGCCCTCGTAACGCGGAGGTTGGGGTTTCGAATACCCCCTCTGGCTCCAGAAATGCAAGCCCTGTAAGCATAGATGGCGATGCGCCGGACCTGTAATCCGGAAAGGTCAGCTCGAGTCCGACACAGGGCTCCCCATCCGGGAAGATTTCAAGACCAGGTTTCTGCGGGCAAGTGAACCGGTGTCATGCTGGCCTCATAAGCCAAGCGAGTGGCGTTCAACTCGCCAGCCCGCAACCAGGATCGGGGGGAGTCGTTCAACGGGAGGACCGCTGGCCCGCAACCGGCAAATGAGGGTTCAACTCCCTCCTCTTCCACCAATTCGCCAGGGAGGCCGTTGCGGTCAAGGCGCCGGTCTGAAAAGCCGGACAAGCACGTTCGACTCGTGCTCCTGGCGCCAAGTGTGACCGTGGCCGAGTGGATTAGGCGTGCGACTGTGGATCGTTCCACGAGAGTTCGATTCTCTCCGGTCACCCCATTTGCTTGGGAGGTCGTTCAGCGGCATCTTCAAGCGGGCGTCGTTCAACGGATCAGGAGACCCGGTCGCGAACTGGGAGACTTGGAGGTTCAAATCCTTCCGCCCGTAGCACGGGCCTTCGTCCAATCTTGGAGAGGACACGACGCTCCGAACGTCGAAATGCGAGCTCAAGTCTCGCGGGGCCAACCAAGTATGCGGGTTCGTAGGGGAGTTCGGCCGTCCCCGGCACCCCGTCACGGTGCAGACCGCCGGTTCAAATCCGGTCGAACCCGCCAAGAGGATGAAGGCAAGAGGCTCAAGCCACCCGATTCTCGATCGGGGAATCGAGGGTTCAAATCCCTCCATCCTCGCCAAGTAGTTGGAAGAGCGCCCACCTCTTAAGTGGGAGCGCCTCGGTTCGAATCCGAGCGGGCCAACCAAAGTATGTGGGGTGGCTGAAAGGCAAAGCGCGCGGCTGTTAACCGCGTATGTGCTGGTTCGAGTCCAGCCCCCACAGCCAATTCGTTCCCGGTGGGAGGACGGCTCCTCGAGCCGCGCTATAAGCGGTCGCGCCAGATGACCGGCTAGAACCAGGATCGAAACGCAGGCCGGGAACCAAAGTTTGCCGGGGAACTCCGCTGGTCGCGGAGACTGGTCCTACAAACCAGCACAGTTGAGTTCGATTCTCAGCCCCGGCACCAGTTCGGGAGCGTAGCTTAGACGGGAGAGCGCCGTCCTTTTAAGTCGGAAGACGACAGTTCAATTCTGTCCGCTCCCACCAGGGGTCTGTCGTCTAGCAGGTGCAGGCCCACCAAGCGGGGCGCGTCGTCCAAGGGATAGGGCCTCGGTCCTCTAAACCGAGAATGGCAGTTCGAGCCTGCCCGCGCCCGCCACGGCGCCCAGAGGCACTACGAAAGCGAGGAAATGAAAGATGGCCAACCAGACACTGTTCGCCAGCCTTCGGAATGCGTTGATTCCGCAAACCGACACCGTGAACTCCGAGAAGGCTCCGGCCTACGCGCTCGCGCCGAAGCAGGCCCTGGCGCAGTATGCGGCTACCGGCTGTTTCGGACGGACCTTCTATGCCACCGCCGACGAGCAACTGACGCGTGTGCTCGAACTGTGCGAGGCGGTGGAGAGCGAGTTCGTCGCACGCGTGGCCATCTACAGCCGGACGCATTCCTTCATGAAGGACATGCCGGCGTTGCTGTGCGCGTGGCTCTCCACGCGCGAACCGCGGCTCCACGAGTGCGTTTTCGCGCGGGTCGTCGATAACGCGCGCTTGCTGCGGACGTATGTTCAGATTCTCCGTTCCGGAGTGGTCGGCCGGAAGTCCTTGGGGAGCGCCCCCAAGCGGCTGGTGAGCGAGTGGCTCGCCAGCCGCGAGGAGGAAGTTTTGTTCGGCTCCAGCGCCGGGCAGAATCCGTCGCTGGCCGACATTGTAAAGATGGTCCACCCGAAGCCGGCGGGACCCCAGCGGGCGGCGTTTTACGGCTACCTGCTGGGCCGGCCTTACGAGGCGAGCGCATTGCCGGAGCTGGTGATGCAATTTGAGCGGTTCAAGGCCGGCGAGGCGCTGGACGTTCCGGACCTTCCGTTCATGCTGTTGTCGGCGCTGCCGCTCGCCCAGAAGGATTGGGCGAGCATCGCGAAGAACGCTTCGTGGCAGACCACGCGCATGAACCTGAACACGTTCGCGCGGCACGGCGTGTTCGAAGAGCAGGCATTGGCGAGCCTGGTCGCGGCACGATTGCGCGATGCGGGCGAGCTTCAGCCGGCGCGAGTGTCCCCGTACCAACTGCTGACGGCCTACCGGAACTGCGATGCGGCCGTTCCCGACGAGGTGCGCAATGCCCTGCAGGACGCGCTGGAGCTGGCGGTCGCGAATGTGCCGTCGATCAAGGGGCAGGAGGTCGTGTGCCCCGACGTTTCCGGCTCCATGTCCAGCCCGGTCACGGGTCACCGGGCCGGATCGACGACCAGCGTGCGGTGCATCGAGGTAGCGGCGCTGGTCGCTGCCTCGGTGTTGCGGAAGAATCAATCCGCGACCGTGCTGCCGTTCGAACAGGGGGTCGTTTCGGTGAATCTGAACTCGCGCGATAGCGTGATGACGAACGCCGAACGGCTGGCGTCGATCGGCGGAGGCGGCACGAACTGCAGCGCCCCGGTGCGCCTTCTGAACCGGCGGAAGGCCAAGGCGGATCTGGTCATCTTCGTCTCGGATAACGAGTCGTGGGTGGATCAGGGCCGTGGTTGCGGGACGGCGTTGCTAGCGGTGTGGTCGGAATTCCGGCAGCGGAATCCGAAGGCTCGCCTGGTTTGCCTGGATGTCCAGCCGAACCAGACGACGCAGGCTGCCGAACGGGCCGACATCCTGAACATCGGGGGGTTCTCCGATCAGGTATTCGAACTGATTTCGGCGTTCGCCGCGGGGCGACTCGAGGCGGACCACTGGATCGCGCGCATTGAAGCAGTTGGTGTTTGAAGCGGAGGGCCGAATGCCGGCGGGACTACATACCAAAATGTCGCGTCTCGACCAGTTTCCTGGTCGGCCCTTCGGAACGGCCCGCGGCGAATGCAGGAGGAACTACAAGGTCCCCGGTTCGAGTCCGGGCTGCTCCAATACGATGGCGGGGCAGTAGCTCAGTGGGTAGAGCAAGGTTTCTTCACCGTTAGTCGCCGCAGGCCGGCATAATGATAGGAGATCGAGATGTCCGATACCACTTACAGCGTGATCGCGTCGCAGACCGGCGTGCCGGTCAAAGCGTGGACCAAGGGCGTGCAGCTAGAGGACGCGGCGCGCCAGCAGCTTCTGAACGCCGCACAGCTCCCTTTCGTCTTCAAGTGGATTGCCGCGATGCCGGACGTGCATTGGGGAATCGGCGCGACCGTCGGAAGCGTGATCCCGACTAAAGGCGCCATCATTCCGGCCGCGGTGGGTGTGGACATCGGTTGTGGCATGATGGCGGTTCAGACCAGCCTGAATGCGCGCGATCTCCCGGACAATCTGAAGGGAATCCGCACGGCGATTGAAACCGCCGTGCCGCACGGCCGGACCAACCGCGGCGGAGCGGGCGACCGCGGCGCCTGGCGCGATATACCGGCGCGCAATCGGGAGGTCTGGCTGGAAACCTTGAAAGCTCGCTACGACGCGATTCTGGCGAAGCATCCCAAGCTGGATCGCGGCAATCACGCGAACCACCTCGGCACACTGGGCACCGGCAATCACTTCATCGAGGTCTGCGTGGACGAGTCGGACGCCGTGTGGTTCATGCTGCACAGCGGATCGCGCGGAGTCGGCAATCGGATGGGGAGTTACTTCATCGAGCTGGCGAAGAAAGACATGACGAAGTTCTTCGTTAATCTGCCGGATATCGACCTGGCCTATTTTCCGGAGCGCACCGAGCACTTCGACGACTACGTCGAGGCGGTGGAGTGGGCGCAGGACTACGCGCAGCGGAACCGCGATCTGATGATGGAACAGACCATCGGGGCGGTCCGCAACTCCGGCGAGGCGCCGCCCTTCGACGCGGAGCTGAAGGCCATCAATTGTCACCACAACTACGTGGCCCGCGAATCGCATTACGGGGAAAACGTTCTGGTCACGCGCAAGGGCGCCGTGCGAGCGCGCGAGGGCGATATGGGGATCATCCCCGGCAGCATGGGCGCGCGTTCCTACATCGTGCGCGGCAAAGGCAACCCGGAGAGCTTTTCGAGTTGCAGCCATGGCGCCGGGCGGGCCATGTCGCGCAACGAAGCCAAGCGCCGGTTTACGGTAGAGGATCACGTGCGGATGACGGCAGGCGTGGAGTGCCGGAAGGACCAGGACGTGATCGATGAAACTCCGGCGGCCTACAAACCGATCGACGCGGTGATGGCGGCTCAGGCGGACCTGGTGGAGATCGTCCACACGCTCCGCCAGGTGGTCTGCGTGAAAGGGTGAACCGTCATGATTCGGATTGACGGATCGTTCGGCGAAGGCGGCGGACGGATCCTGCGCACCTCGGTGAGCCTCTCGCTCGCGGCCGGGGCTGCTGCGCCAGCATCCGACGGCGGCATTGGCTGCCGCCGAAGCGGGCGCCACCCTCGGGTCTACGGCCCCGACCTTTTCCTGGCGCGGACGTTTCTGCCTTTGCTGGAACGAATGGGACCGACAGTGCGCCTGCAATTCGAGCGCTATGGGTTCTACCCGGCAGGCGGTGGCCGGTTTCGCGCCGGGATCGGGACCGCGGCGGCCGCGGTGCGCGATGCGCGCCAATACCTGGTCTCTCAAGCAGCCGCCGGCGAGCATCTGACCGATCAGTTGCCGTTCGCTCTCGGGCTGGCCGGAGCGGGGCCGTTCACGGTCGAGAAGATCAACCTGCACGCGCGAACGAACACGACGGTCGTTTCCGGCCAATCTGCGTTCCGCGGAAGCCGTTGGGGCCGCGGTTGCTTGAGTTCGCAACTGGACGAGTGGCTCCCCGGCAGGGATTCGAACCACGAGAAAACTAGACTTTGCCGACTCTGCAACTTGCAGGATCCGGGAAGGCCGAGATTGCCCTGTTGGACACGCAATCCACTCATCGGTACAACATCGGTACAGTTGGGCACTATGGCCCCCCACGGCGGTCCTTCGTGCCGAGCAGATCAGTCCTTGCGGGGCGAGTGAGTGTGCCTTGGTTGGGTAGTTGTGGTAGGCTTAGATTGTCCGAAAAATGTATACATAGTTCAGCCTCGTGGCAATCTCAGATGCGCGCCATCCGACAGAGACGCGTTCGCCGGCGGCCAAGAGTCGACCTCAAGAGCCGCATTCTCGATCGGATGCACCACAACGATGTTTCCCGTGTCTGGACACCGAACGATTTCCTCGACCTGGGCTCCAGGGCGGGCGTTGACAAGGCCTTGCAGCGTCTGGCGGCCGGGAATGAGATCCGGCGAATCGACCGAGGTCTCTACGATCTCCCGCGAGTCAATCGGCTCACCGGAAAGCCAACCAATCCCGACTACGCCGCGGTGATCGACGCTGTGGCACGCCGGGACAAGATTCGTTTTCTTTTGGACGGCATCACCGCCGCAAACGAGCTGGGCCTGACGACGGCGGCGCCGGGCCGCCTCACCGTTCACACGGACGCGCGGTTGCGCCCGATTCAACTCGACAAGCTCAGAATCGATTTCAAGCTCACTGCCCCGAGCCGTCTGTACTGGGCGGGCCGGCCCGGGATGAGGGTAGTGCAAGCTCTACATTGGCTACACGACATGCCTCCCACCGACCAGCACGCGATCATGGACCGCCTCAGGAAGATCCTGTGGGATCCTTCTCAGGGCGCGGCACTGCGCACCGATCTGCGAGGTGGCCTCGATGCACTACCGCAGTGGATGCGGGAAACCGTGCAGACGCTGCTGATGGAGTCCGACGCTCGGGAAGGCCGGACTCGGGAAAGGGTGAATCGTCCATGAACCATGGCTACAGCGAGGTTCTGCGGGCGTCGGCTGCAGACAGGCGAGACCTGTTTCTCGGGGCCGCCCGTCGGCTTGGAACGCCCGAGCAGAATATCGAGAAGGACTTCTGGGTTTGCTGAATGCTGGACGCGCTCTTCAACGGATTGCCTCCGGGTGGGCCTCGGCTGCTGTTCAAAGGGGAACGTCGCTCTCGAAAGCCTACGGTCTGATTTCGCGTTTCTCGGAGGATATCGACATCACGGTATTCCGAGGCGATCTTGGCCAGGCAGCCTCGGTGGGCGAGTTGGAGGCGCTCAGTGGGAAGAAACGCCGCGCCAGGCTCGACGCGATCAAGCTTGCATGCCGCAACTACATCCAGGACGTCCTTCTGCGCCAACTGGGCAACATCGCCGAAACCGCGATGGCGGAATCGGGCATCGCTCCCGATCTGGCTCGCCTCGCCATTGATGGAGACGACCCGGACGGGCAGAGTCTGCTCTTCTGGTACCCGACCGTCTCGGCGGAACGAGATCCCTATGTGCGGCGGGCGATCAAGGTCGAATCCGGCGCTAAGTCCGCCTTTGACTCGAACGAACCGGTTACGATCAAACCCTACATCGCGGATGACGTGCCTGCGATCCCGCTGTCAGTGACCGGCGTGACCACAGTCGTCGCTGAGCGGTCGTTCTGGGACAAGGTGATCATTGTGCATGGAACGCGTCACTGGTTTGAGGCGCGCGGCGTCCTGCGCCAGCAAGGCCAGCGGGTGTCTCGCCACTACTACGATCTCCACCGGATGATGCAGTCGCCGGTCGCTCAGCGCGCGCTCGTGGACCGCGAACTCGCAGGAGACTGCGCACGCCACGCGCGGATGTTCTTCGGCAGTCCGGACCTGGGCCTTGATGCGGCTTGCCAGGGCAGCTTCACGCTGACACCGACCGAGGGCATGCTGAACGACCTTCAGCGGGACTACGGTCGGATGGCAGACATGATCGTCGGCGAGATTCCGTCGTTCGAGAAGGTGATTGAGTC
>PMEV01000160.1 GCA_003154855.1 Bryobacterales bacterium
AGAGCCTCGCGTGGGCGGCGGCGTGCAAGAAGATCGCCGCCGGCGGCAAGATCTCGGAGATGGGCGAGAACGCGCAGCGCGGCCCGGGCGGGCTGATCGGCTCGGGTGTGGGCGGCGTGCAGATCGCCGATGTGTCGGTGGATACCGAAACCGGCATGGTGAAGATGAACCGGGTGGTGGCGGTGCAGGATTGCGGATTGGTGATCAACCCGAAGACGGCGGAGAGCCAGTGCTTCGGGGCGGTCCTGCTGAGCATCAGCGGCGCGCTCACCGAAGAGCGCATCCTGGACCCGGTGACCGGGCGCATTCTGAACGCCAACATGGAGTTCTATAAGCTGACCGGGATCGGCGACGTGGGTGAAATCATCGTGCACTTGAACCTGGAGCCGGAGCACGACAAGCGGGGCGTGATCGGCCTGGGCGAGCCGCCGGTGATCGGTGGGATCGCGGCCATCGCCAACGCGGTAGCCAACGCGATCGGCGTGCGCGTGCCGGTGGTTCCGCTGACGCCGGACAAAGTGCTGGCCGCGCTGCAAGGGAGGAACGCCTGATGCAACCCTTTGAGTACGCCAATCCCAAGACGGTCAGGGAGGCGGTGGGCCTGCTCGGGAAGAGCTGGGAAGACGCGAACGTCCTGGCCGGCGGGACGGACCTGCTGAGCCTGCTGAAGGACTACATCCAGACGCCCAAACGGGTGGTGAGTCTGAAGGGTATCCGGGACCTGGGAGGGATTACCAAGACGGCGGCGGGGCTGCGTATCGGCGCGATGGTCACGCTGGCGGAGTTGCTCTCCAGCGCGGAGGTGAGGGACGAGTATCCGTCGCTGGCCCAGGCGGCGCACGGAGTATCCAGCCCGCAGCTTCGCAATATCGGGACGGTGGGCGGCGACCTCTGCCAGCGGCCCCGGTGCTGGTATTTCCGGCTGGGCTACGGCCTCGCGGCGAAAGGCCCGAATGGGGAGAGCCTGGCGCGAAGCGGAGATAACCGCTACCACGCGATCTTCGACAATCAAGGACCGGCCTGCTTCGTGAGCGCGTCCAGCTTCGGCCCGGCGTTAGTTGCTCTGGGGGCGAAGGTTAAGCTGGTTTCGGCCGCGGGTAGCCGCGAGCTGCCGGTCGAGAAGTTCTTCCTGACGCCAGGGGACGAGGCGGGGCGCGAGAACGCGCTCCAACCCGGTGAGATTCTGGCGGAGATCCTGGCGCCGCCGGCCGGCGGAGTGCGGAACGCGACCTACGAAGTGCGGCAGAAGGAAGCCCTGGATTGGCCGCTGGCGACGGCATCGGTGGCGTTGAAGATGAAGGGCAAAGCAGTCGAGAGCGCGCGCATCGTGCTGGGCCACGTGGCGCCTGCGCCGCATCGCGCGGTGGCGGCGGAGAAGGCGCTGGTTGGCAAGACGCTGGACGCGGCGCTGGCGGAAGAGGCCGGCAAAGCCGCGGTGGAGGGCGCCACGCCGCTCGCGAGCAACGGCTATAAGATCCAGTTGGCGCGGGTGGCCGTGAAGCGCGCGCTGCTCGAGGCGGTGAAAGCGAGGACCTGACCATGGAGGAAACCGGTTCCCGCCCGATGGCCTCCGACCGCTGCGCGAATCTGCGTTGGAAGGGCCTGTTCATCGATCCCGACCAGCAGGCGCCCGGCGGCGACGACCACATCTTCTGGTGCCTGAAGACGCAGCTCGTTCTCGGGCCCGACGGCAAGCTGGCCGGCAAGTACGAGTGCCACGCGGCGCGGAGCTGTTACCAGGCGCTGTAGGCGCGGTAGAATAGTTTCATCCGGGCCAATCAGAGGAGGCTGGGGATGAAACAACTGTTACTCGCAGCTCTACTTGTGCTCGCCGGCGGTGTCATCGCTTCGGCGAGCGGAATTCGCGGCGACTATGTGGAATCGCGCACGGCCGACGTGTACACGGGGCCGTGCTTCGCCAACGGCCAGGCCAATCAGGTGGGCGACCTGGCGGTGTTCGGGTGGAGCATCCGGCAGGGCTCCTGGCAAGGCGTGAAGCTGGACGGCCTGTCGGTGGCCGGCGTGGTGAAGGCCAGCGGGACGCTGGGCATTACCGGCATGGAGTATCCGGTGAAGGCGGTGCTGATTCTGGACGAGCGGGCCAACGCCGAACAACGGCTGGCGCTGGAAGGTTTCGCCCGGCGCGTGGGCGGCCGCCTGCTGGAGGACATCGTGCGGGTCGAGGTCGCGCCGATCTCGTTCACGGTGTTGGACGGCAATGTGCACACGGCGCAGGTGACGCTGAAGGCCGGCGAGCTGGCGCGAGTGGAGACGCGCGCGCTCACGGGAGCGGACGCCATCTGCCATAACGAGGAGACGTTCTACCCGCCGCTCGCCAAGCTGGACCACGCCATGCCCGCCTACACGCTGGCCAACCGCTTCCAGGGCCTGGGACTGGGGACGGTGTGGAGCAGCCCGGGCGAGCGTAGCGCCTTCGTGGGCAGCTTTCACCTGGAAGAGTAGCCGGCCGTCCCGCCCGGCGGCGCGCGTGATACCATCGAGGTGCGATGGCGGGGAAACGCGCGCTGATCACGGGCATCACGGGCCAGGACGGGTCTTACCTGGCGGAGTTGCTGCTGGAGAAGGGCTACCAGGTGCACGGTATGGTGCGGCGGGTAGCGCTGGAGGACCCGGAACACCGGCTGTCGCGGCTGCTGCCAGTGCTGGGGCAGTTGCACCTGCACGCGGCGTCGCTCGAGAGCTACGCCAGCATACACACGCTGATCGACAAGGTGCAGCCGGAGGAATGCTACCACCTGGCGGCCCAGAGCTTCGTGAGTTATTCGTTCGACGACGAGTTCTCGACGCTGAACGCCAACATCAACGGGACGCATTTCCTGCTGGCGGCGTTGAGGAACCTGGCGCCGCAGTGCCGCTTCTACTTCGCGGGGTCGAGCGAGATGTTCGGCCACGCGCACGAGGTGCCGCAGAACGAGGCCACGCCGTTTCATCCGCGCTCGTCTTACGGCATCAGCAAAGTGGCGGGGTTCCATTTGACGCGGAACTACCGCGAGGCTTACCAGTTGCACGCTTCGAACGGGATCCTGTTCAACCACGAATCGCCGCGGCGCGGCTACGAGTTTGTGACGCGCAAGATCGTGGCCGGGGTTGCGCGGGTGCTGGCGAGCGGCGCGGGCGAGGTGCGGCTGGGGAACCTGGACGCCCAGCGGGACTGGGGACACGCGCGGGAGTACGTGCAGGCGATGTGGCTGATGCTGCAGCAGCCGGAGCCCGACGATTACGTGGTGGCGACCGGCGAGACGCACTCGGTGCGGGAGTTCGCCGAACTGGCCTTCGGCTGCGCCGGCCTGGACTACCGCGAGCACGTCGGTGTGGACCAGAACCTGTTCCGGCCGGCCGAGGTCAACATCCTGCTGGGGGATGCGAGCAAGGCGCGGAAGGTATTGGGATGGCGGCACAGCATCGGCTTCCAGGATCTGGTGCNNCTGGTGAGCGCCAGCCGCCGGACGGACATCCCCGCGTTTTATTCCACGTGGTTCCTGAACCGGGTGCGGGCGGGATACTGCGAGTGGATCAATCCGTTCGGGGGACAGATCCAGCGAGTGTCGCTCGCGCCCGAGGATTGCGCCGGGATCGTGTTCTGGACGCGCTACCCCGCGCCCATGCTCGCCGGACTGGGCGAACTTCTAGCGCGGGGGCATCGTTTCTACTTCCACGTGACGATCAACGGTTACGGGAGGCCTCTGGAGGCGCGCAACCCGGCTCTCGAGAAGGCGCTCGCGGCATTCCGCGCGCTCTCGGACGCCGTTTCCCCCCGGCTGGCGTTGTGGCGATACGATCCGATCCTGCTCTCGGAGGCCACGGGGCCGGAGTTTCACTTCGAGAACTTCTCGAGGCTGGCGCGCCAACTCGACGGCCACACCGAGCGCTGCTATTTCTCCTTCGCGGATTTCTACGGGAAGACGCGCCGCAATCTGGCGCGGGCCGGCGTGGAATGGGCCGAGCCTGAGCTGGAGACGAAAGTGGCGCTGGTCTCGAATCTGAAGAGCATCGCTGCGGCGCACGGGATCGCACTGTATTCCTGCTGCGAGGACGCCTTGCTCGCCACTGGCGTCCGGAAGGCGCACTGCGTGGACCTGGAGCTGATCGGAGGCGGTCCGGCGCTGAAGCCGCGCCCCACGCGCGCGGAGTGCGGATGCCTGGAGAGCGTGGACATCGGCGCCTACGACACCTGCGGATTCGATTGCGCGTACTGCTACGCCACGAACAGTTGGGCGGCCGCTCGGGAGCGTGCGCGGCGCCACGATCCGAACGACCCGGCTCTGTGGCGGCCGTAGCGTGTATACTCGATCCTTTCGAGGAGAATCGTGAAGCGGAGTTTCTACTTGGTAACGGCGCTGGTTCTGGCGGCCGTTGCCGTGTTCGTGGCGCGGCGAGACCGGCCCCGCGCGGCACTGCAACTGGCTCCCATCGAGAAGAGCGCGCTGGTGCGCGGCCAGGTCCCGATCTGGGAAGAAGCATTCGTTCCAAGCCCCGATTTCGAGCACGTGGCGTGGGCGGAAGCGACACCCCAGGGCGAACGCATCGTGGTCGATGGAGAGCCCGGCAAGGAGTACGAAGAGATCCGCACGATGTGTGGCAAGGGAGGGGCCGTGCTGTCCCGGCTGCCGCTCGTCGTCTTCGCGCCGCGAAGCGGCCGTTGCGCCTACGGGGCCAAAGTGCGGGGCGCCTGGCGCTTGGTGGTGGATGGCGCGGAAGAGGGGAATTGGGACCGCCTGGGGCATATCGAGTTTTCCTCCGACGCCAGCCGCTATGCGTATAGCTTCGAGCGAGCGGGTCGGCGCTGGGTCTCGATCGGCGGAAAGGAATTCGGCCCCTACGACCCGCCTCAGGGAGTAGCCTTCGACTTCTGGCTGACGCCGTTCTTCAGCGCGGATGGCAAGCACGCGGCCTGGACGGGCCGGCGCGACGGGAGAGTCTTTGGCGTGCTCGATGGAAAAGAGGATGCGCCCGTGGCGGGCAGGATAGGGATGGCCGAGTTTTCCGCGGACTCTTCGGTCTTCGCATACGCGGTGTCGGAGGGCGACGATCGCACCTGGATCGTGCGCCGGGGCGAAAGCGTCCAGAGACTGGAGCACGTCGGCGAGTTTCGTTTCGCGCCGGCGGGTGCACGCTACGCCTATACCGTGCGGGAAGGGAATTCGTACAGGCTGTTCACGGACCAGGGCGCGGTTGGAGAATGCGCCAGCGAGCTGGAGTTCTGGTGGGATTCGCCGGGCGCGCTGGGCTACGTGAATGGCTCCGCGGAGCTGATCCACGGGGACCGGAGATGGCCGGCCGCGGGACGAGTGGTGCAAGTGAGCGCCAGCTCGGATCGAAAGCAGGTGCTCTGGATCGCGCGCGACGGAACCCAGGACCGGGTGCTCCTGGACGGGCGGGAAATCGCGAAAGCCAAGAAGGCGGCCTGGGCCTGCTTCGCCGGAGCGAGGCAACTGGCCTGGATCGCCATGGAGCGGCAAGGTGGATGGGAGCTGCAGTACGGCGGCGCCGTCGACTCGTCGCTATACAAGGAAGTGGGGCCGGTCATACGCTCCGAGCAGGGCGGGCGAGCCGCGTGCCTGGCGCTGGCCAACACCGGGACGCCGAAGAAGCCGGTCTACGTGACGAGGGTGCTGGCGGATGGCCAGCTACTGGCCGAGTTTCCGTCGGCGGAAGACACGCTGATGGAAGAGGACCAGGTCCAATTCACGGCGGACGGGCGGCACATGGCCTGCCTGGTGCGAGCGCCAGGGGACGCGGTGGTGCTGCTGGTCGATGGTAAGGAAGCGATTCGCAAGAACGGCTTCCTGTATGCCAGAGAGGATGCGGCGGTGCGGGCACTCCTGGAGGCGGGAACCATGTTCGTGGCCCTCAAGACGAAGGGCGGGCTGAGCGCGGAACGGCTACGGGAACTGTTGCCCGATGGCCAGGAGGCGGCCCGGCTGGCCCTGATGTCCGCGGCGGCGTCTGAGATGGGGATCCCGTCGGGCTGGGAAGAGGCGTTCCTCCACCGCGCGATGCAATCCCGGGGGTTCGCGATCGGCGCGGATGGAATCCTGAGGGGCTGGGGCCTGGAGGAAACCGAGAAGCAGTTGAGGGTCGCTCCGATCTGGCTGGACCTCAATGCGTCTGCCAGTCGAGCGCATAGATCTCCTGGACACTGACGTCGCGGGTGGTCAGCAGAGAGTCGTCCGGGCCCAGGCCGGTCCACCAGCCGAAGCGGCCCAGTGCCAGCCTCCCGTAGTCGGCCAGGTTGACCAGGCGCTCGAGCTTGCGGTCGCTCACGCGCACGCGATAGAACGGCGCATCTTTGTTGAAGGGGTCGGAGTAGTAGACGTACTTGCCATCCTTGGACCAGTCGGGATAGCCGGAACGGGCGGTAATCAAGTCCTCCCACTGGCCGGTGGCGCGGTTGAAGAGCACGAGTCTCCGGTAGTCGCCGGTCATGGCGAGGATGTAGCGGCCATCGGGCGACCAGCGCGGAGAGAACAACCCGGTGGAGCCCGGGACGCTCGTCACCTGGCGGGTCTTCAGATCGACGATGTGGATGGCGTCCGCCTTGGCGTTCCGAGCGGACTCGGCAGACCCGCCGAAAGCGATGGCGTCGCCGTCCGGAGACCAGGAGGGGTCGAGGCTCTCGACCGCACCGGGTAAGAGTTGTTCGGGGCTGCCGGCCTCCGCGGAGATCAGGTATGCTCGCCAGGGCTGGGCCGGCGCCTGACCGCTGAAGGCGATGGTCTTTCCGTCCGGAGACCAGCGCGGCAGCCCGCACAGCATCGGGGGGAAGGTCAACTGGCGGCGGTCGGAGCCATCGATGGAAGCGCGCCACAGAGTGCGCTGGGGATAAGCTATGTAAGCGATGGACCGGCCATCTCGCGAGAACGCCAGGTGCTCCGCCGAGAGCCCGGGTATGAAGGGCACGGCCATGTGGCTCTGGGGATCGAGCCGCAGCACCTCGCCGCGGGGCTGAGCCCCAATGAAGAACAACTTCTTGCCGTCGCGGCTCATAAGCGGTGCCTGGCCGCTCACCTGTCCAAAGGTCAACTGGACGGGCTGGCGGCTGAAGCTGCGCCAGAAGGGCGCCTTCTCGCGAATGGCCCAGAGGTTGGGCGTGCCGTTGCGGATCGATTGGAAAACGAAATACTCCCCGTTGGGCGTCCAGCTTCCGCAACATTCGGATGGGGGAGTGTTCCAGCCAGCCAGCAGGAGACGGAGGCCCGTCCCATCGGGCGCTACCTCCCAGAGGCTGGAGGAATTCAGCCGCTCGTCGCGGGCGGTGAATCGGATGGTCCTGGAATCAGGCGACCAGCGGGGCCACATGGTCGTCCCGTTGACGGTGGCTAACTTGGTTAAACCGCTGCCGTCGCTCAAGGCACGATAGATCTCGTGCTCGCGGGAAAGAAGGATCTGAGTCCCATCCGGCGACCAGGCCGCGTCGTACGCGAGCCCGTTGCCGATGCGGCGCGGCTGACCAGCGGGCAGAGGCACGGCCCAGACCGGCGCGCTTTGCGACATCGCAGCGGGCGGCTCGGTAAACCCCAGAACGAGAAGCTCAGGGCGGTTCGGGGAAGTCCCCGCGAGACCCCAACCGGTGAAGGGGAGCGGAACGGGCGCCGGTTCTCCTCCCTCCACCGAGACCTGTTGGAGGGTCGAGCGGTGGAAGGCCGGGAATTCCTCGAAGTAGATTCTCGAGCCGTCGGTCGCCATGGGATCGGGGATGCCGGTGAAGGTGGCGATCTTGGTGCGGCCGTCGCTGGTCAATTGGACCATTCCAGCGACTTGGGGCGGCGGCAGCGCGGGTCGCCAGGCGAGGAGGAGCACGAGGGCGAGGGCCAGGCCAGCCAGCACCCACCACCCGGCTTGGTTCATTCGAAAGCGCCGGCTCAGAGCGGCGGGCGGCTCGACCGGCGGCGGAAGGGTGGCGGGTGCGACGGCGGACACGGCGGCCGAGCGCCCCGATTCGGATTCGCGCCGCAGCCGTTTCAGGTCGGCGCGCATTTCGGAGGCGACCTGGTAGCGGAAATCGCGGTCCTTCTCGAGGGCCTTGTTGATGACGCGTTCGAGCTCGGCGGGCAGGTTCGGATTGAGGTGGACGGGCGAGACGGGAGCTTTGTGCAGGATGCCGTCGAACACCGCGGCGCTAGTGACGCCGGCGAAGGCGCGCTGGCCGGTGGCCATCTCGTAGAGAACCACGCCGAAGCTGAACAGGTCGGTGCGCGCATCGAGCTCCTCGCCGAGAGCTTGTTCGGGGGACATGTAGGCGA
>PMEV01000236.1 GCA_003154855.1 Bryobacterales bacterium
CTCGCCTTTTACTTTCTCTCGGACGATTTCGTGCTCCTGAAGCTGGCCCGGGAGTTGCGCCCTGGTTGGCTCCCGCTGTTCACGTCCGGGGGCGGGGACGGTTTCTACCGGCCGCTAGGCTACGTTTCCCTGGCCGCCACTTCGATTTGGGCGGGCGCTAACCCGGCTCTCTGGCGGGCTTTTGGCTTGGCGATCCACGCGGCCAATTGCATTCTGGTTTTCTGCCTGGCGCGGCGCTTCACCGGCTCCCGCTGGGCGGCGTTCTTCGCCGCCGCCCTCTTCGCCATCCACGGAACCCGGCCCGAGGCGGTGGTATGGATTGCGGGCCGCTTCGATCTGCTGGCCACCTTCTTCGTGCTGGCGGGGCTGCTGTTGTTCTTGCGGCCGGGGGGCGTGTACCGGCTGGCTTCCCTGGTCTCGATGGTGCTGGCCATGCTCGCCAAGGAATCGGCCTACGTNNCCGTTCTTCGCGCTGGCGGCGGCCCTCTTCGTTTACCGTTGGAGTTTGTTCGGCGGGATCGGCGGATACCCGCACGCCGCGCTCGGGTTCCTGCCGGCGGTGAAGGCGTTGGGGCTGCGCTCCTGGGCGGTCCTGTACTTCCCGATCAACTGGAGCGTTGAGCCAGGCGGGCTGTTTGCCGGAGCGATCGCCGCCTATATCGCCTCCCTGGGCCTGCTGGCGGCCAGCCACCCCCGGCGGAGGCATCTGGCGCTGGCGGCCGGCTTCGTGCTGTTGTCGGCTCTCCCGCCACTCCAGCAGTTGGCGATCGGGCCGGACTTGCAGAAGTCCCGCCTGCTGTACCTTCCTTCCATCGGATTCTGCCTGCTGTTGGCGGTTGCGGTGAACGGCTTGCACGGGCGGCTGCGCTGGATAGCGCCCAGCATTCTTCTGCTGGCCAGCGTGGCTGTCTTGCAGCGCAATCTGGATGCCTGGGAGTACGCATCCGCCAAGGCCAAGCCGGCCTGCGTGGCCGCCGCGCAGTGTGCGGGAACGGCCAACAAGCTGACGGTCGGGCCGCTCCCGGGGAGCCTCCGGGGCGTCTACCTATTCCAGAACGGCTTCCCGCAATGCGTGGAACTCGAGCGCCACGGCCGTCCCCTTGAACTGGAATTCACCACACCGTCTCCCGAGGCGCAGTGGGACCCCGCCACGGACCAACTGAAGTGCTATTCGGGCGCCTCGAAGCCCACCACTCGCGAGTCGGACTGGAACTTGCGGTAGTCCCTATAAGTGACCTCTATCTCGGAGCGAATGTTCTTCAGCAGCAGGACGCGGGCGGCCAGTTCGATGGTGACGCGCTTGGGCAGCCAGACTTCGTCGTTGACCCGCGTCTGCTCGAAAGTCATGCGGGCGCCCTTCTGGAGGCGCGCCAGGAACAGGCCGATGGAGATGTTCTCGAGCGCCTCGCATTCCATCTTCACCCACACGGAATCCCGCTTGTCGATCCACAGCCGGCCCTTGAATTTCGGGAACAGGCGGGCCGTGCGGGACTTGGGGCGGAAGCCCGGGCGGGGCGTACCCTCGATGATCCAGGCCTCCTTTCCGTCCACGCGCTCTATGCCCGCGATGCGCAGATCGAAAGCGTCCGGGATTTCCAGCCACGGCTCGCGCTCTTCGCGCCGTTGTTTTTCCCACTCCGCCAGCCGCCTGGCCCGCTGGGCGGGGGTCTCCCTCTGCCGCTCGGCGATACTCTTGTCGAGCTTCTCCCGCTCTTTCTTCTCCTCCGCCGGCGGGAGCGGCTTATCGTCGCGGGCGATCAGGCGGCGGTAGGGAGAGCCCTCCACCAGAGTCACGTCGTGGGTCAGCACGCGGCGCTGCTTGAGGCGGCCCTGCGCGTCGTTCTCGCGGATGTCGCCGCGTTCCACGAAGGTGTAGTTGCGGGCGATGCGCTCGTTGTCGCTATCCAGCTTGAGCGAGCGCAGAAAGATTTCGCGCGCGTCCTGCGCCGGAGAGAACGCTGAGCACAACACTGCCAGGGCAACCCAACGCATGCTCTTGGTACGCCCGCCGTCGGCCGCTGGTTTCACTCCTTCGGCGTGAAGCTGAAGTTGGACAGGTGCACCTCATCCTTGCCGTTAATGACGATGCCGAAGCGGCCCTGGATGAAGTTGCGCTCGGGCGCCGACCAGGAATCCAGCACCACCCACTGGTCGCCGTTGCGAACCCGGTTGACGATGCTCCCCGGGGCGACTTCCACCTGCACGGTGGCCGAGAGCGAATCGACCATGCTCAGTCCGTGCGGCTTCTTCACCAGTTCGGTGCGCTTGCCGTTAATGAGCTGAATCCGGCGAAAGTCGTTCTTGTCCAGGTGGAAGAGCACGTAGTTGCGGTCGTCGTGGTAGTCCATGACCCACTCCAGGCTCTTGCCGCGGAAGACTCCGCCGCCCGCGGCCAGCGTTACGGTAAAGGAATACACGCCGGGGCTGCCGCTGGACTTGTAGAGCACGCTTCCGCCTCCGCGGCGGACGAAGGCCTGCCCTTCGGCGGTCCAGGCGGTGGCATCCCAGCCCTCCATGCCCAGGGCCGTCGCCGTCGGCTTGCGCTTTTCCTGCGCCAGCGCGAAGCTCACGGAAACAGTTTGTCCCGCGGCTACCTGCACGTGTTCGCTGTGCTCCATGAAGCCGGGCGCGCGGGCGAAGACGGTGTAGGAGCCCTCGTCCAGTTCCAGCGCGCCTCCCGTGGAGGCCGGCAACACGCTGCCGCCCGCGCGGGCGACGGTCACCTGAGCATTGGCTGGCTGGATGCCGAGCCGCAGCGTTCCCGTGCCTCCCCGGAGCGCCAGGTCGGCCTCCGTCAGGCGGACGGTCTGGCCGGCGGCGAAACTCCTGCGCACCGGCAGCGATCTTGTCTTGCCCTTCCGCAGCTCGATCGAGTGCTCGGCCGGACTGATGGTCTGCTCCTGGAACGATCCGTCGGGCTGCACCGTGCCCACCAGAGTCTGGTCGATGAACACCTGCGCGCCCGGTGTCGCGCCCTGCAGAGCGAGGTGGGCGGTGGTGGGCAGGGCCACCAGCTTGAAGACCACCTTCTTCTCATCGCCCTTGGCCAGTGCGATGGTCTGCTCGGGGGCCTCCTCGAAGCCCGGCTTGGCGACCCGCACGCGATACTGCGCCGGCTCGCGAGGGATGCGCAACTGGCCGCCGCGGGAGGTCTGCCGGCGGTACTTCACGCCATTCAGGTAAACGTCGGCGCCATCCTCCCCGGCCAGGATCACTAGCGTGCCGGCGTTCTGGTTGGCTTCCAGGAACGCGGTCAGCATGGGAGCCGGATTGATCTCGATCACTTTCTTGAGCTGGCTTGCGCCCTCCCCAATGGTGACGTCGTGCGGGCCCAGCGCCAGGTCCTTTAATTCCAGCCCCTCGGGAACCAGATCGCCGGCGGGCAGGGTATCCACCGTCACTTTTGCCGGGGCCACGCTGCTGAAAACGCGTGCGCGGTTGCCGAAGCTGGTCACCAGCAGCGCCGCGAGGTTCTTGACCACCGGAGCGCCGCCCACCACGGGTGCGCCTCCCGGAACCATCTCGAAGGCGAACGAAGCCTCGCTGGAACGGTTGGCGACTTTGACCGTGTGTTTGCCCGCGGCCACCGAATCCAGCGTCAACTGGCCGTCCACCAGGTCGCGCGGCGGCTGGTCGTCGAGCACCACCTTCCCGTCGGGGAGGTCGGTAAACAATCGGACGGTCTGGGACATCGGCTGGAGGGTCAGCTCGATCGGGCTGCTGACGCCGTTCTTCAAGTTTGCCGAGACCACGGCGGGCAGGTACCCATCGAGGGTGGCTTCGATCTGGTAGGCGCCGGCCGCTTCCTCGAGCCGGAAGTTCGAGGTGCCGCGGATCTTGCCGTTGACGCGCACCACCGCGCCAGGCGGCGTGGTGCGGATTTCGACGCCGACCAGCGGGACCGCCGGAGGCGCCTTCTTGTGGAGGTAGAGAATGGCCCCGATGGCCAGAGCGATCACCACCAGAGCGCCAATCCCGCTCAGGATGGCCCAGCGGATGGAGGTGCGCAGCGGTGCGTGGGGTTTAGGTTCCGCCGGAGCGGGAGGGGCGGGCGCCGCGATCTCCAGCGCTGCCGCTGGAGCCGCCGCGAGAGTGGCTCCGCAAACCGTGCAGAACTTGACTCCGGGTTCCGCGGCCGCGCCACAGGCGGGGCAGGGGCTGGGACCAACAGTGGTTGGCAGAGGAGGCAGGGGGCTCCCGCCCAGCGCATCGGCAGGGGGAAGCGGCGGTGGCGCGGTGGCCGCCAGCGCCGCGGCCAGATTCGCGCCACAGGCTGTGCAGAATCTCACCCCGGCCTCGGTAGCTGCGCCACAAACGGGGCACGGCGCCAAAACCGGAGAGGTCCCCGCGGGAGGCAACGGAGTTCCGCCCGCCGGATCGGCCGGCTGCGGCGGGACGGCCGGCATTTCGGCCGTGAAGCTGGCCGCCATGCCGCTGTCGAGCAGTCCCTTATGTTCTCCGCGCGCGGCCGCGTGCTCCTCGAGGTTGGCCACAATCTTCTGAAAATCGGGGTCGTCCGGATACTGATCGGCGATCGCGTGGGCTCGCTCGGCCACCGTCTTGAAATCGGCCCACTCGCCGGCCGCCAGCGTGTCCTGTTCGAGTTGCTGCAGCGCCGCCAGATCGGCTGGCCGGGTCTTGCTGCGCCGGCCCTCCTCGATCTCCTTGTGGAGGATGTCGCGAAGCTGCAGCAGCCGCGGGTCCAAGGGATAGGCGGACAGGCACTGCTGGGCCTCGGCCAGGGCCTTCTCGAGCTCTCCGGTGGCCCGGTACTGGCGGGCTTGCTTAAAGCACAGGATCACCGCCTCGTCGCGCCTGCTATCCAGCACGCGTGTGCGCAGGCTCTTGGCCAGCGGATGGTTGGGATCCACTTCCAGAGCCTCCTGGATCAGCGGCTCGGCAGCCGTCGGATCGGTATCGACGACGGCTCGCGCCCGCTCCACCAGCGTATCCACCAGAACCATACGAATGGCTGCGCTGTGCGGGTCGAGTGCATACGCCCGGCGAAAAGTGCCGATGGCCTCCTCGAACAACTGCTGGCCCAGTTGGGATTGCCCCTGCGCCAGCACGCTCTGCGCCTCGGCGGCGTTGGCGAGGGCCCAATCGGCTTGCTGCCGGAGCTCGGCGACTTCGGCGTCGGCGGGAAACTCAGTCTCCGCGCTGGTCGCCACGACCGTGGCGCGGGCGTAATCGCCCGACTGCATGGCGCGCTCGATCTGCTCGAGCCAGCGGGCCTTGCCTTCCGTACGGGCCTGCTGCTCCCGCCGCTTCTCCACCCGTTCTTTCTCGAACTTCAGGCCGGGATACTGGCCGTAGATGGTGCCCAGGATCTCCCATTGCGCCAGCGCCTCCCCGAACTGCCCGCGCTCCTCGTGGTAGCGAGCCTTGGCGATGATCGAATTCACCAAGTCGCGCTTTTCCCGCGCCGGCCGGAGCTGCCGCTCGAAATGCGGCTCGCCGGGGTAGGCCGCCGCCGCTTGCTCCAGGATGTGTACGCGCCGGTCGAGATCCGGCTCGGCGCCCAACTCGCGGTCGATCTCGGCGATCCTCGAGGAGACTTCCTGCCGCTGCTGCTCCTCGATATCGAATTTCAGCGCCTGGAACAGGGCGTGCCCGGGAAACTTGGCCAGGCAATCGTTGACCACCGCCAGCGCCTGGGGAAACATGTGGTTCGCCAAGTCCTTACGCGCCTCGGCGTAGGAGTTCTTCAAGGTCTCCTGCTCGGAGCGGACCTGGTTGTAGAAGGTCTGGTAGGACGCACTACGGTCCGGAGAGGTCTTGTCGGGAGATTCCCGGTCCAGTTCGAGCACCCGCTCCAACTTGCTGAGCGCCGAAGTCACCTCGCCCGAGCCCCAGGCCACCTGGGCGGACTGGAACATCTCGTCCTTCTGGGAGCGGACTCGCATGTACTCCTGTTCGAGGCGGTCCACCTCGGAGAGCATCTGGGCCGCCCGGGTCTCGGCCGGCTTGAGCTCGAGGACTTTGCGGAGCGCCTCGCGGGCGTGGACAAAGGACTGGTTCTCGATGTGCTGCTGGGCCAGGCGGTACCACTCGTCCACCTTGGTGTTGGTCAGCTTGTTCTCGATGCTCATCTTGAGCCCGAGGGCCTGGGAGTTGCCGGGTTCCAGTTGCAGGATCTCTTCGATCTTCTGGAGCGCCAGCGGGTACTCCTCGTGCTCGAAACGCAGACGGGCGCTCTCGATCAACTGCCCCACCGTCACCTGCTTGGTGGCGATCTCGATCTTCCGGCGCAGCTCCGAGATGGCCGAATCGATGTGTCCCTCGGCCTCCAGTTCGCCCAGAATCTCGAGAGCGAACTGCGGATCGCCCTGCTCGTAAGCCTTGGAAGCACGCTCGATGCGGGGCTGGATGCGCGCGGGGTTGAAGGCTTCGATCGGCTCGTTCCGCAATCCCTTCTGGAGCGTCTCGGAGAATTCGCGCGCGCTGGCGTAGCGGTTCCAGGGCTGCTTGGCCAGGGCTTTGTGCACCACGCGGCTGATGGCGGCGCCGACCGCGGGGTTCAGGTCGCAGGCCGGCGGGGGCACGCGATGCAGCACGGCGTCCACGATCTCGTTCTGGGTGGCCCCGTCGAAGGGGCGGCGCAGAGTCAGCGCCTCGTAACTCACCACGCCCAGGGAATAGACGTCGGAGGCCGGCGAGGCCGGTTTCATCTGGAGCTGCTCGGGCGCCATGTAGAGCAGCGTTCCCTTGGCGCCGACCGAGAGCCCCGCCTCCACCAGGTGGGCCACGCCGAAATCGATGATCTTCACCGAATCGTCGTCCATTACGAACAGGTTGCTGGGCTTGATGTCGCGATGGATCAGCCCCTTCTCGTGGGCGGCCTGCAAGCCGCGGCAGGCCTGGCACATCATCTCGACCACCCGCTCGGGAGTGAGGCGGTGGCTGGAATCGCGAATCAGCTTATCGAGGGTGGCGCCGGGCAGCAGCGGCATGACGAAGTACGGTTTGGCCGCGCCCTCGCCCTCGTAGTACTCCCCTACATCGAAGATCTCGATGATGTTGGGGTGGCTGAGCGCCGCCAGGACCTCGCATTCCTTGTAGAACAACTGCAACGCGGATCGATTCGGGGTATCGCGCAGAGTCTTGAGAGCGACGTCTCGTTTGACTGCGGTGTCGTACGCGCGATAGACCAGGCCCATCCCGCCCTGACCCAGAATCTCTTTGATCTCGTAACGGCCTTTTAGCTTTTGAGGGACCGACATATTGCCTGCCTCCCAGCGCCTGGGGGATGCCCGGGAGCCTCGGCCGCACTCCCCGCCAGCGGACAGACAAAACCCCCGCCTGCCCGGCCACATCCCGGTCAAGAGCNNCACCCTGGATGCCGCCTGGAAAGTCGCATGAGAAAGCACGCCACAAAGACCACTGACCCCCAGGCGCCGGATCTGCCTGCGCTGCGCCAGCACAGGGGGAAATCGCTCAGGGAGATCGCCGACTCGACCAAGATCGGCATTCGCTTCCTGCAGGCGATAGAGCAGGGGGATTTCGAGCAGCTCCCCGGCGGAATCTACACCACCAGCTACCTGCGCCAGTACGCCCGCGAGATCGGTTTCGAGGAAGCCCAACTCCTGGCCTACTATCGCTCGCTCGCGAGCCTCGCCAGCTAGCAGGCTGCTGAAAGAGCCCCTGGGCAAGCTGAAGCTGGCCCCTGGAGTTTCTACCTTCGTGGGGCAGGCCCATGGCC
>PMEV01000304.1:0-6440 GCA_003154855.1 Bryobacterales bacterium
ATAGTCGCGCGCCCCGCCGCAATACTTCTCCGCCACCGCGCTGTCCGCGAACTTGAAATCCGGCAGGTAAATGTCCACGATTCCATCCAGCAGCTTGACGATCTCCTCCGCCTCGTATCCGCCGCAGTTGTAGACCAGCGGCACCCGCAATCCGCGCACGATGGCCACCCGCAAAGCGCCGACGATGCTCGGCACGACATGCGTCGGAGTCGCCAAGCTGATGTTGTGGCAACCCGCCTCCTGCAATCCAATCATCAGGGTCGCGAGGCCCTCGTCGCTCACCTCCCAGCCGTCCCCGCGGTGGCTGATTTCCCAGTTCTGGCAAAACACGCAGAGCAGGTTGCAGTGGCTGAAAAAGATGGTCCCCGACCCACCGCGCCCCACCGGCGGCCGCTCCTCCCCGAAGTGCGGATGCCCCGCCGCAAACCTCGCCCGCCCGCCCAGCCAGTTCCCCGCTGCGCTCCAAACCAATGTAACCCGCCTCGAAATCCTCGCTCACAATCCTATTCGCGGCCGCCGTGCGCGCTTCCGCCACGTCCCGGTGCCCGCCCGCCGCTTCGCGAATCTCGCCGCCTCCCACCCCATTCCTGGGAATCNNCTCCAAGTCGCCCATCGGTATATCCGAACTTGGCCCGAACCAGCCGCTCGCCGCGGAATGAACCGGCCTCATGAGCCCGCGCCTCTGCGGCCAGTCGTACAATCGATGGCCGCCAGGATAACAAGGCGGAAGAACCCCGAAATAATCGCTGAAAACGAATCGGCCAAGTGATCCGCCTTTGGCACGTTTAGGCTGGTCGTCAGCCCGCCCCGAGCCGCCCTTTGACGCCGGCCCGCCGCCAGGCTACGCTGCGCGCCCAGGCCAGGCTCGAGCCCCAGCCAACCCCCGCCACCCCGGACCGGCCCTGACCCGGCGAACACGTTTCCGAGGCCCCTGCTCGCCCCTCGATTCGGCGGCTCCCCCGAACGGAGTCCCCGTACTAGTACCCTTGTGTAGTACCAAATCCGATCCTTACACCCTTGTCTTCCCGAGCTCCGCGGCTTATACTACTCAAAGGTCGCCGATTGTCCGCCTGACCGGATAGTGTTTGGTGTCCTTGAGATAGGAGAGGCCGTCCTTATGTCGCTTAGATGCTCGTTCCTGTTCGCAATACTAGCGCTGGCTGTGGCTTGCGTGCCCCAGGCTGCCGCCACCCCGCTCATCGCCTACGATGTCCCGGGAGATACGGTCGGCAATCAGGTTTGGAGTGGTTCGCTCGGCATGGACTTCAACGTCATCGACCCGATCGTGATCGAGGCCCTCGGCGCCTTCGACAGCGGTCAGGACGGCATCAGCGGCACCGTCACGGTTGCGATCTATAACCGCCAGACTCAGCAACTGGTGACGCCAGAGGTCAGCTTCACCGGTAACGCCGGCACTCTGATCGGTGGCAACCGCTTCCAGGACATCACTCCGCTCACGCTGGCCCCAGGCCTGTACTCCATCGTCGCCTGGGGGTATAACGCCCTCGAGCCGAACGGGAATCTCGGCTGCAATCCTCTCAACGGAGGGTCCTGCCTCGGCAACAGCATTGTGGGGTCCACGCTGAACGACGGCGGCGGCCTCATCCAGTTCACCGGCTCTGCCCGTTACTCCGGCGGTACGGGCTTTCCCGGCACCCTGGATGGCGGACCGGATAATCGCTACTTGGCCGGCACGTTCCAGTACAACAGCGCCGTTCCCGAGCCTCTGACCCTCGGGCTCTGCGGTGCCGCTCTGCTGGCCCTCGGCCTGCTCCGCCGCCGGTTCTCCGCGTAACTCAAGCCTCGGCTTGCGTTCCCGAAATCGAAACGATACGTGCGTTCCTGGCGGGCCCCCTGCCCAGCGGCTCGCGCCTCTGCGCCCCCGAACTATCGCACATGCCCGGCACACCCAAAAAAGGCGTTGATATACCTGACGCCACCACCTCTCCTGCCCCGGTGCGCTGTACAATCCACGCTGGACAATACCGGCTCAAGGGGTGCCCGAACCGGCTTCGTTCGTTCTTCTCGGCCTCGGCGTGGCCGGGTTCTGCTTCAGCAGGCGCAAGAAGGCGTAACCTCAACCCGGAACGGCGTCGGCCACTCGCTTCTGCCAGGGCCAACTTTGGTCTGCACCCATCGCTATCGGCCCGGCCGCCCAGATAGTGTCGCCGGTTCCCGTCGGCAAGGGCATTGGTTCTACTCCGCCGTCGACCGGTTGTAGCCCCCCGCCCACCGTTGCGCCTTTCCTCCACCTGGGCTAGCCTTGAATCAAGAGGGGAAACACGTGCCATGCCAGCCAACAAAACTCAGCCCACCAAACTAAGTGTCGCCGCCTTCATCGATGCCCTCGCGGACCCGGCCCGCCGCGCGGACTCGAAGACGCTCGTCAACTTGATGCAAACCGCCACCGGCGAAAAGCCCAAGCTGTGGGGGCCCTCCATCATTGGCTTCGGCAGCTACCACTACAAGTACGACAGCGGGCGCGAGGGCGATGCGCCGCTGGTCGGTTTCTCGCCCCGCAAATCCGCCACCGTTCTCTATATCACCACCGGCTTCAGCGACCGCGAGGCCCTGCTCGCCCAGCTCGGCAAGCACTCCACCGGCAAGGCCTGCCTCTACATCAAGAAGCTCGCCGATGTGGACCAAAAAGTCCTGGAGGCCCTGGTCGTCAAGTCCGTCGCCGCCGTGCGAGCGCGCCACCCCAGCTAAGGGACTGTCGGGAAATAACAGATCCAATACTTGCCGTTGTCCACACTAAGCAGCGGACTTGGCCGCCCCCTCCCTCTCGGCCGCCCTCACCAGCGCTCGCGCCACGCCTTCGACGGATACTGCACCAGCGGCATCGTCCACGCCACGAAGTCCACCAGCAGATACAGCGGGAGCAGCGCCGCCACCCTTCGCGGGAATCTGACGCCCAGCCACCGTGCCGCCACATTCGCGTAACGCAGTCTGGAGAAGTAAGCCTGCAAAAACGCGAGCCCCCAAACGGCCGCCACTATCCTCGCGGCGGCCGGTGAAACGCCCGGCAACAGCGCCAGCCCCAGCGCCACACACGGGAGCGTCAGCATCCCCAATCCCACCAGCGATGTCGCCAAACAGGATGCCACTTCCCGATAAGCCCCGTACCGCAACCCGTGGATCACCACATTCCGGATCCAGCGTGACTGCTGGCGCAGATAAGGGCGCACCTGCGTGTGGAATTCAACCGGGACGGACGCCACGGCTTCATACCGCAAGCGCGTGCCTTGGCCTCGCAGCCGTTGGCTTAGATCATAGTCCTCGCCCGCCCGAACCGCACCGTCGAAGCCCCCCGCCCGCTCCAGCGCCCCGCGCCGTATGGCGCAGTTTGCTCCCGCCAGGCCGGAACTGTACCCGGGTTGATAGATCGAAGTGTAGACCTGAGATGCGCATTGGCTCGCCACGAACGGGATCTCCAGTTGCCCGGCCAGTGGCGTGCATGGACTGCTGGTCACGGCCTCTTCCTCGCCCCTGAGGATGGGACCCAGAATCCGTGCGAACGCCTCGCCCGTGATGAGGCAGTCGGCGTCCAGATGGTAGATGATCTCCCCGGCCGCCCTCTCCAGGCATCGCTGCAACGATTTCGCGTTCCCGTCTCCCCGCCCCTGCTCGAGCAGAATCAGGCGTGCATCCCGGAATTCGGACGCCACCTCCCAGGTGCCATCCGTCCCGCCGGCGCACACCACGATTTCCAGATTCGGGTAACTCAACCCCTGGATCGCCTCCAGGCACGGCCGCAGCGTGGATTCTTCATTCCACGCCGCCACCAGAATGCTCACCTTCGGTGCACCGCCGCCCGGCAGCTCCAGAGAAGGGATCGCCCTCCGCGCCCCCGCCAGTTTCTGTATCCGCTTGAGATCCCGTCGCCACTGGAGCAAATTGAGGATCAGCGGCGCCGCCACAACCGCAATCGGCATCCACATGGAACAAGCCCCAATTAGATCACATCCCGCCCTGGAAGCCATCCGGTCGCCCGTAAGGCGGACGTCCACGTCCGCGCCGGACCTCCAGGTCCGGCAAGATCTTTCAGCCGCTATGATCCATTCGATCTCGGCGGCCGCGGCTCCTTAGTCTCTTCTCGCAACACGACGCGGACGCGAACCTCGGGGCCGGTCACCAGAACTGGACCTGATTCACCTTTCCACGATCTGCTGAGCATCCGCACAGGTTTACCTTCCTGCACTGGTTCCCCGGCGGATATGTGGAAGCGAAAGCTCTTCACCATGTACGTCTCGCCAACATACACGGGCACATCCAGCGCGCCGGTGCTCTCTGTCCCCAATGCGCCGGCCCTCTGGATGCCTGCCAGATTCTCGACGTTAACGCCAGCCCCCAAAGCCGGACGCCCATCCTCCATCACAGTCTCGATGTGCAGCGTTGCCGGCTTGCGCGGTGCGGGCAATTGGATGTCGATCCCACCCTGTCGCTGGCCTCGTCCCAGCACCAGAGCCTTGGCTTTATCGCGGTCGCCTACGCCTGGATAGAACGTCGGCGCCCAAGGCAGCCGGTCACGATACTTCTCGCCGTTCACGCCCACCACAACTTCTCCGGGAGGCAGACCGCTGAGCGCGTAAGCGCCCCTGTCGTCCGTCTTCTGCTCACGCACCGGAGAAAGATTCAGCTCCCCCCGGCGGCCCCTCGTGAAAGCCTGCACCGGGACGCCGGATAGCGGCGTTCCGTCTTCCGCTCGGACCACGCCCTCGATCCTCCCGTTTGGCCAAACAGACAAGTACTGATATCCGCAACCCGCTGCAGGTACCGGCGGATCTTCTCCCGGCCACCGCCACTTATCCTCGAAGACCTCCGGCGAAGTAACCGCCAGATGATACGTGCCCGCCGCCACGTTCGGGAACTCGAACTCCCCATCGCTGTTTGTGGATGTTTCCAGTCGCGCGCCGTCCCTCGTGGCTACCACCTTCACCCCCGTCGCACCCTCACCCTGCGAGTTGTAGTCCCCATACTTCATCTGGACCTTGCCCACCAATCGCGAGCCTCTTCCCGCCTCAGCCTCCCGAAGTGCGGCCAGCAGCCTCTCATTGCCGGCCAGTTCAAACGAGAAGGAACACCAGTCTCTCCTGATCCGGTCTGGGGTTCCGGCCACGCGTCTGCCGTAAATTACAAAGCGCTCGTTCAGTTTCAGCCGCATATAGCAGCTTGTGCCGGCGGCGGTGTCTACGGTCACCTCCAGGAGCCCCTTCGGCAATCCATGCAGCGTTTCTTCGACCACCATCCTTGCCGGCCCCGTGCCCCAGCCTTCCCCGCTATCCTGGGTTACTCGCCCGACAAAGACCACCTCCGTTTCGCGCAGCCCCGTGCAGGCGGAGCCGGTAGTGACGCAGGTACAGGCCAGAGCGCCCGGCGTTTGGAGTAACTGCACCAGAATCGCAAGTCGCAAGATCTTCATGGCGTCGAATCCAATTCTACTCCACGCGACCGTACCTCACTGCCCACATCGCAAACCGCCGCGATCCGTTTCCACATGCTCTCCCCCGCTGGACAGAATACCGCACTCCGCACCGCCAATCTTCGGTTGCGATAGCGAGCCTCGAGCCAACAGGTCGTATCGCCCTTCCGGAGTTCAGGCGGCCGGCTTGGATGAGCTCAGGTTCAGGTGGTGCTTCGGATGATGAGGGTCGCTCGCGACGACTGCTCCAATTCCGCCAGCCGAATGGCGTGCCGGCGCAGTAGCCCCTCCACCTGAGATGTCCTGTAGTTGCAGTTCTCGAGTCGGACCACCTTTGGCGGAGCACCGCGGACCTCGGCAAGGTCGAGAAAATCGGAATCGGCGGTCACGATGGTGAAACCGTTGGCGCGTGCGTACTCCCAAATCGTTTCGTCGGTGGTGTAATGGGCGAGACCCGTCGCAAAGACGTGTACCGAGCCCGGGAAAAGCTCCGCGAGACGGCCCACCAGCTTCGGCGAGAGATTCGCGTCAAAGAGAAGTTTCAACGCGATATTCGGTCCCGCCCAGCCTGCGAGGCGTAGGCGTAGACCGCGGGAAAGTCGGCCTTCTCCAGGTACGGGTAGTCGCCCAGGATCTCATCCTCGGTCATGCCGGAGGCTAGCATGTCCAGCACATCCCACACCGTCACCCGAAGTCCACGTATGCAAGCCTGCCCCGAGCGTTGACCCGGGACAACGGTAATCCGGGAGAGATCGGCCTTGTCTGTAATCGCCACCGCTAACATTATCCCATCAATCCGCGCCTCTGTTCCCGCCGCCCGAGCCGCCCCCACATTTCCCCTTCACCGCCGTTCCCCAACTCAATCTCCCTTCCCCTCAACCACCTAGCCCGCCCAGCCATCTACCCCCCCCCACCCCCGTGCTAACTCTCTTATAGGAACGGGCTTTCAGTACTGCCCGCCCCCTCTCCGAGGTGCCCATGTCTTCCCAATCGCAAATCGACGCCAATCGCCGCAACG
>PMEV01000304.1:6474-11422 GCA_003154855.1 Bryobacterales bacterium
CTCCGCGCCACCTACCAGCCCGCCAACGCCGACCAGGAGTTCAGCCTCCGCGAGATGGCTTGGGCCGACTGGCGTCTCCGTCGCGTGGCCCGCATCGAATCCGGCATGTATGCCTATCGCGTGGAAAAGGTCCGCCTGGGCGAGCACTGCCCCGACACCGCCCCCCAACCGGCCCGCACCATCCGCCAACAGCGCTACGACCAGGAAACCCGCCTCCTCGGTATCGCCTTCTTTCGGGACTGCGAAAACAACGCCTTCGTCAAGCTCTCGCGCTACGAGAACGCCCTCCGCCGCGCCTACTACAAGGCCCGCAACGAGCTCCCGCCCCCCCAGTCTCCGCTCCAGGAAACACCTCCGACCCAAACCCAAATCCCGCCCCCGCCCTCGCCTGACGAGCGCGCCTCTCCGCCGGAGGCGGCATGCCGCGCCGCGGCGCCCACGCCGCCACCGCCGCCGACCCGTTTTTGCCTGGAGGACACCTACGCCGTAGCCAGCCCCGAGCCACCCCCACCCTGGCCGCCAGGAGCGCGCGACCAAACCCAAATCCCGCCCCCGCCACCCCCCGGGGAACGCCTCTGCGCCGGAGTGCCGCGAGGTAGCGCCGGCGGTCTTGCCGCCGGTGTTTTCGACAGACAACCGAGGCGCCGTCGTCCGACGCAGGAGATGCCCGTGGATACGAGGCGCGCGCCGGCTGCCGGCCGGAGGCGTACTCAGTTGTACGCCGAGGTCGGCGGCCAAGCGCAACGAAGTAGACGCGGGCATATCGTGCGTCGCGCCGAGGCGCCGCAATGGGTTATCCTCATTCAGTACCTCCTCCGAGGCTTGCTCCGTCATGAAAATCACGAAAGCTGTCATCACCGCCGCCGCTCCCAAGCAGCGCCGGCTCCCCCTGCAAACCCTTGTCGACCGCGACGGAACCGAGAAATCCGTCCTGGCCATCCAGATCGCCGAAGCCTGCCGCGCGCGCATCGAGGAGATCTGCATCGTCGTTTTTCCGGGTGACGAAGCCGAATACGCCGACGTCGCCGGCGACCACGCGGCGCGCCTCACCTTCGTGCCCCAGCCCCAGCCGCTCGGTTACGCCCATGCGGTCTACTGCGCCCGCCAGTTCGTCGGCCAGGACCCCTTTCTCCACCTGGTCGGCGATCATCTCTGGGTCAGTCAAACCGAACCCGGCTGTGCCCAGCAACTGGTTGAGGTCGCCTCCACGCAGGGCTGCGCCGTCTCGGCCGTGATGGCCACCCGCGAGAATCGCCTTCCCAGTTTCGGAGCTGTCGGAGGCCAGCGCGTCCCCGGCCACTCCGACCTTTACCGCATCCAACTGGTCCTCGAGAAGCCCACGCCCACCGAGGCGGAACAGCACCTCATCGTCCCCGGTCTCCGGGCCGGCTACTACCTCTGCTTCTTCGGAATGCACGTGCTCACGCCCACCATAATGGCCATTCTCGATCAGCACCAGTCTTCCGGAACCTGGGCTGACGCCGGTTTCTCCGCCGCCCTCTCCGAGCTGGCCCGCCGGGAACAGTATCTGGCCCTGGAGCAGCCCAACCGCCGCTACGACCTGGGTTCCCGCTACGGCATCCTGACCGCGCAACTGGCGCTGGCCCTCAGCGGTCCCGATCGCGACGACGTCCTCTCCGAGTTGCTCGCCCTATTGGCCACCCGCGAGCTGGCCTCGCCAGGAAGGTAGCCACCGCCCATGAGCGAGCTGACCAACATCATCTCGAGCGCCCGTCCGGAGATCCGCAACCGTTCGCTCGACGAATTCTGCGCCGCCGCGTCCCTCGACGCCCTGCTCTCCGAGTGCCGGGCCCTGGAAGCCTTCCGCCGCTCGAGCGACAACCTCTACGAACGCGTCCGCGCCCTCTTCTTTCTCTACGCCATCCATCGCTTTCATGTGCCGCTCAAGCCCGGCGCGCGCTCCACGGCCCCCATCCCCTTCGCCGGTTACGAGTATCTCCTCAAGCGCCGCTTCGAGGAAGCCATCGAAACCTTCCTCGAGAGCCAGTCGGCCGAAGGCCCCAGCGCCGCCATCTCCAGCGCCCTGGCCTCCGCCTATCGTGGCCTCGGCTTTCAGACTCTGGCCGACCAGGTCCGCCGCAGCGTTCGCTCGGTGCGCGGCAATCAGTGGATGTTCCGCACCGGCCACGCCGCCGATTACCCGCTGCAAGTTCGCCCGGAACTCCTTGAGCGCCCGCACCCCACCGCGCCCTTTCCCATCCTCTGCGAAGCCACTCCCGTCCGCATGGATCTCACCCATAGCGCCTGGAGCGACATTTTCTTCCTGGGAATGGATTTCCCCGAAGGCGCCCGCGTCCTCAACGTCTCCATCGACCTGAGCGTCCGCGGCGCGAGCGACGCCAGCCCCAAGCCGCCGGTCGAGGCCTATTTCCGCGTCATCGATCAGCCCATCCTCCGCCTGGTCAGCGTCGACCTCCAAGCCAGCGCGGAAATCCGCACCGTCTCCGAAGTCTTCGATTTCGCCAAGGACTACCTGGGCCTCTTGAAGGCCGCCGTGATCGCCTCCGGCCTGGTTCCTCCGGCCATGGAGGGCGCCGGCCAGCCCCTCGAGCACCTGCTGGCCCGCCTCACCGGCCGCCCCGGCCACGGCATCGAAATCGTCAGCCGCGTCAACGACATTCCCAAGGGTTCCCGCCTGGCCGTTTCCACCAGCCTGCTGGCCTGCCTCATCGCCGTCTGCATGCGTGCCACCAAACAGATCCGGGCCCTTTCGGGCGGATTGCTCGAGAGCGACCGCCGCCTGGTCGCCGCCCGCGCCATCCTGGGCGAGTGGCTGGCCGGCTCTGGCGGAGGCTGGCAGGATTCCGGCGGCGTCTGGCCCGGCATGAAGCTGATTCAGGGCGTCGNNGACAGCCTGGTCCTGGTCCACGGAGGCATGGCGCAGGATGTCGGCCCCATCCTCGAGATGGTCACCGAGCGCTATCTGCTCCGCTCCGGCCCCGAGTGGCTGGCCCGCCAGGAAGCCATCGCCACCCTCGACCGCATCGTCGCGGACTTGCAGGCCGGCGACGTCCAACGCCTCGGCGCCTGGACCCAGCGCAACTTCGATTACCCCATCCAGACCATCATTCCCTGGGCCGGAAACCTCTACACCCAAACCCTGATCGAGCGCGCCCGCGCCGCCATGGGCGACAACTTCTGGGGTTTCTGGATGCTGGGCGGCATGTCCGGCGGCGGCATGGGTTTCATCTTCCGCCCGGGCAACAAGCCGGCCGCGCAGGATCTGCTCCAATCCATCATGAGCCAGACCAAGCGCCGCCTCGAGCGCTCCGTCCCCTTCGCCATGGAGCCCGTGGTCTACGATTTCGCCATCAATGAGCGCGGCACCCAAGCCCGCCTTCTCTCCGGCGATGCGGCGATGCTCCCGCCCAACTACTACCCGCTCATGATCCCGCCTCTGCTGCGCCTCCCGCCGCATTCGCTCTCCGCGGTGCAGCGCGCCGAGCTGGGACGCTTCGGCTTGGCCTGCCGGACCAGCCCCGAGTTGGCCGGCATGGTGCAAACCCTCTTCGATCATATGGTCCCCCGCGGCGGCGAAGACGAGGGCCAGCAAGCCCTCCGTCTCGATAGCCTCCTCCGCGAATACGGCTTCGACCCCGCCCAGCACGAGCAGATTCAAACCGATCTGCGCACCGGCCGCATCGGTTTGGGCCAGAACCGCCTCCCGGTCTCCAGCCGCATCGAGGACGTGGCCCCCGGCGATGTCCTGGATTCGACCGCCGGTCTTCCGGAACGCTATTCCCTCTTAGGAATGGACGCGCTCTCCGCCGGCCTGGCCGCCGTGGTCACCTTCTCCGGCGGAGTCGGCAGCCGCTGGACCAAAGGCGCGGGCGTCGTCAAGGCGCTCAACCCGTTCTGCCGCTTTGGCGGCCGGCATCGCACCTTCCTCGAAGTCCATCTCGCCAAGAGCCGCCGCGTGAGCCGTTTGTGCGGCACGCCCCTCGCCCACGTCATCACCACCAGTTACCTCACCGACGGCGCCATCCGGTCTTTCCTCCAAGCCGAGGACAACTACCGCTACCCCGGCCCGGTCCTGTTCTCGCCCGGTCGCAGCATCGGACTGCGCCTGGTCCCCATGACCCGAGACCTGCGCTTCGCCTGGGAAGAAATGCCCCAGCAAATGCTCGACGAGCAGGCCCAGAAGGTCCGCGACAGCCTCCGTTCCGCGCTGCTCCGCTGGGCCGAGCAGTCCGGCGAGGGCAGCAACTACACCGCCAACGTGCCGCTCCAGTGCGTCCATCCCATGGGCCACTGGTACGAGATCCCGAACCTGCTGCGCAACGGCGTCCTGGCTCACCTATTAGCTGAACATCCCCAGCTCAAGTACTTGATGGCGCACAATATCGACACCCTGGGCGCGGATCTCAACCCGGCCCTGCTGGGCTGGCACATCGAACAGGGCGCGGCCCTCTCCACCGAGGTCACCCCGCGCAACATCGAGGACCGCGGCGGCGGCCTGGCGCGCGTGGACGGCCGCGTGCGGCTGGTGGAGGGCCTGGCGCTGCCCAATGATGAGATTGAATCCCGGTTGTCTTACTACAACAGCGCCACTTACTGGGTTGATATCGACCAACTGCTGACGGTGTTCGGACTAACTCGCAGTGACTTGGCGAATACGGAGAAGTTGAATGAGTCAGTGCGGCGCCTGGCCGCCCGCATGCCCACTTACATCACATTGAAAGATGTCAAGAAGCGTTGGGGCAAGGGCCAGGAGGATATCTTCCCCGTAGCGCAGTTCGAGAAGCTATGGGGCGACATGACCGGCCTGCCCGAGCTGAAATGCCGCTTCGTGGTAGTGCCCAGAATGCGAGGCCAGCAACTCAAGGAGGTGGCTCAACTGGACGGCTGGCTGAGGGATGGGTCGGCGGGGTATGTGGAAGGGTTGTGCGGGTGGGGGGAGAGGTAGGCCGGCACACGGAGCGGACGA
>PMEV01000304.1:11472-12646 GCA_003154855.1 Bryobacterales bacterium
TACAATCGGAAAAGTGCCAGGCGTTTATCTTGCCTATCCTTTTTGCGCGCAGAAGTGCACCTACTGCAACTTCGCGTCGGGCGTGTACCCGCGCGCTGTGGAGGCGCGCTATCTGGACGCGCTCGCGGCGGAGATCCGCGCCTGCCAGTGGGAATGGACGCCCGAGACGGTGTACCTGGGCGGCGGCACTCCCAGCGGGATGGCGGCGGAAGACCTGCGCCGGGTGCTTGAACCGATCCCCGGACGGCCTTGGGCGGAAGCCACCATCGAAGCGGCGCCGGGAACCGTCACCGCCGAGAAAGCCCGTGACTGGGCGGCTTGCGGCATCAACCGAGTGAGCCTGGGGGTGCAGTCGTTCGTGGAGAAGGAAATCCGGCGCACCGGGCGCAAGCANNCCCGCGCACGTCTCCGTGTACATGCTGGAAGTGGACGAGGACAGCCGCCTGGGCAAGGAAATCCTGCGCGGCGGCGCGCGCTACGGGGCGAGGGAGACTCCCGGCGACGATCGTACGGCCGCGCTCTATGAGATGGCCGTCGAGCGGCTCGACGCGCTGGGCATACCGCGGTATGAGATCTCGAATTTCGCGCGGCCCGGCTGCGAATCGCGGCACAATTTGAAGTATTGGAANNCAGAATCCGGAATCGGTCGAGGAGTATCTCGATCGGCCCCGCGTCGAATGTACCCTTGCCCATGGCGACGAAGAGCGCTTCTTCGTGGGACTGCGGCTGATGGCGGGCATTCGTCCCGCGCCGGAGGAATGGCGGCGGTTCGAGGAGCCCATCCGGCGCTTTCTCGACGCCGGCCTGCTCGAAACCGACGGCGGCGTCCTGCGGCTCACCGGGCGCGGCGTGCTGCTCTCGAACGAAGTTTTCCAGGAGTTTATCACCCCATGATCGATCTGCGAAGCGATACCGTGACCAAGCCGACGCCCGCCATGCGGCGCGCCATGATGGAGGCTGAAGTCGGCGACGACGTTTACGGCGAGGACCCCACCGTCAACCGTCTCGAGCAGCGCGCCGCTGAAATCACCGGCAAGGAAGCCGCGCTATTCGTGCCCACCGGCACCATGGGCAACACCATCGCGGTCAAGCTCCATACCAATCACGGCCAGGAAGTGATCTGCGATTCCCGCGCCCACGTGCTGGATTACGAGCTGGCCATGATGGCGTGGTT
>PMEV01000397.1:0-8400 GCA_003154855.1 Bryobacterales bacterium
CGACGCACGATATGCCCGCGTCTTGCTGGGGCAAGTCCGGAGAAGTGCAGGCGGGCCTAGGGGAGGATTCCGATCGCCGAAATCATGCGGCCGGGTTTACCGCCGCTCCGACGGTGGGAGTAGAACTCCTCGTTCTGGCAACAGGTGCAGGGAGCGCCGGTGCAAATCCTGCCCTCCGGAACCCCTGCCGCGACCAATTGCCGGCGGTTCGCATCGGTCAGATCGATGGTGGTCGCGCGGTCGAGGTCAGTCCGTTCGGGGAACCACGCCTGAAATTGCACGGCCACTGGCGCGCCGACTGTGTAACATTTACCACAGATGCCCGGTCCGATGGCCACAACCAAATCCTCCGGCCGGCTGGAATACCGGGCGGCCAGAGCCTCCACCGCCCGCGCGGCGATCTGTTGAACCGTGCCTCTCCACCCGGCATGCACGGCGGCGATGGCTCGCAACCGCTCATCCACCATCAGGATGGGGATACAGTCGGCGGTCCGCACGCTCAGGGTTCGGCCCCGCGTATTCGAGATCACCGCGTCGGCCGGGCCCGGCAAATCCGCCGAGCCGTCCGCACACAGGCAAATGGCCGAGTGGACCTGCTGCAGCCGGACCGGCGACCCGCCCGGCCAGCCTTCCGACAGCCGGGTTCCGAACCCGTGCTCGAGCCAGCCATAGCGCTCCAGTTCCTGGACCCGATAGACCTGTTGTGCGTCCTTATAGAACACGAGGGGGGCCGGCCGTCACGCCGGGTGCTGCACTTGGGCGATCATGACCTGCTTATTGAAATCTTCCAGCATCGACTCGTCCAGCCGGACCTCGGTGGGCCGCTTGGCGAGCGTGGTCATGTGGTCGATCTTGTCCTGCAGCTTCAGCAGAGCGTAAAAGAGGTTCTCGGGCCGCGGCGGGCAGCCTGTCACATAAACGTCGACTGGCACGATCTTGTCAACGCCCTGGAGCACCGCGTAGGTGTTGAAAGGGCCTCCCACGCTCGAACAGGCCCCCATCGAGATCACGTATTTCGGCTCCGGCATCTGATCGTAGAGGCGCTTGAGCACCGGGGCCATCTTNNGCCACGATCATCAGGTCCGACTGCCGGGGCGAGGGGCGAAACACCTCGGCGCCGAAGCGGGCGATGTCGAAGCGGGCCGCGCTGGCCGCGATCATCTCGATGGCGCAGCAGGCCAGCCCGAAAGTCAGGGGCCACAAGGAGGACTTCCTCGCCCAGTTGAACACATAGTCCACCGACGTCACCAGGACGTTCTTCTCAAACTGGTTCTCGAGGAAGGGCATGGCGCGTACTCTGGATTTCCATTTTACCAAACCCATCCGCGCGCGGCGCCGCCGCCGTCCCTCCAGTCGCCGGTCGCCCACCCGCCGAGCACAGGGAGCGCAAGGAGTTGTACCCCCGGGCCCCGCCGCGCCGTATCATAGTGGGAATGACGTTAGGCAAGTCTCTGCGGCTCCGGAGGATTTTTGCCAATGGCCGGGCGCTGATCGTGGATTGCGGCCCACTGGCCGGCGACTGCCTGGGGACGGTGCGCCTGCTGGCGCGTGCCGGCGCGGATGCCGTGGTGCTCACTCCCGGACGCCTGGACGTGGTGGCCGAGGAGTTGGCCGGTCTTTCGGTGATCCTGCGGATCGACGGAGGGCCTGGCCGGGCGCAGCAGCTTCTCAGCGTGCAAGCCGCGCTCGAGATGGGCGCCGAGGCGCTGCTGGTGGGCGTCGAAGCGCTTGGCCCCGGACCCAGTTCCTCTCTGGAGCGCTTCGGCCGCGTGGCCGAGGACGCCTGGCGCCTGGGCATGCCGGTGATCGCCGAGGTCTGCGGGGAGGGGTGGCTCGAGACCGCCCGGCTCGCCACGGAATTTGGCGCCGACGTCATCCAGGCCCGCTGCATTTCCGAAGGCGCCGCCGACCGCCATTTCGTCCGCGTCACCGGCCGGCCGTTCCTGGCCAGCCTGGGCGAGGGATCGAGCGCCGCTCCCGGTCTCCTGGACATGATCTACGACTTGATGCAGGGCAAGGCCCAGGGCGTGGTGCTGCGGGATCGGGCGCTGGCGGCGCCGCCCATGCTCCGCGCGATCCATGGCCTGGTGCACCAGGGCATCTCCGCCGAGGAGGCCCTGGAGATCGCCCGTGCCCCGGAGCACGCTCCCTAGGAGTGTCGGATGCCTCGCGTATTCATCGCGCTTCTGCTCTCGGCTGTCGCGCTGTGGGCCGCCAACTTCAGGTTGTACCTGGCGGACGGCTCCTTCCATCTGGTGCGGGAATACCAGGTGGAAGGCGATCGCGTGCGCTTTTACAGTGTCGAGCGCAGCGAGTGGGAGGAGGTCCCGCTCCGCCTCGCGGACCTCAAGCGCACCGTGGCCGAGCGTGAGGCCCACCAGGAGACGCTTCGCAAAGATGCCGCCGAACTCGCGGCGGAAGAGAAGTTCGAGCGGGAGCAAAGCCAGGAGGCCGAGCGGGTTCCCCAGGCGCCCGGCGTCTACCTGTTGGCCGGCCCGGAGCTGAAGACCGTCCCGCTGGCCGAATCCAAGGTCGTGACTAACAAGGGCCGCGCGGTTCTGAAAGTGCTCTCCCCACTTCCCATGGTGAGCGGCAAGACTACCGTCGAGATCGACGGCGAGCATGCCGCCACACTGGTCTCGACCAACCGGCCCGAGCTCTACATTCGTGTGGCGCCGGAGAAGCTCTTCGGGTTCGTCCGCTTGAAGCCCACCCGGAAGGGCGGCCGCCTGGTGCAGACCTGGACCATCCTCCCGGTAGTCAAGGAGATGACCGAGCAACAGGACGACATCGAGACTTTCCGCCACGAGGTCGGCGATTGGCTGTTCAAGATCTGGCCTTCCTCCCCGATAGAGCCCGGCGAATACGCCGTGGTCGAGTATACGCCGGGCAAGGGCGACATCCAGACCTGGGATTTCACCTTCCGGCCAAAATAGCCCGGACCGCGGGGTCTCAAAGCCCGCCAGTCTATAATGGAAGCGAACTGCCGCCCGCCGGTTTGCCATGAAGACCTTCTACATCGAGACCTTTGGCTGCCAAATGAATGTGCACGACACCGAGAAGGTCGTGGGCATTCTGCTGGCCCAGGGGTACTCTCGGGTGCTCGAGCCCGGGCAGGCCGACCTGGTTCTCTACAACACCTGCAGCATCCGCGATAAAGCCGAGCAGAAGGTATTCCAGCGCCTGCGGCAATTCAAACGCGAGGCCGGCCGGGACAAGCGGTTCGCCGTGCTGGGATGCGTCGCGCAGCAGGAGGGCCTGCGGATCTTCGAAAAGGCGCCGCACGTGAGTCTGGTGTGCGGGTCGGCGAGCTACACGCGGCTGCCCGGGATGCTCGAGCAACTCGAAGCGGGCGCCCGGCGGGTAACCGGCCTGGAACTGGATGCCGGGGAAACCTTCGAGACCCCCTTCACACGCCGCGACAATCCGTACCGCGCCTATGTGACCGTCATCGAAGGCTGCGACAAATCGTGCGCCTATTGCGTGGTGCCGTTCACCCGCGGGCCCGAGCGCAGCCGGACCAGCCGGAGCGTGATGGAGGAGGTGCGGCGGCTGGCGGGCGCGGGTTGCACGGAAGTTCAGTTGCTCGGCCAGAACGTGAACAGTTACCGCGATCCTTCCGCGGCCGGATGGGATTTCGCGGCGCTGCTGGCGCGCGTGGCCGAGGTTCCGGGCCTGCGCCGCGTGCGTTTCACCACTTCGCACCCGCGCGATTTCGTCCGCGGCATCGTGGAGGCGATCGACTCGAACCCGGTCCTGGCCAACCACATTCACCTGCCGGTGCAATCCGGCTCCAGCCGCGTGCTGGAGCGCATGCAGCGGCTCTACACGCGGGAGGACTACCTCCGCCGGATCGAATGGATTCAGGTTGCGCGGCGGAATATCGCTATCTCCACCGACATCATCGCCGGGTTTCCGGGCGAGACCGAGGCGGATTTCCAGGAGACGCTTTCGTTGCTCGACGATGTCGGGTACGCTTCCATCTTCAGCTTCAAGTACTCGCCCCGCCCCAATACGCCGGCGCTTGGCCTGGACCACCAGGTGCCCGAGGAAGAAAAGGGCCGGCGCCTCGCCATGGTGCAGGAGAAGCAGCGGGCCATCCAATTGGCCCGTAACGCGGAGTTAGTGGGCAGCCTCCAGGAAGTGCTCGTCGAGGGCTACAATCAGGCCACCGGACAGTGGATCGGCCGCACCGCGCAAAACCGCGTCCTCAACTTCACGCGCGCCGGGTCCAACGGAGCTTCTCTGCTCGGAGAATACCTCTCGGTCCGCGTCACGCGCGCCGGTCCCAACTCCCTGGCCGGGGAGAGCGTCGAATCCGCCGGCACGCCGCCTGCGGCGGAAAGCGTATAGTGGAACTGAGGGGGACGTTATGGAAGTCGAGATGAAGATCCGCGGCTTAATGATGGATCCGGTCACTAACATGCCCATCGTCATCCTGAAGGACGTGAACGGCAACGCCATTCTGCCGATCTGGGTCGGCGTCTACGAAGCCAACGCCATCGCCCTCGAGATCGAACGCGTCTCGACGCCCCGGCCGATGACCCACGACCTGATCAAGACGCTGCTGCTGGGCTTGAACGCGGGCATGCGGAAAGTGGTCGTGAGCGAGCTCAAGGACGACACTTTCTACGCCGTCATCTGGATCGAGCGCGAGGGCGATCTCATCAGCGTGGATTCGCGGCCCAGCGATGCCCTGGCTCTGGCGCTCCGGCTGGATTGCCCCATCTACGTCGAGGATGCCGTGCTGAAGAGTTCGAAGCAGTCCTCCTCGGTCTCCGAGAAGGTCAACCACGAGGAACTGCGTCGCTGGCTGGAAGGACTCAACGACGAAGATCTGGGCCGCTACAAGATGTAGATGCCGCCCAGGTAGCGCCGGCGGTCTTGCCGCCGGTCCCACACTGCTTGTTCTGGGGTAGCGCCGGAGCAGGCCGCCCGCATCTTTCCTCGGCGGCCTGCTGCGCAGCGCGCTCGCGCTCCGTCGCTACTGAATAGCGATCAGCACTGTGTTGCTGATTTCGGAGGTCCCCACCTCCAGCCACAGGGGAACCGTGCCGCCGGTCGGCGCGTTGGCTGGGATGGTTACGTTCACCTGGTAGACGCCCACTAGCGTCGGCGCCATGCCGGCGTAGTTCGGAGTCGCGGGAATCCCATCGTAGAACATGGTGCGCGGGCCGAAATGCACGGTCACCGGTGTGGTGATCCGCGCCAGCGGCTCGACGCTGGGCGCGCCCGCGCCGGTCGCGACCGCGGGCGACGTTGCGCCCAGACCGAAGGCGTAGATCACCAGAACGTCGCCCAGTTGGGCGGGCCTGGAGGGCACGCCCGGCGTGATCGGCATCGGCAGCATGTTCCCCTGGCTATAGTCCTGAATGACGCCGTATTGTCCGAATGGCAGGATGCGCGCTCCCAGGCCAGCGACCTGCACAGATACCGTGTTGCCGGTCTGGCCGTTGCGCTCCACCTGCACCAGCGCCTGTCCCACCGGCGTCTCGAACGGCATCTGGAAATTGATCTGCCGGTATGAGCTGTAGAAGAGCGGCACGGCCTGCCCGTTCACCAGAACGCGTGTATTGCCAAGCTGTGTAGCGAGCGGAATGGACACCGCCGACTGCGGGCCATCGTAGGCCAGTTGTTCGCCGAACAGCGCCATTATTTCGCCCTGCGCAATCGGATCGTTCGGCAGAAACGTGGCGGCATTCACCGTGCCTCGATAGGTGGCCAGCGGGGGCGATTGCGGCTGCACCTCCAACTGCACCGGAATCGTCAGCGTGCCGTTGGCCGCGTTCGTGCCCACCGTGATCGAGCCCTGATAAACACCCACGTTCAACCCCGAGGGATCGGCCGCCACCGATATGGCCGTCCCGCTGCTCTCCGCCGAAAGCCAGCTTCCACCCGATGCAGTGGCGGCCGTCGCGCCCGAAACCACGAGCGCGCCCGACCCGGCGTTCGTAACGGCCAAGGTTTGCGTCTGTTTGGAGGTTTGCTGGGCAATGTGGAAAGCCAGACTGGGCAAGGAGGCCGCGGCGATCGGAGAAGTGGTCACGTGCAGTAGCACGTCCACGGTTTTGTTGTCCGGCGCAAAGCTCGAGCCGGAGACACCTATCGAGCCATGGGTATCGCCTGCCGCCGTCCCGGATTGCGGCGCCGCGCTGATCGTGTACGTCACGCCGAAATTGAAGCTGCCCACACCATTGCCGGCCACAGCCAGCCAGGGCTGCCCATTCTGCGTCGAGACCGGCGTGTTGACGTACTGATTCGTGGTGAACTTGGCCGTGGCCGAGCCGCCGGGCGCTGCGTACAACACCAGTTGGTCGGGCACGTTGCCGCCGATCTCCGCGGTCACCGTGATGGTCTGCGGGGCGTCGATGGCGTTTGGATCGCCGACCGTGATCGTTCCGGTGTACGCGCCCTTGGCCAGAGAAGCAGTCTGCAACGCGACCTGGATCGGCAGGCACGTGCCTAAGCGAGTCGAGCACGCCCGTGCGGCGCCAATCGTGGGCACGGCCCACGCGGCCGAGGACGAAACCTGGAGCGATAGCGAGCCGTCGCCCGCATTCCAGGCTTCCACCGTCTGCAGAGCGCCGTTCGAGCCTGTCGCGATCGAATACGGCCCCACGGCGCTCGAGCTNNTTGCGTTCATTTGTCTCATCCTGCCTCCTGCCTCTAAGACAACGCACACGCCCTTCTGACGACGCCGCCAGCCGGGTGTCGTTAATGCGGTAAGTGGTCTGTCTTAGAGGTGCGGGCCGATGTAAGTCCAGGGGCGGGAGTTACCCCCGACGCCGATCACGCCGATCCGCGGCCCAGTTGAGAAATGCGCCCTTACTGTTGCTTGACCAGCGTCCAGCTTGGGTCGGGGTCGTATTCGGTAAGCTTCTCGACCAGCTTGGCGGTGTCGGCGCCGAGGTTCTTCTCGTACACGCGGCCTTGCTGGCTGACCATGAAGGTCATGATCCCGGAGCTGCCCCAGGCGTCGGGATAGGCGATCAGGGCGTAGCCGGCGATCATGTGCCCGTTGATGATGTAGTCGAATTTCCCTCCGGGCGCGTGCGGGCCCTGGCGCGTCAGGATCTTGAAATAGTATCCGTGATAGGGTGCGCGCTTCGGCTTCTCGCCCTGTGCCGCGGCCTGTTTCCCCGGGCCGTAACCTTCCGCGCGCGCCTCCGTCACCAGCGCTCCGAACGGGCTTGGATCCTCGCCCGCAGCCGTGTCCCAGTACAGTCCATCCCGTTTTCCCGGCGTGCTGACGAACCTCTGCGCGTAGACGGCCAAGCCGTCCTCGGACGTATTGTTGGCCTGCGTGAAATACTCCCACTGCGCCAGGACATACGCGCGGCAAGTCATCATGGCCGACAATTCGTTGTGCCCGATTCTCCGGTTGAGGATCTCTTCGATCCCCGCCGCGGTGTCGAAGCGCCACTGGCCCGCTCCCTCGACCAGCGGGATGGGGAACGGCCAATGCTCGGCGCCGACCAGAAGCGTGGACTTGGCGTCGGTCGCCTTCTCCAGCGTGGCCAACGTCTGGAGTCTTCCCGCGAAGCGCTCCAGCGCGTTGTTATCCTCCACCGGATCCCCCGAGAGCAACTTGTCGCGCTCGGGGCCGAAGATCGCGCTGAGCGCTGCCTGGTCCTTGGCCTTCGTGGCGGCGACCAGAGCCTGGACGGCCGCTTCCGGAGTCGGGAAAAGCTGTTGTTGGGGAGCCTCTTTCCGACCGGACGCCTGGCCGGCAACCGCCAGACCGGCGGGGAGCAGTCCCAGAGCCAGGAGCAAACAGGCGGCCAGTGCGAAGCGAATAAGGCGCTGCGTGTCGAGCGATTTCATTTGAGTTCGAACCTCCATCGGCCTGCGCTGTTCCGGATTCATCACCGCCTCCCCCGATTTTCTGGCGCCGCCCCACCGCGCCCGCCCGACGATGGCGGCGGACTCGAAGGTCTGGCCGTCACCGCCGGCTGGTACTGCTGCGTCCGGCTGGCCTGTCCCCGCTGGCTGGCGGCATGTTCGTCGAAGCCTCCCGAGTTGAAGCTGAACGCCCCATGCTCCTGCCGCTGTACCTGCGGGGCTGGAGCCTGGTAAGTGGGCTGGTAGGTTTGAGGACGGGCCGGTTCCGGGCGGTTCGGCTGCGGCTCGGGCCCGCGCCCGCGATAATCGTTGATCCTCGTGTCCTGGACGTCGATGTTGCGATTGACGATCCTATTGTTCACCGTCGTCCGGTTCACGGTCGCGTTGTTCACATAGGTTTGGTTGTTGACCACCGCGCGGACGGGGCGCACGTTGCCATAATCCACCTGCGTATGGACGCTCTGGTAGCGATTCAGACCGCCGTAGTTGACCTTCCACTTCACCACGTTCCGGTTGACCACCACATTCCGGTAGTTGTTGTTGACGTAAACGCTGTTG
>PMEV01000397.1:8407-22080 GCA_003154855.1 Bryobacterales bacterium
GCGCCGATCGCGAAGCCCGCTCCGAACGAGATCACGTCTCCATACCCGCCCCCGCTTCCGAAGTACACGATCGAAGGATCGTAGACCGGCACGTAGAGATACTGAGGCTGCGCCGGCCAGATCTCAATGTCCCCCCCGGAATCTTCAACCTCCCATTGCGGCGTCGTGACCAGGTTCCCCGCGGTGCGAGCCTCCTCCCGCAGGCGCTGCACGGACGTCATGACGTCGTCGGACTGGTTGACGTAGGCCTGTCCGAGCGCGGTGGTCCAATCCAGGTCGCCGTCCATTTTGTTCAGAACGTCCGGGTAGTGAGCCACGGCTTTGACGCTCACGTCCCAGGGCTGGCTATCGACGTAGGCCGGGTCCGCGTTCGCGCGCACGAAGCGGGCCGCCTCGTCGATCTGGTCGGGAAACGTGGAGGCGGTCAGCACTTGCGCCAGCAGCGGGTCCGGATACAGAGCGATGGGCGCCAGTAGATTGTCCAGTTGCTCGGGAGAGAAAAACGCTCCCTGGGAATCGTCCTGAGCTTGCAGCCCGGGCGGGCATGCGAGTGACAGAAGAACGAGCAAAACGGCTAGCCGCATAGTCATGGCAGGATGTCTCCCGATAGTTCGTTGTGCTTGGATTGGCGAACGGCCACAGGGCCGGGGCGCAGGGGTTCGCTCCATACCTGGGATGGAGGCCGCATCGGATTCTTCCTTCATACTACAAGACCCCGCGGAAGCGCGCTGGCGGGCCGCCCTAGCGGGACTCTCTCCACACCGAAAATGACGTCCTGTTGTCCGTTGGCGTTTCCGGGAATCAAGGGTTCGGGTGAGATAGTGGCTTGTCGAAGAAGCGTTCCAAGCCGCGAAAGACCGCCGCGCCGTCGCCGGTGCGCTACTCCGCCCGGGCGTGGTGCTGTTCCGCGGGGAGGGCCGCTAGATGGCGCTTCTGGCGATCCTCTCGACCGTGGCGGCCGGCTGACTGATCCTATTGTCTAGGGCGCCCATCGCCGAATGGAAGCCTCGCTGGGCCGCCTGGCTGCTCGCGCTGTCGCTGGGCGCCGGGCTGGGCATCGCGATCGACTCCTCTCTGTTCTTCCTGCTTCTGCTCCTGGGCGTGCCGGGCGCCGCTGGGGCTCTCCCCTATGCGGTGTTGCTCGCGGCCGCGGCGGTCTTCTGGAGCTTCCGCGCCCTCCGAACGGGCCGCCCCGTGGCTTCCCTCCTGGCAGGATTGCCCGAGTCTCCCGCGTTCGCCTGGAACTGGGCGCTGGGCCTGGCGTTCGCCGTGGGCCTGCTGCTGGTTCTCGGGGCCTTCTTCGCCTCGGTCGAGGCCAACCCGCACGGCCAATGGGATGCCTGGAGCATCTGGAATCTCCGGGCGAAATACCTGGCCGGCCCCGGCCAGACCCGGAAGTACGCTATCTCGCCGCTGCTCTCGGAAACGCATCCCGACTACCCATTGCTGCTATCCTCGTTCATCGCGCTGCTGTGGAAGGGCTCCGGCGCGTATACGCCGTTGGCGCCCATCGCCACCGCGCTCCTGTTCCTGGCCTCCACGCTGGGCCTGCGCGTCTCCGCCCTGGCGCTGCTGCGCTCCACGAGTGCGGCGTGGCTCCGCCGGGTTGGTCGCGCTCGCGAATACCTCCTACCTGCTCCAGCCCGCCACACAGTATGCCGACGTGCCGCTGAGCTTCTACTACCTCGCCGCGCTGATCCTGGTGTTTCTGGCGCGAGCGGCTGGCCGGCCCACGCTGCTGGTTGCCGCCGGGCTATTCGTCTCCTGCGCCGCCTGCGCCAAGAACGAAGGCCTCGCCTTCCTGGCCTGCGTGCTGGTCTGTTACCCTCTGGCCAATTGGCGCTCGCGCGGCCTCCGGCCCACTCTCGCCGCGTGGCTGTATCTGCTGCTCGGCGCGCTNNGCGCGCTGTTCAAGCTGGTCCTGGACCCCGCCCCCGATCCTCTGTTTGCGCAGAAGATCTCGCAGGCGCTCCCCAAATTCGCCGATCCCTCCCGCTACGGCCAGATCGCCAAGGCACTCTCGACCGAAGTGCTCAATCTCGGGATACCCGAAGCCCATCCGCTGCTGCTCCTCGCCATTCTGGCGTTCGCCTTGCGTTTCCGCATCCTTCCCAGCGAGCGGCCGGAGCTGCTCTTCGCCGGCCTCGCGCTGCTATTCGTCGGCGGGGCGTATACCGCGGCCTACCTGGCAGCTCAGTACGTCCTTGGGAAGGCTCTGCGCCCAGCTTTGGCCCGCCTTCCTGCTGGTGATCTTCATGCTGCTCGGCAGAGTCGAGGATCGCACCGCCGGCCCGCCGCGATGACCGCTTCCCAGCCTGGACTTGACGCGCCTCTGGCATCCTGTCTTCTAACCTGATACTCTATTCACTGCGCGGTTCGCTATGAAATCCGCAGGCGTGCGCCGTTCGCGGCTCGGTGACGTACCTCTTGGCAAGGCCCGGATTCAGTCTCTCAGTGACGCTGTCTTCGCCTTTTCCCTCGCTCTGATGATCTATCAGGTGAAGATCCCGGTAGTCGCCCCGAGTGCCTCCCGCGCCGAGTTGCTGGCCAAAGTCGGCGAGATGTGGCCTGCGTTTCTAGGCTTTTTCGGCACCTTCCTGCTCACCGGGGCCTTCTGGTATCTTCAGCACCTGACCTTCCACTTCATCCGTCATACCAACCACATTCTCATCTGGCTGAATCTCGTGTTCCTGCTCTTCGTCGCCATCCTGCCCTTGTCCCTCGGCATGCTGATCCACTTCCCGGTTGAGTCGGTCGGGCACCTCATCTACTTCAGCGATGTGCTCGCGCTCGGTCTCATGCTGAACTGGCACTGGTATTACGCCGTCAAGCACAACATGGTGGATCCCGATTTGGACGTGGCTTTGACCCACCGCGTGGCATCCCGGTTGCGCATCCTGCCCAGCGCCTGCGCGCTGGCGCTCCCGCTGGCCATTATCCGCACCGATCTGAGCGTCTACGCGTTCATCTGGGTGCTGCTGCTCGAGCCTTTCGTCGAGCGCTGGACCCGGCCCGGCAAGCCGGTCCCGCCCGCCGCCTGACCTCGCCCGTCCCCGCCTTCAGGCCCCCGGCGCTTCTAGTCTTCCCGCCCGGAATGCGCGCAGGTACCGCTCGCAGTACTCGTCGCGTCCCAGCAGCGCCTCGGCGGCGGCCACGTTGGCCATCAGTTGCCGGTCGCACGGATCCAGAATGGCGGCGTCCAGACCCCGCGCCAGCAACAGCATCAGGAACGTCTGGTTCACCAGTTTGCGCACCGGCACGCCGAAGGAGACGTTGCTCAGCCCGACGCTCGTGTGTACCCCGGGAAACCGCTTCGCGATGCAACCGATGGCCTCCACGACGGCCGGGCCGTGCTCCTGACCCGTGCTGATAGGCAGCACGCACGGATCCACGAAGATATCCTCCAGCGCGACTCCCGCGCCCGTCAGCCGCTCCACCAGCCGCGAGGCGGTCTCCAGACGGTCGTCCACGCCCGAGGGCGTTCCCGCCGAACTCATGCACAGCGCGATCGCCTTCGGCCCGTGCTCCCTCACCACCGGCAGCAACGCGTCGTAACTCTCCGGCGTATCCTGGATCGAATTCAACAGCGGCCGCCGCTTGCAGAGCGGAATGGCGCGCCGCACCACGGCGGGATCGGAACTATCGATCGCCAGCGGCAGCTCCGTCACTTCCTGCACCACCTGGATCAGCCACTCCAGCGACTCCGCCTCGCGGCCCGGGACGCCGCCGTTGACGTCCAGCAGGTCCGCGCCCGCCTCCGCCTGCCGCCGCGCCAGGTCCCGAATAAAATCGGCATCCCTCTTCTCGACCGCCGCGCCCACCTTCTTGCGCGTGGCGTTGATCAATTCACCGATGATGATCATGCGTCCCTTCTCCAACCTCCGTCCGCTTGGGCAGATTGTCGGTTCCCGCAAACCGGTTCACCAGCGCGTTCGTACGGTCGAGCGACCAGTCGCGCGGCGGAATCAGCAGGTGCGCGAATCTCCGCGGGTCCTGGCCCAGCGCCAGCGAGGCCTCGTACACCAGATCCCACAAGCACGGCAGTTCCGGACGGGCCTCGCAGCTTCCGTCCACCCGCGCTCCACCGCACGGCCCATTGCGCAGCTCCTTATAGCACCAGCGCATCGAGCAGCCGGCGTAAGCCAGATGATCCTGGATGCAATCGCCGCAGCTTTGGCACCCCAGTGTCGCCTTCCTGTACAGCGACGAACCGCCCAGCAATCGGGCCCACGCTTTCCTCGTCCTGCCGCCTCCGGGTTTGAGCCGGGCCTCCAGAAAGCGCGCGGCGAAGGTGTCCGGAGCGATGAGCCGGCGATGGAACGCCCGCGACAGGCGCTCGCCGAGCCACCACCGCGCCGGCCGCCGCCCCGTCTGATACGGTCCAGCGGCGTCGCTGAGCCCATCCGAGCCCGCCGGCAGCAGGTAGAACTCGCCCGGGTACGGGAACGCGAGTTCGTCCATCTTGTCCCGCCATCCGGCGCCGGTCCCGGCCGCGCGCTCGAGAATCGTCATGAAGTCCCGGTGCGTCAGGCCGAACCCTCCGATGTGCGCGCCCGCGAACCCCAGGTCCTTGACGGCCGCCACCATCAGCGCGGCCCGCTCCAGCCGCTGCGGCTTCTTCTCGCCCTCCATCCGGCGCACGAAGCCGTCGCTCGCCACGCACCCGGCCAGCTCCCCGCTCTGCATCATGCGCGCGATGGCGGGCGTCGGCACGTAGACGTTGGCCAGCACTGGCACGTGCCCCAGTCCTTCCCGGTCCATGTACTGCTTCAGCTCGTACAGTTTCCGCAGGTTGAATCCAAGCTGGGTGACGATGAACTGCGCCCCGGCCGCGATCTTCAAGCGCATCTTGAAGAGCTGCATCGTCAGGTCCGCCTCGCGAACCTTGAACGGATTCACCACCGCGCCTGGGAAGAAATCGAACGGCGTGGTGCGCGCGCCGCGGGTCCCGATCTGGTACTCCAGGCCGCCGCGCAGCGCCTGGATGAGCATCAGAATGAGCACCGAGTCCAGGTCGTGCACGGGCTTGGAGGCACCCCGGAAGCCGTCCTTCTGCGCATCGCCGGTCAAGGCCAGCACGCTCTCCGCTCCCAACCGCGCCAGCGAATGCAGCCGCCCCTCGATGAGCGAACGGTTCCCGTCCTTGCCCGTGACGTGCGCGATGGGCGTGAGATGGTGCTCCAGAACATAGGCCGCGAAGGCTTCAGGAGGCAGCGCGGGATTCCCGCCCGGCAGGTCCGTGAGGCTGATCACACGGATGCCGCCGGGGTGCCCGGAAGCGTCCCGCACGAATGTTTCGGCCTCGCTGGCGCTGTGATCGCGGCCCAGCACCAATTCCGCCGAGCACACGAATTCCCCTTGCGCCAGAGCCCGTCTGAGGTGGTTCTCCGGCATGACGCTCGAGCTAGCCGTAGGAGCCCGTTCCCTTCTGGCCTTGCATGGATAGCGTGGCTCCGTAACTCTCCACCAGCCGGCTGCCGATCTGGCCTGCCAGCCGCCGGAAGAAATGGAACCCGCTGGCCGGATCGGCTTCCAGGACGCGCATCAGCTTCTCGCTCGCGATCCGGATCACCGTGGTGGGCGCGGTGCACTCCGCCGACGCCGTGTAAGCCGCCGAGCCGGCCACGCTGGACCACCCTATCGAATCGCCTGGCTCGCTGACCGTGTGCGCCAGCGCTCCGCCCCGGCTCACGCTCAGCCGCACTCGGCCCTCCGCCAGGATGTAGAAATCGGTGGCCGGGTCGTTGGCCCGGAAAAGGAACGTCCCGGCGGCATGGCGCTCTTCCGCTGAAATGCCCGCGATCGCTTCTACCGAAGCGTCGCTCAAATCCCGGAACACATACGCTGTTCGAAGCAGCATGAAGCGACTCCTTTCAGAACAGGCCGGTCACTTTCCCCGTCTGGACATCCACGTCCACACGGCGGAAACCGGGGTTGGAGGCCGTGCCCGGCATCAGGCTGATCGAGCCCGCGCACGGACACAGGAACTTAGCGCCGGAGTAGACCAGCACATCCCGGATCGGCAGAATCCAATTCTTCGGCGCGCCTTTGAGCGCCGGGTCGTGGCTCAGGCTCAAGTGCGTCTTCACCATCATCGTCGAGTACTCATCATAGCGCGCGTCGGACTCCAGACTTCTCAGCTTCGTCTCGGCTTCCGGCGCCCACGCCACGCCGCCCGCGCCGTAGACTTCCTTGGCAATCAGCTCCACCCTGTCGCGCAGTTTCATCTCCATCGGGTACAGGTACCGGAACTCGACCTTGTCCCTGGTCGCGTCGGTAACCGCGTCGGCCAGTTCCAGGGCGCCTTCGCCTCCCTTGCCCCAGTGGTCGGAAAGGGCGCAGCGCGCGCCCGCCTTCTCGGCCGCCCGGCGAACCACCCGGATCTCGTCCGCGGTGTCGGTGGTGAAACGGTTGATGCAGACCACCGGGTTGATCCCCGATTTCCGTATCACGCCGATGTGATGCAACAGGTTGGCCAGCCCCGCCTCCACCAGCTTGAGGTTTTCGCGCCGGTACTCCTCGGGCAGAGCCAGCCCGGCCACCACCTTCGACCCGCCTCCGTGCATTTTCAGCGACCGTATGGTCGTCGTCAGCACCGAAACGTGCGGCTGCAGTCCGCTCAGCCGGCACTTCACGTTCCAGAATTTCTCGAATCCGATGTCGGCGGCGAATCCGCTCTCCGTCACGTGGTAGTCGAACAGCTTCAGGCCCACCCGGTCGCCGATGATCGACGACTGGCCTACCGCGATGTTCGCGAACGGCCCCGCGTGAACCATCACCGGCTGATACTCGGCCGTGCTGCACAGCGTCGGATTGATCGCGTTGCGCATCCAGGCGCACATCGCGCCCGCCACCTCCAGGTCCGCGGTGGTGATCGGATTGCCCCGCTTGTCGTAGGCCATCGTGATTTCGCCCAGCCGCTTGCGCAGGTCCGCCAGGTCGCGCACGATGGCCAGAATCGCCATCAGCTCCGAGCTGACCGCGATCCCGAACTTAGACTGCATCATGTATCCGTCCGACCGCGCCCCCATTCCGATGATCACGCTCCGCAGCGCCTGCGCGCAGAAATCGATCACCCATCCCATCTCCACCTGGCACGGGTCGATGTCCAGCCGCCGCATTCCCGTCAGCCGGCGCAGTTGTTCGTCGCTGTAGTTCCGCTCGTGCTGCATGCGGCCCGTCAGCGCCACCATCGCCAGGTTGTGCGCGTTCATGACGTCGTTGATGTCGCCCGTGAGCCCCATCGAGAACTCGGTCATGGGGATCAGCAGCGCGTTGCCGCCCCCGGCCGCCGTCCCTTTGATGTTCATCGTNNGCCCTCGATCAACCCTAGCGCCGTGGTGCTCTTGCCCTCGCCCAGCGGCGTGGGCGTGATGGCCGTCACTTCGATGTATTTCCCGTCCGGGCGGTCCTTCAGCCGCTCGATAATCTCCAGAAAGTTGAGCTTGGCCACCCGGCCCATGGGGATCACTTCGCTGTTCTCCAGCCCCAGCCGGTCCCGCCATTCGGACGGGGTGGGCAGTCCCTTTTCGGCTGCCTCCGCGATCTGCCAATCCGCGAGCGCAGTTGCCTCGAATGCCATAGAAGGTCCTTTGGCCTGCCGTATGAGCCAGCCGGGACGGAGATCCCCCGCGGACTGATGTCCACCCACCGCGATAGGAGCGGTGTTGCTCCAGTATACAACCTGGAAACCGGAAGCCGCTCAGCCCCGTGCCGCGAACTGCGCCAGCTTCGCGAACGTCTCGCGCAACCGCGGATAGAGTTCCCGGTAGATCCCCAGCAGTTCGGCGTAAGCCGCCGAGCGCTGCGGACTGGGATGCGTCTCCAGGGTACTCTTACCGCACATCGCCTCGGCCGCCGTCGCCGCGTTGGGGAACCACCCCGCGCCCACCGCCGCGCAAATCGCCGCCCCCAGACTGGACGCTTCCACGGTCTGGGACCTCCGCACGGTCTTGCCCGAGGCGTCCGCGACGATCTGCAGCCACAAGCCACTGGCGGCGCCGCCCCCCATCGCGACAAACTCCGCGATCTGCGTGTTGGTCTGCTCTTCCACCATGCCGGTGACCAGCGCCTGTTCCAGCGCAATGCCCTCCAACAAGGACCGATAGATGTGGCCGGGCCGGTGCGCTCCCGTAAGCCCCACCAGGCATCCCCGGGCCTGAGGGTCCCAGTACGGCGTCATCACCGCGCCCCAGTAAGGCAATGCCAGCAGCCCGTAGCTGCCGATGGGCGCGCTCGCCGCTTCGGCCTCCAACTTCTCGTAAATGCCGCGGTCCCCCTCGGGCGCCTGGCAAATCTGGCGTACAAACCAATCCAGCAGGAACGTCCCCGCCCGCAGGCTTGTTTCGTAGTAGTAGCCCTCGCCCGAACAGCTCCCCATGGTACGCCATGCCGTGCCCGTACGATACTCGGTGGAGTAAGTGCCCGAAACCACCGCGGTGCCGAGGTTCAGATAGGCGCGCGACCCGGTAAGTGCATTCACGCCCAGCCCCGCCGCTTGTCCATCCCCTCCCCCGGCCACCACCGGTGTGCCCCGAGCCAGGCCGGTCGCGGCGGCGGCGGATTCCCCAACCGCGCCGATCGCGCTCCCGGGGGCAGCCACTTCCGGCAGTTGCTCCTCGCGCAGTTCCAGCGCCTCCATCACCTCCGCCGACCAGGCTTTCCTCCGCATGTCGAATAGGCCCAGCGGGTCCGCGCTGGCCCAGCTCGTTCGAAACGCGCCGGTGAGCCGCCAAACCAGGTAACTCTGCACGTCCACGAACTTGCTGGTGGCGCGAAACAGCTCCGGCTCCCGGCGCAGCATCCACGCAATCCGGTACGCCACTGGCGCCATGTCGGGCGGCTTTCCCGTGATTCCATGAATCCGCTCGCGGCCCACCCTGTCGGCCAGCCAGGCCACCTCCCGATCGCACCGCTGGTCGAGCCACACAATCGCGGGCCGCACCGGATCGCCCCGCGGCCCCAGCGCCGCGAAGGTCTCCCGCTGGTTCGAGATCGCCACCGCGGCCACCCGCTCGGGCGCTACCTGCCGCAGCAGATCCCGCAGCGCCTTGCAGGCCGAGCTCCACCAGTCCTCCGGGTTCTGCTCATACCATTGGTTGGCGGGGCTGGCCAGGGGTATGGGACTGCGCCCCAGCCCGGCCATCGCGCCGTCCCGCTCCCAGGCAATCGCCTTGCTGGCCGTGGTGCTGCTGTCTATGCCGATAACAACGTCCTTGCCCATTCGCCACTGTCATGCGCCGGTTGCGCCAGATCCGCTCGGACTCCCATTTTGTCACCCCAGCCGGAATCTCGCACGCGCCAGCCCCCGAAGTGGCGGCCGACAGGGGCGAGGGAAAGCGCCACAGCTCTCCCGATGCCCTGTCGAAGGACCTGGAGATCTGACCCTCCGTACGCAACCTGATCGGCCTGGCACAGGTTCGGAGCGACATGAAGCTCGCCGGCAAGCGCGGCAACGACATGAGCAAACTGCGCGAGGCAACGAGCGGGACGAAAAACGGCCAAATTGGGAATTGTCTTCCCGCCATGGACGACTTTCGAACTCTGTATCGATCAGGGGCCAGAGTTTCGCTGCTCTGATAGAATACTGAGTAATGAAGTATCGCGTCTATTTGGAGCCAGACGAGGACGGGGTGTTCGTGGCCACCTGCCCGGCTCTGCCCGGATGCGTTTCCCAGGGCCGAACCCGCATGGAAGCAACCGAAAACATCCGTGAGGCAATCGAAGGTTACTTGAAAAGCCTCCGGAAGCACGGTGACCCCGTGCCTCCGAGCATTCTCGAAGAGGTCATTGAGGTCCCCGGCGGATGAAGCTGCCGGTGGTTTCGGCTAGCGATGCGGTCAAGGCATTCCGCAAGGTCGGATACGAGTTCGATGTGCAACACGGTAGCCACATCATTCTCCGGCACGCCGATCCGCCGCACAGACGCCTTTCCGTTCCAAGCCATAAGGAACTGGCCAAAGGAACCCTTCGGACGTTGATTCGCGAAGCCGGGCTTACGGTGGACGAGTTCATCGCGCTTCTTTAGGATCGTTGCCACTGCGGGCCCCTCGAGGGAGCATGGATTCAAACCACGACTAAAGGGCGTCTCATGAGATCTTGAAGGATCTCGGGCTTCGGATGTTCGTGCAGCCGCGCCGCCTCTTCGAGGGAATGCGGCAGCCGGCCTACTCGGGCGGCGGCTGCGGGTGATCCACACGGACCTTCACCGCGTCCAGCGAACCATCCAGTTCTCGCCGGGCGTCGATCGCGACATTGTCGCCAGGCTTGAAGTCCGAGATTTTCAGCGTCTTCGCGCCATCGGCAAACTTGGTCTTCTTCGAGCAGCGGAACTCCAGCAGGTTCTCTCCCGGCGCCTCCAGCGTGAGCCCCTTGGAATCGATTCCGCGTATGGTCCCGGTGAAGCTCGGCAGCAGGCCCTTGTCCTGCGCGTCGGGATTGTCTTGCGCCGAATTGGCGCCGGTCCTGCGTACTCGCGGCTGGCCGCCCATCTGGCAGANNGGACGGCTTGGGTTAAAGTGGGAAGGCCATGCCGCAGCCTCTGCTCCCGCTTTCCATCTTCCTTGGATTGGCATCCGCCTGGCCCGGCCTGGCCGCCCCGCCCGGCGCCGCCGTCATCGTGCGCAATCCCATCGCCCTGGCGCGGCCCAGCGAGACCATCGTGCTCCAGGCCGCGGAACTCCGCCAACTGCTCGCNNTCTTCGAGCAGTTGCTGTTTCAGGCCGGCTTCGCGCCCCGCCAGACCCGCACCTTCCTGCTCAGCGTCGGCGAGCGGCAAATCCCCCGCCTCGAAGACTACAAAACTTACGGTCGCTTCGTGCGCGAGCGCCGCGACGACTTCGCCTGGGAGAACGACCGCATCGCGCATCGCATGTACGGCCCGGAACTCGAAACCTTCCCGCGGGAGCCGCTCGCCAGCAGCGCCGTCGACGTCTGGAGCAAGCGCGTCCGCAAGCTGGTCGTCAATAACTGGTACCTGGTCGACGACTATCACCGCGACCATGGAGAGGGCGGCGATTTCTATTCGGCTGGCCAGACCCGCGGCTGCGGCGGCTCCGGAATCTGGGCCGGCGGCAAGCTCTACCCATCCGCCAATTTCCGGGATTCCCACGTCTTCGCAACCGGCCCCATCCGCCTGCTGTTCGAACTCACCTACGACGCCTGGACCGCCGCCGGCGTCCGCGTGACCGAGAAGAAGCGCATCTCCCTCGACGCCGGAGAGAACCTCGACCGCTTCGAGAGCCGTTACAGCTTCCAGGGCAACCCCGCCGCCCTCGCCCATGCCATCGGCATCCGGAAGTGGAAGGACTCGGAGCTGCGCACCGATCGCGCCCAGGGCATTATGCGCACCTGGGAAACGGTCTTGGGCGGCTTCGGCAAGCTGGGCCAGGGCGTGATCGCCGAGCCCGCCTCCATCGCCGATTTCGCCCAGGACGACCGCAACTTCCTGGTGATCGCGAAGATCGACCCGGCCTCGCCATCCGTCTACTACGCCGGCTTCGGCTGGACCGAAAGCGGCGACTTTCAAACCCGCGACGACTGGGACCGCTATCTGAACGCCTTCGCGGCCCGTCTGCGCGCGCCCCTGGAAGTCCGCCTCGAAAAGCGATAGACTACAATCCTCCTATGCGGCGCTTTTTCCTCGCTCTGTGCTTCCTCGTCACCGCCTGCGCCGCCGAGCGCTACAACAACTTCCTGTTCGGCGTCGCCTACTACCCCGAGCAGTGGCCCGAAAGCTACTGGGACCGGGATGCGCGCCTGATGCAGGATGCCGGCGTCAACGTCGTGCGCATGGGCGAATTCGCCTGGTACCTGATGGAGCCCCAGGAGGGCACCTTCGACTTCAGCCTGTTCGACCGCGCCATCGCCGTCCTGGCGCGCCACGGCATCAAGACCATCCTGGGCACGCCCACCGCCGCTCCGCCCAAGTGGCTGACCGGCAGATATCCCGAGGTGCTGGCGGTCTATCCGGATGGCCGCGCCGTCGACGACCAGACCCGCCGCCAATACTGCTACAACTCGCCCGTCTACCGCCGCCTTTCCAAGCGCATCGTCGAGGAGATGGCCGAGCACTTCAAGTACAATTCCAACGTCGTCGGCTGGCAGATCGACAACGAGTTCAACTGCCACATCAGCGAGTGTTACAGCGACAGTTGCCGTCTCTCTTTCCGCGACTGGTTGAAGGCCAAGTACGGCGAGATCCACACGCTCAACGACCGCTGGGGCACCGCCGTCTGGAGCCAGTGGTACGACAACTGGGGCCAGATCGAACCGCCCTTCCCCGCCCCCGCCTATCACAACCCCGCCCTCGTGCTGGACTACAAGCGTTTCATCTCCGATTCGGTGGCCTCCTACCAGCACGACCAGGCCGAGCTTCTGCGCCGCATCCGCCCCAACGACTTCCTCACCCACAACGGCTTCTTCAAAAACATCGATTACTACGGGATGGCCCGCGACCTCGACTTATTCGCCTTCGATAATTACCCCTGCTTCCTGGACAAGCCCCAGTACCCCACCGGAGCCCGGCTCACCATGGCCCGCGGCTTCCGCGACCGCCTCATGATTATGGAGCAGCAGACCGGCCCCGGCGGCCAGACCTACCTGCAGCGCACGCCGCGGCCCGGCGAAATGAGCCTGTGGGCCTTTCAATCCATCGCCCACGGCGCCGACGGCGTGCTGCACTTCCGCTGGCGCACCGCCCGCAAGGGAGCGGAGGAATACTGGGCCGGCGTGCTCGAGCAGGACAACGTCCCCCGCGCCCGCTACCAGGAGTTCAAGCAGGAGGGCAACCAGATCCGCCGGATCGGCAAGGAGATTCTCGGCTCCCGCCTGGTTTCCGACATCGCGGTCATTAAAGATTTCGACGACGAGTGGGTCTTCGACTACCAGTACCTCACCAAGGAAGTCGACCTGAGCGCCGAGTACGACGACCTGTTCCAGGCCGCCTCCGAAGCCAAGCACAACATCGACTTCATCGGCCCCCACGCCGATTTCAGCCGCTACAAGATTATCTTCGGTNNACGCCATGACCGACCTGCTGAAGCCGATTCTGTTGACTGACTTGTTCGGCGTCGAGGTGACCGATATCCAGTGCTACCAGCCGCCCTCGCTCAAGAAGAACGCCATCCGTTTCGAGGACTCGACCGAAGTCCCGGTCAACGTCTTCGCCGACGTTCTGAAGGCCACCCGGGCCACGCCCATCGCCACTTGGGACCGCGACTATATGAAGGGCAGCCCCGCCGTCACCGAGAACAAGTATGGCAAGGGCACGGCGGTCTACTATGCGTCGTTCTTCAACCTCGAGGCGGCCCGCCACCTGATGCGGCGCTACACCGCCGAGTATGGACTCAAGCCGCTGCTCACCGGCATCCCCCGCGACATCGAAGTAACGCGCCGCACCAAGGGGCAAAGCCAGTACTACTTCGTGTTGAACCACGACGACGAGAGCGTCGCCATCCGGCCCGGTCCCGGCTATTTCGATCTGCTCGAAAACGCCCCGGCGCCCGCCGCCATGATCCTGAAACCGTTCGAGTACAAGCTGCTCAGGAAATAGGGCACAAATATACTTGCTACATCACAACCGATCTGCCAAGATTGTGATGTGCTGGGCGAGATTCTGCCAGACAGCAGGATCTGGATCGACCGCCTGGATAGAGGTTCCATGCGCGTTCCCG
>PMEV01000423.1 GCA_003154855.1 Bryobacterales bacterium
CGCCGTTCAGCTTGGGATCGCCATTATAGACCCCGTCCAGCAGAAAGTTGTTGGCGTCCTCGCGCGCTCCATTCACGCTGATGGAGAAGGCGCCGCGGACCGACCCGGCCGAACCTTCAGCCGCCGGCGCGACACCTGGCAGCAGCAGGCTGAGCTGGTAGAAATCGCGCCCGTCGAGAGGAAGCCCGAGAACCTGCCGGTGGTCGATAACGCCGCCCATGGCCGGCGATTCCGGCCGCACCAGCGGGGCGATTCCGGCCACCTCAACGGTTACCTTGCCCGCCGCGTCCAAGCCAAGCTCGAGGCGAAGATCCTGAGCCTGGTCTACTTCCACGATCAACGTTTGTGCGTACCGGACAAAGCCCTGGTGTTCGGCTTCCAGACGGTACTCACCAGGCGGGACGGCGGTAATCGTGAACTCTCCTCGCGCGTCGCTGATCGCGCTCCTTTGCATGCCGGTTTCCTGGCGCGTCAAGGCGATGGTGGTCCCCGGCACACGCGCGCCGCTGGGGTCCGCAATCACCCCTCTCACTGTGCCCGCGACGGTCTGGGCGTGCGCCGTCCCGATCAAGATGGTGACGGCGATCGCCAATCCTACGTGGCCCGTAAGGCTAGCGTGCGCGAGTTTCCACTGACCGGGCAGCAGACGCCCAGTTGAGCCGGCGGTCATGCGAAGCGATTCTCCTTGAGCCTTGCGTCTTACCTAATCATGACGTAATGAGAGCGGCCCTTGTTCCCGGTTCGCGGCCGGCGTGGATGCTATGTGCCTACGGTATAGGGGAACGGGTTGTCCGGAAACACAATGGCCTCGTAGCGGCGCGTGTCGCCGTTGATCCGCGCCGAAGATCTCCAAAGCGTCTGCCGGTCAAACCGGACCGTCGATCCGGTTCGCTTCATCCCGGCAAAGACTCCTGTCCGGCTACGCGGAGGGTGCGGGCCTGCGACGGTGGCCTTCCCGGGCTACGCCGTGTGGGTCGCGCTCAAGCATCCGCGGAAGCGCCGGGCCACGATCGTTTCGCAACCATCGAGGAGCGGAGTCGACAACGCGCAGCCGTTGCCGGCGATGAAGGCGCTCGCCCGCTTTTCGGCCTCAGTCGCGACGAGCCTCGGGTAGCTCGGCGGATGGTGCGGTGGACCGGGGGGCGGGCGGGGCGGGATGCACGAAGTACGAATCCGCGCTTCCGGATTCGTACTTCGCGCCGAGGGGGCTACTCGATCGTCTTGGCTGCTTTCTTGCGGTTGCGCTTGCGCGCCAGCGCCTGCTTCGCGCGCGCTTTCTCGCCGGGCTTCAGGTAATAGGAGTGACGCTTGATCTCCTTGATGATGTCTTCCTGCTGCACCTTCCGCTTGAAACGGCGGAGCGCGCTCTCGACGGTTTCTCCGTCGTTGATGACTACTTCGGCCAAGTTCCGTTCACCTCCTTCGGCACGATTGGCAGTCTCCATCATACCCCGGATGCGGCCCTCCGTGCAGCCCGCGCGCCGTTCTGATATAACACGTTATAGCGTCCTTATTTGGGAACTGAATGGAGAATGTCCTTGCTATCCTGATGGCGGGAGGTGTCGGGGAACGCCTCTTCCCGCTGACCCAGCACACCGCCAAGCCCGCGGTCCCATTCGGCGGCATCTACCGCGTCATCGATTTCACGCTATCGAACTGCATCAACTCCGATATCCGCCGCATCATTGTCCTCACGCAGTACAAGGCGCTGGAACTGACCCGCCACATCCGGGACGGCTGGACCATCCTGAGCCCGGAGCTGGGCGAGTACATCGAAGTGATCCCTCCGATGAGGCGCATCCACGCGGACTGGTACCTGGGCACCGCCGACTGCGTTTTCCAGAACATCCAGAGCGTGGTCGCGGAGAACCCGGAGCAGGTGCTGGTGCTCGCGGCGGACCACATCTACAAGATGAACTACCACACCATGATCTCCTGGCACCGGGAGCATGGGGCCGAGGTCACGCTGGCGACCATCCAGGTCTCCCCCGAGGAGGCCGGCCGTTTTGGGATCGTCGAGATGGATGCCGAGCACCGCGTGGTGGGGTTCGAGGAAAAACCGGAACACGGCCACCCGGTCCGCTCGATCTTCAATCCGTCGATGGTCAGCGCTTCGATGGGCGTCTACCTGATCAACACCGAAGTGATGCTGCGCACGCTCAAGGAGGATGCCGAGGATCCCAATTCCAGCCACGATTTCGGCCGTGACGTGATCCCGCGATGGATCCAACAGGCGCGCGTGGTGGCTTACGATTTCACCGACCTCAACGACAAGAGCGTGAAGTACTGGCGCGACGTCGGCACCCTCGAAGCCTACTACGACGCCAATATGGACCTGGTCTCGGTGATCCCGGAGTTCAATCTCTACGACCGGCGCTGGCCCATCCGGACCCACATGCTCCAGCAGCCGCCGGCCAAGTTCCTGTTCGCGCAGGAAGGCCGCCGCATGGGGGTGGCCATCGATTCCATCGTTTCGGGCGGCTGCATCGTCTCGGGTGGCCGCGTAGTGCGCTCGGTGCTAAGCCCGGGCGTGCGCATCAACAGCTATTGCGAGGTGGAAAGCTCGATCCTGATGCACGAGGCCGAGGTGGGCCGCTACAGCCGCATCCGGCGCGCCATCATTGGCTCCGGCGTGAAGATTCCCGAGTCGAGCGTGATCGGTTATGATTTAGAAGAGGACCGCGCCAAGGGCTACACGGTGACCGAATCCGGCATCGTGGTGGTCTGTAACCAAGAGGAAATCTACACCAGGCAAGAACCTTACACTAACAGGCAGGTCGGGTAAGTCGTCTTCGCATTTCTTACATTCTCAAGGAGCAACAAACACATGACGGAAATTCAAAGAGTGGTTGGGCGGGAGATTCTCGACTCGCGCGGGAATCCGACCGTGGAGGCCGATGTCTGGCTGGGCGATGGCAGCATGGGGCGGGCGGCGGTTCCCTCCGGCGCTTCCACCGGCGAACACGAGGCCGTGGAACTGCGCGACGGAGACCCGGCGCGCTACCTCGGCAAGGGCACGCTGCAAGCCGTAAGCAACATCAACGAGGAGATCGCGCCGGCCGTGGGAGGCATGGACGCCACGCTCCAGGCCGATCTCGACCGGGCGATGATCGAGCTCGACGGCACTCCCAACAAGGAGCGGCTGGGTGCGAATGCCATCCTGGCCGTCTCGATGGCCGCGGCGCGCGCGGCGGCGGCTTCCACCAGGATGCCGCTCTACCGNNAACGGCGGCGCTCACGCCGACAATTCGGTGGACCCGCAGGAGTTCATGATCGGTCCCTACGGCGCCGATAGGTTCTCCGAGGCGCTGCGCATGGGCGCGGAGGTATTCCACAACCTGAAGGCCGTGCTCAAGAAGCGGGGCTATTCCACCGCGGTGGGCGACGAGGGCGGTTTCGCGCCCAGCCTTAAGTCCAACGTGGAAGCCTTGGAAGTCATTCTCGAAGCAATCACCAAGGCCGGTTACACGCCCGGCGAGCAAATCGGCATCTTGCTCGACCCGGCGGCCAGCGAATTCTACGACGCCGAAAAGGGTAAGTACATTTTCAAGAAATCCGACAAGAGCGAGCGGACAAGCGGGCAGATGGTCGAGTTCTGGGCCGACTGGGTTCGCCAGTATCCCATCATTTCCATCGAAGACGGCATGGCCGAGGACGACTGGGACGGCTGGCAACTGATGACCCAGGCGCTGGGCGATAAGATCCAGCTCGTTGGCGACGACATCTTCGTAACTAACACCGAGCGCCTGGCCCAAGGCATCGAGCAGGGCATCGCCAATTCCATCCTCATCAAGCTGAACCAGATCGGCACCATCACCGAGACGCTGGCCGCCATGCGCATGGCCACCGAGGCGGGCTACTCGTCGGTGGTCTCGCACCGCTCGGGCGAAACCGAAGACCCCTTCATCGCCGATTTCGTGGTGGCCACCAACGCCGGACAGATCAAGACCGGCTCTGCCAGCCGCACCGATCGCATCTGCAAGTACAACCAGTTACTCCGCATCGAGGAGGAACTCGGGGCCTCCGCGCAGTTCGCCGGAAGAAAGGCCTTCAAACATTAGGCGGAAAACCGGGCAGCCTGCCGCCGGCGGCGGGTTGCCCGGCCCCGCGAGGAGCCAGGTCGTTATGTACAAATTGGTCTTAGTGCGTCACGGCGAGAGCGATTGGAATAAGCAGAACCGGTTCACGGGGTGGACCGACGTCGATCTGTCGGAAAAGGGCCTCGCGGAAGCCAAGGAAGGCGGCCAGGTTCTCAAAGCCCAGGGCTACACCTTCGACATCGCCTTCACTTCCGTTCTGAAGCGGGCCATCCGAACTCTCTGGATCGTCCTGGACGAGATGGACCTGATGTGGGTTCCGGTGCACAATTCCTGGCGGCTCAACGAGCGCCACTACGGCGCCCTGCAAGGCCTTAACAAGTCCGAAACCGCCGCCAAGTTCGGCGAGGACCAGGTCAAGATCTGGCGGCGCAGCTACGACGTCCCGCCTCCGCCGCTCGAGAAGGACGATCCCCGTTACCCCGGCCACGAAGCCCGCTACAAGCAGCTCACCCAGAGTGAGTTGCCGCTCACCGAGTGCCTCAAGGACACCGTGGCGCGCTTCCTCCCNNGCTGCCCACGGCAACAGTCTGCGCGCGCTGGTGAAGTATCTCGACAAGATCTCCGACGAGCAGATCGTGAGCCTCAACATTCCGACCGGCATGCCGCTGGTCTACGAGCTCGACGAGAATCTCCAGCCGCTCAAAAGCTACTATCTGGGCGACCCCGAAAAGGTGAAGGCGGCCATGGAAGCCGTCGCCGCGCAGGGCAAGAAGAAGTAGCGGCCTTCGGCTATTGCTGAAGGGTTCGCTTGGGAGTGTAACTCAGGATCGACCAGGCGCCATTCGTCTTTCGGAGAACATACTCGCCGTCCCGAAGGAGAGTTCCGAAACAGCTAAGCCCGCTGTTGAACTCGCGGAGATCTACCGATTCAACCCGGACTCGCGCGCTCTCAGGAGGGTCGATTTTTGCCGTCCGGAAATGGACGGAGAACCCACATGCCATGTCCCCCCACCACCTGGCTTGGCTGCACACGCGCAGGCCGCGGTGCCGGAGCGCGTCCACAAGCTTCCCGCTGGGGTCCTTTCCCCCGACGGAGAAACATACCAACTCCTCAGCTCCCCAGTGGTGCGTCCCATACTCCGATCTCAGTGCAGCGGCGAAGACCTCGACCTCGTCGTCATTCGCCGGCTGGTAGCCGCCCGCAACCCCATCGGCGGCCAGAATCAGAACGGCGACTGCTGCCATCTCGAGCGCCTTCATTTCGGCCTCCCGACTCCCGGCCAGTATACACCCACGGGCGTCACAGCCCGCGCCATAGCCAGCCCTAGTAGACTGGTTGGTATGGAGCGGCGGGATTTCCTCAAGACCGCTGTTGCGGCAACCGGGCTGAAGGCAGGCGGCAGGCCCCTGGCGAA
>PMEV01000353.1:0-3451 GCA_003154855.1 Bryobacterales bacterium
GGCGCATCAGCTCCAGGCGGATAGCGTCCACCATGGCGCGCCAACTGGCCTCGATGACGTTGTCGGAGACGCCCACCGTGGCCCAACTTCGCCGATGGTCGGTCCACTCGATGAGTACCCGCACCTTGGCGGCCGTGCCTTTCTTGGGTTCCAGCACCCGCACCTTATAGTCGGTGAGGCGCACCTCGGCGATGCCCGGGTACAATGTCGAGAGGCATTTCCTCAGGCACAGATCCAGCGCGTTGACCGGGCCGTGCCCCTCCGCGACCGCCGAATGGATGCTGTCCTGGGCTTTCACTGTCACGCTGGCCGAGGTACGGCTCTCCAGGTTGTCCTCCATCTTGGTCGTAACCTCGAAAGTCAGAAGTTCGAAGAACGTAACTCCCGGGTGCAGCGCTTCGCGGACCAGTAACTCGAAGGTTCCTTCGGCGGCCTCCAGCTCGTACCCCTGATACTCCATCTCCTTGATACGCTCCAGCAATTCGCGGCGCGCATCCTCGCCGAGCCGGTCGGCGATGCCGTGCTGCTTGAGTTTGTAGAGTATGTTGCCCCGCCCCGAGAGGTCGCTGAGCAGCACCCGCTGCCGATTGCCGACGGCGGCGGGCTCGATGTGCTCGTAAGTGGCCGCGTCGCGTAGAACCGCGCTCACGTGCACGCCGCCCTTATGCGCGAAGGCGCTATGGCCGACGAACGGTTCGTTCCCCGGGAGCTGCAAATTGGCCAGTTCGGCCACGTAGCGCGCCACCGAGGTGAGGCTGGCCAGCTTCTCCGGCGGCAGCACCGTATAGCCGAGCTTCAGCTCCAGGTCGGCGATGACCGTGCCCAGGTTGGCGTTGCCGCAGCGTTCGCCGTAGCCGTTCATGCAGCCCTGGACGTGCGTCGCGCCCCGCTCCACGGCGGCCAGCGTGCTCGCGACCGCCGTCCCCGAATCGTTGTGCGTGTGGATGCCCAGCACGCCGTCGAAGCGCTGCCGGACCTCCGAGAAGATCTCCGCGAGACGGCTGGGGAGAACCCCGCCGTTGGTGTCGCAGAGACAGAGAACATCCGCGCCCGCGGTTTTGGCGGCCTCCAGGGCGCGCAGAGCGAAGGCGGCGTTGCCGATGTAGCCGTCGAAGAAATGCTCGGCGTCGAAGATGACCTCTTTGCCGTGCTCCTTGAGGTAGCGGACCGTCTCCGAGATCAGCGCCAGGTTCTCCTCCTCCGTGATGTGCAGGGCGCGGCTGGTGTGCAGGTCCCAGGTCTTCCCGAAGATGCTAATGACAGGCGTCCCGGCCTCGACCAATGCCCTGACGTTGGGGTCCTGGTCCACGCGGTTCTTGGCGAACCGGGTCGAGCCGAAGGCGGTCAGCCGGGCGTGCTTGAGCGGGAGCAGCTTGGCGCGGGCGAAGAAATCCTTATCCCGTGGGTTCGATCCCGGCCAGCCGCCCTCGATGTAGTCGATCCCCAACTCGTCGAGCTTGAGCGCGATCGCGAGCTTGTCGTCTACCGTAAGCGAGACGGACTCTCCTTGAGTGCCGTCTCGCAGGGTCGTGTCCAGCGTGCTGATCTTCATTTTGACGCTGCGCCGGCAGCGTCGTCTTCCGGCACGCCGGCCTCCTTTTTCTTCTTGAGGAACGTCATCATTTCGCGCAGGCCGCGGCCCACCACTTCCAGGCGCTGGTTACGGGCGGCCTCGCGCATGGCCAGGAAATTCTTGCGTCCGCTCTTGTTCTCGTCGATCCACTCCTTGGCGAACTGGCCGGACTGTATTTCGCCGAGAATCTCCTTCATCGTCTGCCGAACGCGCGCGTCGATGACCCGCGGGCCGCGCGTATAGTCGCCGTATTCCGCGGTGTCGGAGACCGAGAACCGCATGTAAGCCAGGCCGCCTTCCTGGATCAGGTCCACGATGAGCTTCAGCTCGTGCAAGCACTCGAAGTAGGCGATTTCAGGGGCGTAGCCCGCGTCCACCAGGGTCTCGAACCCGGCCCGGATCAGCTCGCTCGCGCCTCCGCACAGCACGGCCTGCTCGCCGAACAGATCGCTTTCGGTCTCTTCCTTGAAAGTCGTCTCGATCACGCCGGCCTTCAGGCAGCCCAGCGCCAGCGCGTAGGCCAAAGCGCGCTTTAAGGCCTGGCCGGAGGCGTCCTGATGAACGGCCACCAGGGCCGGAACGCCCACTCCCTCGGTGAACAGCTCGCGCACGCGGTGGCCGGGAGCCTTGGGAGCGATCATCGAAACATCGACGTCTTTCGGCGGAACGATCTGGCCGAAATGAATATTGAAGCCGTGGGCGAACATCAGGGTCTTGCCCGCGGTCAGGTGCGGGGCGATGCCCTCGGCGTAGACGGCCGCTTGATGGTGGTCGGCCACCAGCACCATAATCACGTCGGCGCGCGCGCAAGCCTCCGCGGCGGTCATCACCGGGACGCCGGCGGCTTTAGCCTTCTCCCAATTGCCGCTGCCGGGCAGCTCGGCGGCCACCACATCGATGCCCGAGTCGCGCAGATTCAGCGCGTGGGCGTGGCCCTGGCTGCCGTAACCGATAATCGCCACGGTGCGGCCTTTCAGATCGTTCAGAGTTGCGTCTTGTTCATAGTATCGTTTTGCCATGGATTTACTCCGTTGGGATTTTGTTCCGACTTCTCAGCGCTTCGCCACGCGTTGGAACGGGAGGCGACAGGCGCAGTTTCTTGGATTCGAGCGAGACGGCGATCAGCCCCGTCCGGGCCACTTCGATTTCGCCGTAAGCCCGCATAACATCGATAAACTCCTCCAGCCTTTCCGGATCGCCGGTGGCCTCGATGGCGAATCCCTCGACCGAGGAATCCACCACCCGCGCGCCGAAGATCTCCGCCTCCTTGAGGATGGCGGTGCGCGCCTCCATCTGCGCGCGGACCCGCAGCAGCAGCATCTCCCGCGTGACGGCCGGGCTCTCGCTGAGGTCGCTGGCCTGCAGGACGTTGACCAGCTTGTTCATCTGCTTGACCACCTGCGCGCGCAGGCTCGGTTCGACGTCCACCACGATGGTCATCCGCGAGAGCGTGGGGTCCAGCGTGCGGGCGACCGTCAAACTCTCGATGTTATAACCGCGCGCGCCAATGACTCCCGTGATGCGCATCAGGGCGCCGGGTTTGTTCTCGACTAACAACGATATCACTTGTATCATCGGACGGCCTTTCTATTTCGGCACCGCCACGGGTTGCGGCGCCGTCAGCACCATTTCGTTAATGGCGGCGCCGGCCGGGACCATCGGGTAGACGTTTTCGTAAGGCGATACCTTGACGTTGAGCAGGAACGGTCCGGGCTCGCGGACGGCCGCCTCGAGCGCGGGCCGCAGATCCTCGGGCCGTTCAATGGTGCGGCCCTTGATCCCGTAAGCCGCCCCCAGCAGCGCGGCATCCGGGAAGGACTCCAGTTCCACCGCGCAAGTGCGGTTGTTGTAGAACAGCTCCTGCCACTGGCGCACCAT
>PMEV01000353.1:3580-11819 GCA_003154855.1 Bryobacterales bacterium
GCGGCCCACATCTGGTGCTGGCCGACGTCGGTCGAGACGATGGCGTGGCCCTGGCTGATCCGGTCGATCTCCATCATCAGGTGCTGCGGCTTGATCTCATCGGCGGAGAGGGCGGCCACGAGCGGGTGCTCTTCCTTCCAGGCCCGCACCTGGCGCCACCAGGCGGCGCGCTGCGGATACTTCGCCGCGCGCATCTTAGGCTCGATTTCGCCGAGCGCCTTGACCAGCCGGTGCAGGACTCGTTTGGCGTCGCCGACGATGGGCAAATCGGGAACGCGGTTCTTACCGATCTCCGCCGGGTCGATATCCAGATGGATGACCTTGGCGTGCGGGGCGAAGGCGGCGAGGCGCCCCGTGACGCGGTCGTCGAAGCGCGTGCCCAAAGCGATCAGTAAGTCGCAGTGGGTCATGCCCATGTTGGCGGCGTAACTGCCGTGCATTCCCGGCATGCTTATAAAATTCGGATGGCTGCTCGGGAACCCGCCCAGGCCCATCAACGTGCAGACCACGGGAATGTCCACCAATTCGGCGAGTTCGCGGAGTTCCGGGCTGGCGCCCGAGGTAACAATGCCTCCGCCGGCGTAAATGAACGGCCGCTCGGCGTCCCAGATCATTTGCGCGGCGCGGCGGATCTGGCCGGTGTGCCCCTCGGTGTTCACCCGGTAACCCTGCAAGTGAACCGAGGAAACCGGCGCGTAGTGCGCCTGGGCCTGGAAGACGTCCTTCGTAATGTCCACGAGTACGGGGCCCGGCCGTCCGCTCGCGGCCAGGTAAAAGGCCTCGTGAATCACCCGCGGCAGATCCGCGATGTCCTTAACCAGGTAGTTGTGCTTGGTGCACGAGCGCGAGATACCGAAGGTGTCCGCTTCCTGGAAGGCGTCGCTGCCCATCAGCTTGCTGTGCACCTGGCCGGTGATGGCCACCACCGGAATCGAGTCCATGATGGCGTCCACCAGGCCGGTGGTCAGGTTGGTGGCGCCCGGGCCGGAGGTGGCGCAGCAGACTCCCACGCGGCCGGTCGAGCGGGCATAGCCGGAAGCGGCGAACGCCGCGTTCTCCTCGTGCCGTACCAGGACGTGGCGGATGGGGTGATCGTATACCGCATCGTAGAGCGGGATCGTGACGCCTCCGGGGTACCCGAAGAAACAATCCACGCCCTCGCGGGTCAGGCATTCCAGCAACATCCGTGCGCCGCTCATCAGGTTAGACATTCAAACTCCTTAATCGGGCTCTGGCACTAACAAAAAAGGCCACCGGCCGGATGGAAGATCCCGCCGATGGCCTCGTATTCCTAACAGGCCGTATCAGGCGGGGTCCGGTACAGCGACCCCGATTCTAATGACGATGATGACAGGAAGAACAGCCCGTGAGGACACACCAAGGAGAAGCGCACCGCTCGGCACTTCGGACTGGAGGGCGAGTCGCATCTCCTTTCGACAAGAGTACCGTACCCGGAAACGGAATGCAACCGGGGGTTGTTTTTCGGCCAGGGCTCATTCGGTCCGCAGCGTCTCGATGGGGTCGATGGCGGCGGCGCGACGCGCGGGGATGAGCCCGGCCGAGACTCCGACAACCAACAGGGCGGCCACGCCGATCAGCACGGCTGTGGGGTCGCCGGGCCGGATTCCGTACAGGATGCCGCGCGCCAGGCGGGTTGCGGCGAGCGCCGCGGGAACGCCCACCACAACGCCCGCAACCACCATCCACAGGGCTTCCCGCAGCACCATCCACACCACGCCCGCGCGTTGCGCGCCCAGCGCCACGCGGATGCCGATCTCGGCCGTCCGCCGCGTCACCACGAACGAGATAACGCCATAGAGTCCGATGGCCGCCAGAGTAAGTGCCAGCGCTCCGAAACAGGCGCTGAGCAGGGCCAGCATACGTTCCGAAAAAATGGACCGGTCGATCCGTTGCTGCACGGTCTCGGCCTGGTCGACCTCGAGCGCCGGATCGAGCGCGGCGGCCTCGCGCCGGATCAACCGCAGCAGATCGCGCGGGGGAATCGTCGCATGCAGCAGGAATTGGGGCGGCATCGGGGGAGGCTCCTGGAGCGCCGGCAAGTAGATCACTGGAACCGCGGGTTCCCGCACGCCGTCGTGCTGTATGTTCGGGACCAAGCCCACGATCAGCGTATCCGCCGACGTGCCGTGAACGCCGACGCCGCGCCCGATCGGATCCTGCCCGCCGAAGAACTTCTGCGCCAAGGCCTGGTTGACCACGGCCACTTTGCGGCTGCCGGGGCGGTCGTGAAGATCGAACTCCCGGCCCGTCACGGGCGGGCTGCCCAGGGTTTCGAAGAAGCGCGGATAGACGTTCTGGCGGGCGACGTTGGGCTGCGCGCTCTTCTCGAGCCCGGGAATGAAGAGGTCGCCCGAGGAACTTCCCACTTGGTACGTACCGGGAAAACCGGCGCTCGCGGAAAGCACTCCGGGCAGCGCGGAGAGGCGGTCGAGCAGGCGGCTGGGGAGCGCTTGGAGCGCGGCCTGTGTGTAAGAGTGCGGAGCGTCGAGCGAGAAGGTGAGGACGCCGTGGTTGCGCATGCCGAGATCCAGCGCCGTGAGCCCCGCCAGGCTGCGAATGAACAGCCCGGCGGCCACCACCAGCACCACCGACAGGGCCACCTGCGCGACCACCAGCCCTCGGCGAATCCCCAGGCGCAATCGCCCCGCGCTCGAGCCGGCGCCTTCGCGCAAACCCGGTGCGACATCGATGGCCGTCGAGCCCAGGCCGGCCACGACGCCGAACAGCAGAGCGGAGGCGATCGCGGCAGCGGCGACGAAGACCAGAACGGCGCCGCCGGATTCCACCGAGAGCGCACTGTGTTCGAACAGGCCGGGTATCAGGCTGGCGGCCGCCCCCCCCGCCCAGGCCGCGAAGATCCAGCCCNNGCAGTCCGGCGACATTGGCGCAGGCAATCAGCAGCACCAGCGCGACCGCGCCCATCAGCAACCGGATGGGTTCCCCGAACTCCGCGCGCATGAACGAAATCCCGATGCCGCCAGGACGCACCTCGATGCGCTGCTGCATGGCCATGCGCTTAAACCCCGACTCCGGCTGCTTGCCATAATTGAATGCCAGATAGCGGGAGAGGATGGTATTCGCCTCGGCCTGAATCTTCGCCTCCGCCACGCCGGGTTTGCGGCGGCCCATGGCCCACAGCCAAACCAATCCGGTGTCGTCGGTGGCCAGGGCATTCATGGTGAGCGGCACCCAGATCTCCACCGAAGTCTCCACCTCGACGCCGTGGAAGCCGGGCTGGGCCACGCCCACCACGGTGAACGGTTCATCGTCCATGGTGATGGTCCGGCCCAAGATGCCCGCATCCAGACCGAAGCGGTTTCGCCAGGCGTCATAGCTCAGCACGGCGACGGGACTCTGGCCGCGCACCTTCGCATCCTGCTCCGTCAGCAGCCTTCCCGCGGCGGGCTGTACGCCCAACACGGAGAAGTAATTGCCCGAGACATACTCGCGGTCCAGGAACTGAGCGCGCTCTCCAGCCAGGCGCGCCTTCAACACGCCATGGCGCGCCAGGACGCCGTCAAAGACGTCCGTGTGATCCCGCAAGTCGCGATAAAGCGGGAGCGAAATGAGTCCCCTCCCCCAAGCTCCGGTGCGGTAGAGGGTGACCAGTTCCCCTGGGCGCGCGACGGGCAGCGTCCGCAGCAGCAGCGCATGGAAAACCGAGAAAACGGCGGCGTTCACCCCGATGCCCAGGGCCAGGGAAAGCACCGCCGTCGCCGTGAAGCCCGGGTTCTTCCGCAGGCCGCGCAAGCCGTAGCGCAAATCCTGCGCCAGTTCGTCGAGCCAGCGGATTCCGCGGCGGTCGCGGTAGGTCTCTTTCATCGGCTCGACCGCTCCGAACTCGCGGCGGGCCGCCAGCCGGGCTTCCTTGGCGCCGAGTCCCTTGGCGCGGAATTCGCTCTCCAGCATGTCGAGGTGGAACCCGACTTCGTCGTCCAGTTCCCGGTCCAGGCGGTTGCGGCGGAAGAAGGCGAGGAGACGGCCCAGCATCGTTTACTCCTGGGGCCGGAGGAACCGATCGAGGAGCGCGACGGTGCGAGCCCAGCCTTCGGCCTCCTTCGCGGTCCGGCGGCGGCCGGCCTGGGTCAGTCTGTAAAACTTGGCTTTCCTGTTGTTGTCCGAAACGCCCCATGCGGACTGAATCCAGCCGCGCTGCTCCAGACGCAACAGCGCCGGGTAAAGCGTTCCCTGGTTGAGATCGAGCACGCCGGCCGAGATCTGCTGCATGCGCTTGGCGAGTCCGAATCCATGCTGCGGCCCCAGGGTTTCCAGAGTGCGCAGGATCATGAGGTCCAGGGTGCCCTGAAGCACTTCGGCTTTGGCTTCTTCTTTTGGCATTCTACAGGATTATCGCTCCACTCCTTTAGATTGTCAACAGGAATGTGGGCCGCCGCCGCGGCGCGTGGCNNAAGGAGGAAGACCGCTTGGCCGGCGGTGGCGGGCGGCGGTACAATCGAGGCAAGTCTGGATGGAAGGAGAATACCAAGATGAAACACACACTCACAATGCTCTTGATGCTGGCGCTGGCCGCGCTCGTCGGATCGCAGGCCTTCGCGGGAATCCAGTTTTCGGTGAACATCGCGCCGCCCCCCATCGCCGTTTTCGATCAGCCGCCTTGTCCCGGCGACGGGTACATCTGGGCGCCTGGCTATTATCAGTACGGCGACTATGGTTACTACTGGGTCCCGGGTCATTGGGTTATGCCTCCCGGCGTGGGAATGCTCTGGACGCCTGGCTATTGGGGCTTCGGCGGCGGCAGATATCTATGGCATGAAGGGTATTGGGGCTCGAGAGTCGGCTTCTATGGCGGCGTGAATTACGGGAACGGCTATTTCGGCTCGGGCTTCACCGGCGGACGCTGGGAAGGGAACAACTTCCGGCACAACACCGTCATCTCGAACGTGGACGTCCACAACGTGCATAACACTTACGTCGACCACACGGTGGTGCGGGAGGTCAGAGGTCCGAATCACTCGTTCAACGGTGAGGGCGGAATCAGGTCACAGCCCTCGCGTGAGGAGATGGAATTCAGCCGCGCGCCGCACCACGGCCCGACACAGGTGCAGGTTTCGCATGCGCAAGAGGCCCATGACAACCATCTGGCAGCTCATGGAGCCAAACACAGGTAGCCGTCAAGCCGCCGGGCGGCCGGCCAGGGCGAGCAGGTCGGTCTGGGCGCCGTGGAAGCGGTCCATATCGACATGGCCGGCGATGCCGGCGACGGCGCCGGTAGCCGAGTACTGCCAGAAGGTCCAGGTATTCCAGCCAGGCGGCAGCGCGGGCTCCGGCGCTGTGGTGTAGTCAACGACCCACAGCGGGTAACCGGCCAGCGCGCCCGGGTGGACGAACTTCTCGAGCACAAAACTGCGCCGCAGATAGACGACCGGCTTGCGCCCCAGCGACCGCTCGACGATTTGCAGCCACTGGACGGCCAGCGGGACGCGCTGGGCCATGGGCACGCTATCCCATTCGTCCCGTGTGGGAGTGGTTTCCTCGATATCGAGCATGGGCGGCAAGTCGCCGGGCGCGAGCGTGCCGACGGCGGCGACAAACCTGGCGGCCTGCGCCTCGACGGGCTGCGCCGGATGGAAGAAGTGATAGGCCCCGCGGAGCAGGCCGGCCTCTTTCATGCCCGCCCAGTTGGAGGCGAACTTAGGATCTGAGAATCCTCTCCCCTCGGTGGCCTTGGCATAGGCGAAGGCGACTCCGGCGGCGGCGACCCCCTCCCAGGAGACAGCGCCGTTATTGTGCGAGACATCGATGCCGAGCATTTGATTTGATAATACTTGACACAAGGCGGCCGGCGTTGGGCACTATGGTTAAGATGGCGGTAATTCGCGGATTGCTCCGGGTGCTGATAGCCGCGCTGGCCGGATTGGGCCTGCTCATGACTGTAGTTACGTTTACGCCACTGGCGAGCTGGTATGCACGGCGGCTGGCGGGTTCCTGGGACGATGCGCGCGGCGACGTTCTGATCGTGGTGGCTGCCGAGAGGATCGACGGCGACACGCTGGGGCTCAGCTCCTACTGGCGGAGCGTCTACGCCGGACGGGCCTGGCGCGCGGGCGGCTTTCGCCGGGTGGTGGTAGCGGGCGCGGGCGTGGCTCCGCTGATACGCGATTTTCTGGTTGGCCACGGCGTGCCGGCGGACGCGATTACGCTGGAAGAGGCGTCGACCAGCACCCGGGAAAATGCGCTGAACGTGGCGCGGCTACTGTCCGGGACACCCGGGACCAAGGTGCTGCTGACCAGCGACTATCACATGTTCCGCGCCCGGCAGGCCTTCCGGAAAGCCGGCCTCGATGTGCGGCCCAGGCCCTTTCCGGACGCCATCAAGCAGTGCAACCATTACATCGGGCGGTGGCCGGCGTTTGCCGGGCTGGTGGTGGAATCGGGCAAGATCGTCTATTACTTCTGGCGCGGGTGGATCTAAGCCCGGCGCTCGAACATCTAATGGGATATGCAAAGAACAGCTTCGGCAGTATGGAAGGGCGGACTCAAGGACGGGAAAGGGACGGTCTCCACCGCCAGCGGTGTTTTGTCCAATACGCAGTATTCCTTCGGGACGCGCTTCGAACAGGGGACGGGAACGAATCCCGAGGAGTTGATCGCGGCCGCGCACGCCGCGTGCTTCGCCATGGCGCTCTCGGGGCAATTGGGCGAGGCGGGCCTGGTGGCGGAGACGATCGAGGTCTCGGCGCGGGTGACGCTCGAAAAAGTGGCGGCGGGCTGGACGGTGACCAAGAGCCACCTGGAGCTGTCCGCGAAGATCCCGGGCGCGGACGCGGCGGCGTTCGAGAAGGCCGCGCAAAGCGCCAAGGCGGGCTGCCCCATCTCGCGGCTGCTCAACGCGGAGATCACCCTCAACGCCAAATTGGTGTAGTTCGGCGGGCGGCGGTTTCGTATCATAGGAAGGATGGCGCCGCGGGATACGACACTCGATCCGCTGGTCGGGCTCGCCAAGCTGGGCGAGCTGGAGACGGCGCTGGCCTCGGCTATCCGGGGAAAGACGGAGATCCTGCGGCTCGCGCTCGTGTGCCTGCTGGCCAAGGGCCACCTGCTGATTGAAGACGTGCCGGGCGTGGGGAAGACCACGCTGGCCCACGCGCTGGCGCGCTCGGTAGACTGCCAGTTCCACCGGCTGCAATTCACCTCGGACATGCTGCCCAGCGATGTGCTGGGAGTGACCATCTACAACGCGCACACGCAGGCGTTCGAGTTCAAGCCCGGGCCGGTGTTCACGAATTTNNTGCCGGAATCGCAGCTCGACCGTTTCTTCATGCGGCTGCGGATCGGATACCCGGACAAGGCCAGCGAGCGGGAGATTCTGCGGAATGCGGACGCGCCGCTGGGCGGGCAGGTGGCGCCGGTGCTGAGCGTCGGGGAAGTGCTGGAACTGCAGGGTTGGGCGAACCGCGTGAAGGTGGACGAATCGCTGGTGGACTACATGCTCTCCATCGTCGAGAAGACGCGCACCCACGATTCCCTGGCCCTGGGCGTAAGTCCGCGCGGGGCGCAAGCGTTGTACCGGGCCGCGCAGGCGCTGGCCATGATCGAAGGCCGCGAGTACGCGATTCCGGACGATGTGAAACGGCTGGTGGTGCCGGTGTTCGCCCATCGCGTGGTGGTGAACACGCGGCTGGCGCTATCGCAGCGCACCGCCGATGTGAGCGACCGCATACTGGAAGAGATCCTGACGCTGGTGGACGTTCCGCTGTGATCCCATGAAAACCGCAATTATCGGCCTGCCGATGACAGGCAAGACATCGCTGTTCACGATTCTGACCGGAGTCCACGAGGCGGCTCGCCTCGGATCGATGGCCGTACGCGCGGGAGTCGCGACCGTTCCCGACGCACGGCTGGAAACGCTGGCGGAGCTGTTCAACCCTCCCAAAATCACGCACGCGGTGGTGGAGTACGTGGATACGCCGCCGCTGAGCAAGGAAGCGCTGCGGGACCCGGGGGTGCTGGCGAGCCTGCGGGTGGCGGATGCGTTCGCGCATGTGCTGCGGCTCTTCGAGGACCCCAGCGTGCCCCACGAGGCCGGGTCGGTGGACCCGTTGCGCGATCTCGAGAACGCGGATCTCGAGCTGATCCTGAGCGACCTGATGGTGGTCGAGAAGCGTATGGAGCGGCTCGACAAGGACCGCAAGAAAGTGAAGGCGCCCGAGCTGGACCGGGAGTTCGAGGCGCTCGAGCGGTTCAAGGCGGCGCTGGA
>PMEV01000353.1:11883-12437 GCA_003154855.1 Bryobacterales bacterium
ACCGCCATCTGCGGAAAGATCGAGGCGGAACTGGCGGAGTTATCGGGCGAGGAAGCGAGCGAGTATCTGGCCAGTTACGGGCTGAAGGAATCGGGGCTGGAGCGGCTGATCGCGGCCACTTACTCGCTGCTGGGATTGATGTCCTTCCTGACGGCGGGCGAAACCGAGGTGCGCGCCTGGACGATCCCGATGAACAGCACGGCGGTCAAGGCGGCGGGGGCGATCCACACGGATTTCGAGAAGAGATTCATTCGCGCGGAAGTGGTGAACTGGCGGGCGCTGATCGAGCACGGCGGCTACCCGGGAGTGCGGGAAAAGGGGCTGCTGCGGCTGGAGGGCAAAGAATACATCGTGCGGGATGGGGATGTGCTGGTGATCCGTCACGGATGAAGACACTGCGGCGCCCGCGCGTGGAGTAACCCTGATGGAATCGATTCCCCTTGTCCCGCTCTTTTTCTCCTGTTTTCGGAGCGGCGGGGCCGTGATTCGCGAGACGGGCGTGCGCGATACAGGAGTGGATACCGACGCTGTTTCTTCGCAACGCGGGCTGCCGA
>PMEV01000274.1:0-202 GCA_003154855.1 Bryobacterales bacterium
CGGGCGTCGCGGCGCCGTCCGGAAAGAGACCCATTTCGGCTGGCCGGTCGCGCAGCACCCAGAGCGCCAGCGGCCAAACCAGCATCACCAGGCCGCCCATGATCATGAGCGCCGCATGGAAGCCCAGCGCCTCGGTCAGCGGCCTCACCAGCTTCGCGCCCAGGCTCCCCACCACCCCCACGCCCACGTACAGCACCCCCAT
>PMEV01000274.1:272-3492 GCA_003154855.1 Bryobacterales bacterium
ACCGGCCCCACCCACAGCGTCAGCAGCGTCGCGTAGAAGAACCCGCGCGTGATATCCACGCGCCGCCAATGGTACGCCCCTTCGAAGTAGTCGTAGAAGAACGGAATGTTGTAATACGGCAGCCCGACCGAAAGCCCGAAGGTGACGAACGCCGCCGCCACCACCCACCAGCCGTAGAACACCTTCTTCATCGCCGCGCGCTCCCNNTAGCACGCGCCGCCAGCCTGCGATGGCCACGCTCGGGGAGAGTCCGGGTACTAGTGCTACAGGGGGCTCGCAGCCATTGACGCCCCTGAATCTTATGGGATAGACTGGGGTTTCGCCATTCCTGAGGAGCGAGGATAACCCATGAAGACGTCGCTGTTGGTTTTGTTCGCGTTGACTCTCGCGCTGGCCTCGAACTGTGCTGCCGGGCAGATTGTCTACACGATCACCGATATTGGAACATTCGATACCTATACGAGCACGGACACCAGCCAGACGTTCGCCGGGACCGGTTTCGAAGGGATGTACAACGTCGCGGAGGGCGCGCCCGCTTGGGCGCACCTGCTGGGCCTGGAGAACACGGACTTCTCCCGCACCATCCTCCAGGTGGACATCAGTGGCTTGGCCGGCATGACGATCACCGGCGCCACTCTGAGTTTCCAGTTGCTGGACGGTTACGCAGACAACCACGGCATCGAGGCCACCTCTTATACGGCCGACGGCAATCTCACGTACTCTTGGGACGCTCCGAATGACCTGGGCTCCGTCGATGGAACGGTCAACCTGGGCGCCAATTCGCTGGACGTGACGAGCTTGCTTGCGGCTCAGGTAGCCGGGGGCGCGGACTGGCTCGGCCTCCTTCTCCAGGGCACCGATAGCCAGTACGCCTGGACGTATACGTATGCGGGTTACGGCTACAACGCCGACCGGGCCGACATGCGGCTGACCGTCGATTACACCGAGGGCGGCGCCGTTCCCGAACCTGGCACTTGCGCTCTGGCCGCCGGTGCCCTGCTCGCTCTTGCCGGCTGGCTTCGCCGCCGCAAAGCATAGAGCTCCAACCTCGACCAGCGCTTCCTGGCAAAGCGGATCGCTACCCTTGTAGCACGCGCCGCCAGCCTGCGATGGCCACGGCCACCCTGGGGCTGAACCGAATCCAAAAGGCCGGCCAAGCCCACCGGAAGTGCGGACAGCCACGCAGCATATTGACTATTATAGCCATAATAGNNTTCCAGGTGACTCAAGCCTCCAACGGAGCCGAGGCCATGCGCCAGATCGAGAGTGACCGGTTTGACGCCATTTTCAGCGACCTCTCGGCGCCGAAGATCGACGGTTTGGCACTCCTGCGTCGCCTGCGCATCCGCTCTCCCGAGTTGCCCGTGATCCTCATGCTCGACGCGCCGGACGACCGCGCCGCGAGCCAGGGAATCGAGGCGGGGGCACTCCGATCCTTGGTCAAACCGATTGCGCCTGAAGTGCTCGCCCAGACGGCCTCCGATGCGGTTCGCCTCGGGCGTTCGCGGCGGCATATCGCGGATTATCCCGGGGAACGTCCGGAACCCGTCTCCGTCTCTGCCACGGATGCCAAGAACGTGTTTGGCCGCATTCTTGAAAAGGCGATACAGGGTGGCAGGGTAGTGATTACCAAGCACGACGTCCCCAAAGCGGTTCTGATTTCCATGGACGAGTTCGAGGCCATGTCGCGCGCCAACCGGGTCCAGCTCGACACCCTGAGCGGCGAGTTCGATGCGCTTCTCGCCGGAATGCAGACGCCCGCGGCTCGCGCTGGCATGCAAGCCGCGTTCGATGCGTCGCCGGATCGACTAGGACAGGCCGCGGTAGCGGCGGCGCGCAAGCGTGGCTGACCAAGCCCAGCTCCCCTGCATCTATGTTTTGGCCGGAGCCAACGGCGCGGGGAAGAGCAGCATCGCCGGCGCCATGATCCTCGCCCAAGGCGCGGAATACTGCAATCCGGACGAAGCGGCCAGCCTGCTCCTGTCCGCCAATCCCGGCTGCACGCAGGCCGAAGCGAATAGCGCAGCCTGGAGCCAGGGCCGGCGGCTTCTCGAACGCGCCATCGCCGAACGGTTGAACTTCGCGTTGGAGACGACGCTCGGAGGGCACTCCATGCCGGCGCTGCTCGCCGCGGCACTCTCGGCGGGAATCGAGGTGCGCGTCTGGTACGTGGGCCTGGCCAGCGCCGAGCTTCATATCGCACGCGTGCGAGCGAGAGTCGCCAAGGGCGGCCATGACATTCCGGAGGCCATAATTCGCGACCGGTACGACCGCAGCCGTCTGAACCTGATTCGGCTCCTGCCACGGCTCACGGAACTTCGCGTCTACGACAATAGCGAGGAAGCCGATCCGGACGCCAGCGCGACGCCACAACCCAAGCCCATCCTCCACATGACTCGCGGCGAAATCGTGAGTTCGTGCGATCTCGCGGCCACTCCGGGATGGGCCAAGCCAATCCTTGCGGCTGCCATAAAACTACAACGGTGAACTTCCTGGACCGCACCCCTCGACAGCCGAGGGCGGACCAAGCCGCGTCCGACGTGATATACTATGGTATATACCATGCGACGGAGGTCGCCATGCCACGTACCGCAAAGCTATTTCGCAACGGTCGAAGTCAGGCCGTCCGTTTGCCCGCCGACTTTCGCTTTGAAGGCGGCGAGGTCTTTGTCCGCCAAGACCCAGCGACAGGAGATGTGATCTTGTCCCGGCGGCCGGAATCGTGGGAGAGCTTTTTTCAGCTCGCGCAACAAGCCGATGTGCCGCAGGACTTCCTGGCCGATCGGGCCGACTCGAGAGCGCAGAAGCGGGATCTCTTCTAATGGCGTGCCGGTATCTTCTGGACACCAACACCGCCAGCTACATCATCAAGGGCAACGTTCCCGCCGTTCGTCGCCGGCTGGTGAAAGTCCCCATGGCGCAGGTCGCCATCTCGNNTCGTTCGCGAATTCCTGCTGCGGCTCGCGATTCTACCCTGGGATTCGGAGGCCGCGCAACGGTACGGGAGCCTCCGGGCATCGCTCGAACGCGAAGGACGCCCAATGGGAAACCTCGACATGATGATCGCCGCACAGGCCCTGGCGTCGGATCTCGTCCTGGTCACCCATGACCAGGCGTTCAGGAGGATTAAGAAACTGAAGATCGAAGACTGGACCAAGCCGTGACGAGAGTTCGAAAACCCTCCAGTGTGGGGAGCCGAACAGCCTCGCCACCGGCTTCC
>PMEV01000067.1 GCA_003154855.1 Bryobacterales bacterium
CCCGGCCGTACTTCCAGCGCGAAAGCCAGCCGCGCCGCACCGGGAAGGCGACCCTTCGCGAGACGATCAGCGGGGCGCGCGCCACCAGCGCCGCGAGGGAATGACCGCGCGCGTCGTGGGCGTGGACCAGGTCGGAGCGGCCCGACCACCGCGCCAGCGCCGCAACTCCGGCCGGGCGCACATCGAGACCTCTCTCTCGTGCCGTACGGAACAGCGGACCGGAGGACCGNNCACTGGCCGCCGCGCATTTCCCGACCCGTATCGATGTGCAGTGTTCGCATGCCAGCGCGGGCGCCTACGGGCTCATGTTTCTGGCCTTCGCGTACTTCAGAAACGTGTACGTGGCGGCCATGTAGGCGATGGTCAGGCCTTCCAGCCCATCCAGAAACCCCAACTGCAGGAAGTAAGTCCGCAGAAAGGTCCAGAGAGGCTCCAGCATCAGGTTCGGCCAATCGACCTTCTGATTGTGGGAAACCACTTCCTGCGCCGCCAGCGTGGTGTAGCGGTCGAGCGACCTCAGGTGCTCGGAGATCGACTCGCAGGTGTGATGCAGCAGGTTGGACTTGAGGTGCCCAACCGTCCCGTTCACCTGCACGCTTTCATGGACGAAGTCGCCGACCCAGGTCGCTTTGCGCCGGTCGTAGAGGCGCGGTTTCCGGTCGGGGTACCAGCCCGAATGTAGAATCCAGCGGCCCAGATACTGGGCCATGCGGGGCATGGTGTAGGCGTCGAACTGCGGGCCGTTCTTCTTCAACTGCCAGATCTCGGCCTCGAGGGCCTCGCTCAGCGCCTCGTCGGCATCCAGAGAGAAGATCCAGTCGTAAGAGGCCTGTGCGGCGGCCAGGTTCTTCTGTTTCGCGAACCCCTGCCAGGGACTCTCGACGACGCGGGCGCCCAGCTTGGTGGCCATCTCGACGGTGCGGTCCACCGAGCCGCTGTCCAACACCAGGATTTCGTCGCAACAGCGCAAGCTCTCGATGGCGCGCGCAATGTTGCGCTCTTCGTCGCAGGTGATGATGGTGGCGGAGATCTTCATGGCGCTCAGGAGCTGATAGGCGCCGGCATGAAGCACAACACAAAGACGACCAGCGCCAGCCAGCCCAGCCGCTTCCGGCCGGAATCCAGTGGGGTGGGATCGAAGATGGCCGGATGCCGCAGTCCGAGGAACAGCAGCAGGACGGCCCACAGCAGCCAGGCCGGATCGCGATAGAAGACGGCCATGGGAACCAGCGCGACGACGAAGATCCTGGAGAGCCACTTGTGCCACTTCCCCGCCATCGAGTACAGGATGTGGCCGCCGTCGAGCTGGCCGATGGGCAGCAGATTCAGCGCCGTGGCGAAGATCCCCACCCAGGCTGCGCGGGCCACCGGGTGCAGGTAGATGTCCGCGCTCGAAACGCCTGGAAAAATGGCCTTTTCCATCAGCCACAGCAGCGGAGGCACGCCGAAGACGAAATCGCCGCTATGCGCGATGCCGGGCAGCACCTTGGAATAAGCCAGCCCGATGGTAAGCGCCGGCAACAAGAGCGCGAAGCCGGCCAGCGGCCCGGCAATCCCGACGTCGAAGAGCACCTGCTTGGAGTAGATGGGAGAGCGGATGCGGATGAAGGCGCCGAAGGTGCCGATCAGCGGGGGGCCCGGAATGAAGTAGGGCAAGCTGGCATCCACGCGGTAGTGGCGGCAGGCGAGGTAGTGGCCGAGCTCGTGCGCCAGCAGGATGGAGAGCAGGGTCAGCGAAAAAGGCAACCCCGGGGGCAGCGAAAACGGGTGGCTCCACATGCGGAGCACCGCCATCAGGTCGTCGACGGTGAAGGCGGGGCGGTCCCAGCGAAAATTCTGGATCATGCGGGCGCCGACCGCGGTGGTCGAGTAAAGCGTGACGGCGAGCAGCAGCAGATGCAGCCAATAGCGCGGGCGCGGCGAACGGCGGCTCCAGAGGGGCTGGGCTCCGGCCCCCGTCCCATTGGTCGGCGCAGGAAGGTCCGGGCCGGTTGTGAGACCCTGAGAGGACACAGATTCAGACTACTGCAAAGATTGCAATTCCTTGCCGGGTTTGAACCGCACCGCCTTGCCCGGAGGAATCGAAACCTCGGCGCCGGTGCGCGGATTGCGGCCAATTCCGGTCTTGCGAGGCCGGACGTTGAAGATGCCGAAGCCCCGCAGTTCGATCCGTTCGCCCTGCCCCAGGGCCTTCTTCATGCTCTCGAAGACCGTTTCGACGGCCATCTCGGCCTTGGTCTTGGTGATTCCGGTTCGGTTGACCACCTCGTTGATGATATCCAGCTTGATCAAACCAACCTCCTTGATCCGCGCGGCCCGGATCGGATGCGCCGTGCAACGGCAAACCACATGATAGGATTAGGGTTAGTTTCTTGTCAAGCCGCCCCTGCGGCGGCCTCTCCAGCCAGTGCCCGGGCTGCCTTCAGCGCCACCTCGTAGTTGGGGTGCTCCGCCACCTCCTTCAGGTACTCCACGTGGCGGATCACATTCTCCCGATCGATTACGAAGATGGCCCGGCTTTCGATGCGCAATTCCTTGATCAGCGTGCCGTAGTTGACGCCAAAGGAAACGTCGCGATGATCCGAGAGCATCTTCAGGTTGTCGATGCCATACGTGTTGCAGTAGCGCTTTTGCGCGAAGGGAAGGTCCACACTGACGGTGTAGATGTCCACGCCCGGCAGCCTGGCCGCCTCCTCGTTGAAGCGCTTGGTCTGCGCGTCGCAGATCGGCGTATCGAGCGACGGCAGGACGCTGAAGATCCGGACATTGCGCCCCGTGCCGGCCAGGGTCACCGGTTGCAGCGCNNAGCAGCTTTTCGTTCCATGTTGCCCTCCAAGATAATCCAGTCCTTCTCATTATCCTACCAATGACCGGGCTAGCTCGCGAGGGTCGGTGACGGGTAGGCGGCAGACGTGGTTTTCGCAGAGATAGGCGGTAGCGGCCCCCTTCACCCGTTGCATGGCCGCGATGGCGGGCCAGCCGGCGGAAAAGAACCGGCGCGTGGCATCGCCATCCACGAGCAGCAGGGCTCTGTTTGGCTGGAAACGCCCGTGGATCGCCCGCAGGAGGGCGCGCGTATCCTGGGCATCCTGGTCGCCNNTGCGGCGCGGCCTCCGGAGCCGCCGCGAGGAAAGGTGCGAACCAGCGTAGCGCTTTCTCCGCCGCTTGGCGATAGGACGGGCGGCCGAGCAGCGCGGAGAGGCGCAACAGGTTGAGAATGGCGATGGAGTTGCCGGACGGCTCGGCTCCGTCGTAGTCGTCCTTCATCCGCGGCGCGGCCCAGCTCGCGTCGGCGGCCGTCGTGTAGAAGCCGCCGTCCCCGGCGTCCTCGAAGCGCGCGAGCTGGATATCGGTAAGCTTTCCGGCCAGGTCCAGGTAGCGCGTGTCGAAGACGGTTTCATAGAGGTCGAGCAGGCCCTGCACGAAGAACGCGTAGTCGTCGAGGAAACCGGGGATGGCCGCTTCGCCGTCGCGGTACCGCCGCACGAGTGTCGCGTTGGCCGCGTCGTACAGATGGCTCAGCACGAATTCGGCGGCGGCCCGGGCGGCATCCAGATAGCGGCGGTCTTCGAGCACCTGCGCGCCCTTGGCGAAGGCCGAAATCATCAGCCCGTTCCAGGCCGTCAGGATCTTGTCGTCCCGATGCGGACGCGGTCGGCGGGAGCGCACCTCGAGCACCCGCGCTTCCGAGCCGCCCGTGTCCACTTCGCGATCCGCCTCATAGAGGATGTTCCGCCCCACGAACTCGCCGTGCGGGTCTTCAGGTACGTTGCCGTGTTCCTGGACTCCATAGCGCCGCGAAAACCGCTCGGCGGCGGCTGGGCCGAGCGCCGCCTGGATCTCTTCCCGGCTCCAGAGGTAGAAGGCGCCCTCGCGGCCCTCGCTATCGGCGTCCTCGGCGGAGTAGAAGCCGCCGCCGGGGTCGGTCATGTCCCGCAGAACGTAATCCAGGATTCCGCGGGCCACCGTGGCGTAACGCTCGTCGCCACTGACCTGATAGCCTTCCAGGTACGCGACCGCGAGCTGCGCCTGGTCGTAGAGCATCTTCTCGAAGTGCGGCACGTGCCAGCGCTCGTCGACCGAATAGCGGTGGAACCCGCCGCCGAGGTGGTCGCGAATTCCTCCGCGCGCCATGGCGTCGAGGGTGGCCGCTACCATCTCGCGCGCCTCCGCGTTCCCGGTGCGCGCCGCATAGCGCAGCAGGAAACCGAGCACCGCCGGCCGCGGGAATTTGGGCGCTCCGCCAAAGCCGCCGTGACGGGGGTCGAATCCGCGGCGGAAGGCGGTGAAGCCGGCCTCGAGAACGGATTCGTCGGGCGCGGCAGCCCCGGAGGCGGCCTCAGCGGCCTGGGCAATTTGCGCCAGCACGTCGCGGTTGGATTCCAGTATGGTTGCACGGTCTCGCCGCCAGGCTTCCGCGACGCGCTCGAGCACCTGGCGGAAGCCCAGGCGGCCGTAGCGCGCCTCCGGCGGCCAGTAGGTGCCACCGAAGAATGGTTTCAGATCGGGCGTGAGGAACACCGACATAGGCCATCCGCCCGAACCGGTGGTGGCCTGCACAAAGGCCATGTAGACCCGGTCGACGTCGGGCCGTTCCTCGCGATCCACTTTGACGGGCACGAACGAGCGGTTGAGCAGTTCGGCGATCTCCGGGTTCTCGAACGATTCGCGCTCCATCACGTGGCACCAGTGACAGGTGGAGTAGCCGACCGAGAGGAAGATGGGCAGGTCGCGCTCGCGCGCCTGCCGGAAGGCGTCTTCGCCCCAGGCATTCCAGTCCACCGGGTTGTGTGCGTGCTGGAGAAGGTACGGACTTTTCTCGCGGATGAGTGCGTTCGAATGCATCTGCCCCTTGCTTACATCTTAACCCGCGTGCTGTGGTATCCGTACAGGATGGACAAACTACAAGAGATCGCGAAACGGCGGAAGGCCGCGCACGGCAAAATGCTGGCGCTGGATTCGATAATCTACCGGGCCTTCCTGGAAATGGAGAAAGCGGCCTACACCGACGGCGCGCTGCCCAAGAAGACCAAGGAGTTGATCGCGCTGGGCATCTCGGTCGCGACCGATTGCGAGAGTTGCATGCAATGGCACATCGAGCAGGCTGCCAAGGCCGGCGCATCCCAGCATGAAGTGCTGGAAGCGATGGAGGTCGCTATCGAAATGGCCGCCGGGCGCGCCACGGTATCGGCCCGCTTCGCGCTGGAAGTGATGGACGGCGTGTTTCCGCCTCCGGCCGCTGGCGTTTAGGCATCCGGCGCGCCGGCCGAAAATCGGATACCATGGCGGACGAGGGACTATGAGCTACTACCAAGAGAACCGCGAGGCTTTTCTGGAGGGGTTGAAGACCTTCCTGCGTATCCCCAGCATCAGCACCGAGCCCGAGCACAGGCCGGACATACAGCGCGCCGCGGAATTCGTGCGGGATGAATTGAGCGCGGCCGGGATGGCGAAGGCGGAGCTGATCGAGGGCGCCGGCCATCCGCTGGTCTACGCCGAGTGGCTGGGCGCGCCCGGCAAACCCACGCTGCTGTTCTACGGCCACTATGACGTGCAGCCGGTGGAGCCGCTGGAGGAGTGGAAATCGCCGCCCTTCGAGCCCGAGATCCGCAACGACAACATCTACGCGCGCGGCTCCTGCGACGACAAGGGGCAGGTGTACATCCTGGTAAAGGCGGTGGAGGGCCTGCTGAAGACCACCGGCAAGCTGCCGTGCAACGTGAAGTTCCTCATCGAGGGCGAGGAGGAAGTGAGCGGCGAGCACATCGAGAGTTACGTGGCCAAGAAGCCGCCGCGCCTGGCCTCCGACGCCGCCATCATCTGCGACACCGAGATGTTCGCGCCGGAGCTGCCCACCATTTGCGTCGGCTTGCGCGGAATCGTGTACACCGAACTGCACGTCCAGGGCGCGGATCACGACCTGCACTCGGGCGTCTACGGGGGCGCCGCGCCGAACCCGATCCAGGCGATCGCCGAGATCGTGACCGCGCTGAAGGACCGCGACGGCCACATTCTGATTCCCGGCTTCTACGATCGCGTGCAGCCGCCCAGCCGCAAGGAGAAGGAGGCCTGGGCGCGGCTGCCGTTCGACGAAGAGGAGTACCGCAAGAAGGAAATCGGTTCGCCGGCGCTCACCGGGGAGCCTGAATTCGACGTCTTCGAGCGCACCTGGGCGCGGCCCACTTTCGAGGTGCACGGCATCCGCGGCGGCTTCATCGGCGAGGGCGCCAAGACCGTGATCCCGGCCCGCGCGGTGGCCAAGATCAGCATGCGCCTGGTGGCCGACCAGCGGCCCGAGGAGGCGCTGGCGCAATTCAAAGCAGCGGTCGCCAAGGTGTGCCCGCGCGGGGTCACCGCCGAGGTGAAGTTGATCCACCACGCCGGCGCGTCGCTGGTCAATCCCGATAATCGCTTCATCGATGCGGCCGCGGCCGCCATGCAGCAGGTGTTCGGCAGCCAGACGGTCTATATTCGCTCGGGTGGCTCCATCCCCATCGTCGGTTCTTTCGAGCGCAGCCTCGGAATCCCCAGCGTGATGATGGGCTTCGGCCTGCCCGACGACAACCTGCACGCGCCCAACGAGAAGTTCCACCTGCCGAACTTCTATCGTGGCATCGAAGCCGTGGCGCGGTTCCTGGAAATCGTGGGGCAGTAAATGGGACGCCCTCTCGCGCTGGTGACGGGGGCGTCGAGCGGCATTGGCGCCACCTTCGCAAGGGCGCTGGCCAGGCGCGGCTATGGCTTGGTGCTGGTCGCGCGCCGCAAGGACCGGATCGAGGCGCTGGCGCGCGAACTCAACGGCGAAGCGCTTCCCGCCGATCTCACGAGCGCGGCGGAACTCAAGCTGGTGGAGGACCGCATCGCCGCGGCGGAAGATTTGGAGCTGCTCGTCAACAACGCCGGCTTCGGCGTGACGGGCCGCTTCTGGGAGGCGGACATCGAGGGGCAGGACCGCATGCACCGCCTGCACGTTGACGCCACGGAGCGCCTGACCCACGCCGCCCTGCGCGGAATGGTGGCGCGCGGGAAGGGCGGCGTGATCAACGTTTCCTCGGTGGCCGGCTTCGTACAAAGCCCGGGCAGCACAAGTTACGGCGCCACCAAGCGCTGGATGAACGCCTTCACCGAGGGCCTGTATCTGGAGTTGAAGAGCGCCGGCTCGGCGGTGAAGGTGCAAGCGCTCTGTCCCGGCTTCACTTACTCCGAATTCCACGACGTGGCGGGCATCGACCGCAACCTGATTGCCAAAAGCCTATGGCTGCGGGCCGAGGACGTAGTCGAAGCCTCCTTTCGCGGCCTGGACCGGGGCGATCTGTTCGTGATTCCCGGCTGGCGCTACAAGTTCCTGGTCCGCCTCCTGGCCNNTAGGTTACTGGGATGGAAAAGATCACCTTCCAAGTGCAACGCGACGAGCAGTCGGGCTGGCTCGTGGCATCGTGGGACGATCCGGCTGGAGCGGGTGGCATCACCACGCAGGGGCAAGACCTCCGCGATTTGCAGCAGCAGATCACCGAGGCGGTTGCGGTTCACTTTGACGAGGGCACCGCACCGCGTCGAATTGGCATCCATTCCCTGGAGCGGCTGGGGGGGAAGGCGGGATAGGCCCCAGCTAGTCTAGTGGCGTCCCTCTTCCGGCTTCGCTACTTGTCCCGCCCCAGGGCCACGACGA
>PMEV01000267.1 GCA_003154855.1 Bryobacterales bacterium
CCGTAGATCACGTCCTTCACCACCACCCGCGGATTGTCGCCCGAGTTGAGCGGGCTCGCGGTGGTCCCCGAGGGGCGCCCCAGCGTGTCGGTCGTATAGCTGAAGCTCTGCGGCCAGTTGGGATAGCCCTGCGGCCCCAGGTAGTGGCCCTCGNNTGCATCCGCTTGCCCACCATCAGCCCGCCTTGGGAGTAATTGTACATCTCCGCGAAGTTCATTCCCATGCTGCTACTGGTCCAAGCTACCGCGGTGAGCCGGCCCCAGCCGTAGTTGGGAGGGTAGGGAGGGTAGGTCGAGTCCAGCGGGTTGCTGTCGTAATAGTAGGTGTAGCTGGAGTCCGGAATCGGTTGGCCGTATGGGTTGTTGGTGGAAGCCTGCGTCAGCCGCCCGTAGTTGTCATAGGTGTACGTGGTCGGCTGGTTCTTGGCGTCGGTCTTGGAGGCCAGCGACCCGTCGGCGCGGTAAGTGTAGCTCACCGTGCCGGTTTCCGGGTTGGTGGCGCTGGTGAGCCAGCCGGTGGTCAGGCTGTAGTTGAACGTGCGGGTCTGCGTGACGCTTCCCCGCGGCATGTTCACCCCGGTCAGCTTGTTCAGCAGGTTATGGTTTCGGTGCTGGCATCGGCCAACGAGGCGAGCGCCTCGGAAACAGGTGCCCGCGTCGACCCCAGAGCTCTCCGCGCTGCCCGTCAATGCGGGACCTCCGCCTTCACAGGCTCCGTGACGAGAACCTGCCAGAACACCTCGTCCCCTTCCTTGCAGACCGACTCGAGATGGAACCGCAGAACAACGTATGCTGGCGACGGCCTCTCATCCTTCCTCAGCACCGTGCTGGTGTCAACCTCCGATAACTCGAAGGCGTCTCCGGGCCGAACGGTCGTGCACATCTTGTATTGTATTTGGCCGAAATCGTACCAATGATGTGCTTGCAGAGTTCTCCACTCACCCGTCTCGTCCTGGCGCTGGACGCCGCTCATGAAGATGGGCTCCGGCGCGACGCGAATGTCGGTGTTGCCGCTGTTGCGGAACGTGGCCTTAAACCGAACGAGAAGCTTCAGGAATTCGGGGCTGCCGACGTATCCGAGGTTCGTCCTCACATCGCGAACCACCACCAAGGGGGCAGCTTTGTCAGCTCCCCAGAGCCGCGAGAGGAGAACCAGCGTGAGAACGGTCAAAAGGCGTCTCGTCATGGGTTGATTCCGAATCATTTCTCGAGCACCCGCAGAGGGGTCTTCCACCCTTGTGCCGTGCCCCGTGTTTCAGGCGCTCAAACAGCCGTACGTAGAGCAGCACGCCGGCCGGGACTGCGACGATCGCGCCGACCCACGATGCCGCTGGTGAGCCGGTCCAATATCGCACGGCTTGATACGCCGGGTACGGCACCGCGAAATAGAGCAGCGCCAACATCAGACAGGCGACCATCATCGTAGCCCCACGAGCGCCGCGCTCCGCCTGGAACGATCGGTCTCCCCTTCCGGTCGGTTAGTTTATCACCGCATTATAGGCCGCCGCCTTCACCAGCACCTTGTCCGGCAAGTCCACTTGGAACTCGGTAGGGCATCGTGCTCCGGGCGTGCAGGCGCCGGACAACACGAAGGTGAAAACAAACCTGACTTCGCATTCGCTTGCCTGCGAACCGCAACCAAGGAACAGCCACTTCGAAAGTGTTTCTTTCGCGGGTGACGCCAGCGGCCCCGGACCGGACAGCACGCGAATGCTCTTGACCGTTCCATCGGGGGAAATTGCCGCGGCCAGTTCCACCTTTCCTTGGAGAACTGCCATCCGCGCAAACGGGGGATACTCCATCCCGACGATTCGCTTCGCCGAGACGCCTGGCTGAGGCGCCTGGCCGAACCCGCACATTGCGCAGGCTAGCACTAGCAATACGGATGAACCTGTGGTCGAACGATGTGATAGGGAGGCCATCAGTCGCAAGCTCGTCGAAGTACGGCCAAAATGAAAACCCCCGCCTCGCGCCGTCAGCGCCAGGCGGGGGTGTCGGTAGCCAATAGAATGAGCCCGAGGCTCATGGAACCAAGGTGAGGCGGCCGGTCCACTTGAACTTTGGCCTCGCCACTGATTTCGGGGCCGACTAGGTCGGAACGGTCGACTTAAGAGTCGGCCACCTCACTAGGTCTGCTACTGTCAGATGACATTTTCCTGGACCACCTCCTTTTTCAGTGATGCCTCCATCGTAGGAAGGAATGGCGCGGTTTGTCAACCGGCGGCGCGCCGCCGGGCCGCCTACAATTTCCTGGCCAGGAAATAGCACAGCGTGAGCCCGTCCACAATATTGAACGGGAACTGCCCCAAGGTGTAGTGGCCGCAGGGCAGCTTCCGCTCCTCGTGCTTCAGCCCGAGCTGGTGGAAAGCCTCCACCACCTGCCTGGAATAGACCGGCAGGAAGGTGGTGTCGCAACTCGTCCAGACCAGCAGGACCGGCAGATCGCGCCCCACCAGCCGGTCCAGGTAACTGGCGGGGCTGATGACGGCCCAGTAGTCCCGCAGCTCGTCCTGGCTCACTTCCTGGCTCAACCCGCGCTGGACGTGCCGGGTCGAGAGCCCGGTCCAAACCACGTCGCCGAAGTACATCGAAACGTGGTTCAAAGCGGCGGCCTTGACGCGGGGGTCGTGCGCCGCCGCCATGAAGGCGATGCAGGAGCCGAGGCTGGTCCCCAACAGCCCCAGCCGGTCGTAGCCATGCATCTCGAGGAAGTCCAGGCAGGCCCGCGTGTCGATCACCGACTGCCGGGCCGCATGGATGGTCCTTCCGATGTTGCTCGAGACGTGGTAATCGGCCCGCGCGGTCTCCGGCGGCCTACGCCGGTCGTGGTAGGCCATGCTCATCCGCAGGGCGGTGATGCCGAACCGGTTCAGCAGCCGGCACAGATTTGCGTGGCCCTGTTGGTCCGCATTCCACTGGGGCAGCACCACCACGGCGCGCCCGAGATCCTGGTCGGCGGGATACAGATCGGCGTGCACCCGGTTGTTCTCGGGATACGGCGTCTCGAGCGGGCTGGTGAAGGTGAGGTGGCCATCCACCATGCGGTAATCGGTGGGCCGCTTATAGGAGTAGAAGGCCTCCGAACCGGCCAGCCAGCCCGCGGTGCGCGCCCGGACGGCGTCGCGCACGTCTTTCCCTTCGCCCTCCGGCAGATCCATCCAATCCAGCCCCCACTCAAAGGGGCGTTCGACCCGGTTGAAGTCGCGGTTGGCCAGACGAGTTTCCCAGCGGTCCATCCAGCGGGCATAGGCGCTTACCATGGAGGGAATTTATTGTAGCAGAAACGAGCAGGGACCAAAAAAAGAAACCCCGCCATAAGACGGGGTGCGGAGTGTACGGTTGCCGAGAGGCAACTACCCTCCAAAGCGATCAGAACCTCACATAACCCCGCGCAGTGATGAGCAATCCGCGGGCCACGCGTAAGTCATAGTACCCACTAGGTCGGGGGGTGCCTCGATTCCGTTTTTCATATACTTTACCCCGATAGGGCTATACGATTCTGAATTCGCGGTCCTCCGGCCGCCATTTCAGGTACAATACCGAGGTGGCCGCAACCTCGGGAACCATGTCCAGTTCCGGGTCCGACCAGCTCCGGCTGAAGACCGCGCTGGCGCGCAAGGCGCTGGCGGGCTTCTTCCTGTCGGGACTGCTCTCCTCGTATCTGGGCGCCATCCTTCCCGCCTGGGGCTACCACCTCACCGAGGACTACCAGACCGTAGGCAGCTACTTCCTCAGCATGAACCTGGGCATCTGGGCCGCGCTGTGGATCGGCGCCCGGGTGCTGCCCAAAACCCGCCTCGGAACCACCCTGGTGGTGGCCTGTTCGCTGGCCTGCTCGGGATTTGTGTACCTGGCGCTGGTTCCGCCGACCTTTTCACCCTGGTGGCGAATGGCCGGCGTGCTGGTGATCGGCTGTGGCGCCGGCCTGCTGAACAGCGCCATGTTCCAGGCCATCACTCCGCTCTACCGCCTGGAACCGGCAGCCACCGTGAACCTGGCCGGCACGTTCTTCGGACTGGGCTGCGTGGTGATGGCCGTTCTCGCGGCCGGGACCTTCTACGTCTACAGCGTTCCGAGCATTCTGGTGTTCATCGCCCTGATTCCCGGTTTCTTCATCCCCTTCTACGCGCGGCGCTCGATTACCACCGAACTGGCGGACGGCCAGCCCTCCTGGAAACAGACGTTCTCCGATCTCCGCAGGCCGATAGCGGTCCTGTTCGCTCTGCTGCTGTTCTTCCAGTTCGGCAACGAGTGGGCCATCGCCGGGTGGCTGCCGCTGTACCTGTGCAAGAGCCTGGGCATCAGCCCGGAATCGTCGCTGGTGATGCTGGCGGTGTACTGGCTGGCGCTGCTGGTCGGAAGGACGCTGGTGGTTTCGCTCCTCCCCAGGTTGCATCACGGCAAGCTGCTGATGGGCGGCGCCATGGGGGCGTTGCTGGGTTGCCTCATCCTGATCTCGACCGACAACATCTTCGGCGCGGTGGTGGGAATTCTGCTGGTGGGAGGCGGATTCGCGCCGGTATATCCGCTGGTCGTCGAGAAAATCGGGGGCCGATTTCCCTATTATCGTCCCGGACTCTTCAATGGCATATTCTCGATCGCACTGACCGGCGGGATGCTGGCCCCCTGGTCGCTGGGCTTCTTCACCGATGCGTGGGGCATCCGGGCGGTCATGGCGCTGCCGCTGCTGGGCACCGTGATGGTGGTGCTGCTCCTGGTGGCGATTTGGGCGGAGGCGCACTTCATGTCCGCCCCCCGGGTCTTAAAGTAGCGGCAAGACAACCTGGCCGGTCGCGCTCCGATAGATCAGCTCGAGCGACTTCAAGGACTTCATCCTGCCCCGGTAAGCGAAGTAGAGATGGCCGGCGACCGGATTGTTCGAGTCTCCCACGGGCAGGGCGGCATCCACCACGGCTTCGTCGGCGGTGCGGACGGGTTGCTTCTCGATGCCGGTCCGATTCTGGTCCGGCACGCGCGGGGTCGGCGGAGCTTGAGGGTCGCCGGGGAAGCGCCCCTGGGGCGTCGGCGGCGCGAGGATGATCGGCCCTAGCTGACCCGTGATTGCAGACCCCCGCTGCTGCTGGGGGTCGGGATATTTCAGCGCATAGGCAACCAACTCGGGCGCCTCGGGGGCCTGGCCGTCCCCTTTCTTGCCGTTGATCCGGAGCGCGAAGTGGGCCGTCGCCACGTCGATGGTCTGGTGTTTGGGAGGGTAGAGGGCGACTTCGACGACCAGGAAACCGGGCACGAAATAGGTCTGGCCGTCGCTCGAAACGCTGTGCACCAGGTATTCGGCGCCCAGCTCGATCTCGCCCAGCTTGCCGTGCGCCGGATACTCGGCCGGGCTGCCCTTGGGGGTGGTCCCGTGCTGCCCCCACAGCGCCGGAGAACAAAGCCAAAGGACAACCGCGAGCCAGCGGGCGATCACATCTGAAGTATAATCCGAGTTTCCATGCGATGGATCTGGTTATTCTTCGTTGTCCTCCCGATTTCGCCGGCGCAGACCCTGCGGGCCAGGATTGAGAGCGCTCTGGAGGCGTCGCCGGCGGCGAAGCGGGCTTTCTGGGGCATACAGGCGGTGAAGATAGCCAGCGGCGAGACCGTGTTCCAGCTCAACGCGGAGCGCTTGTTCGTTCCCGCCTCGAACACCAAGCTGTTCACGACGGCGCTGGCGCTGCAGCGGTTGGGACCCGACTACCGCTTCGAGACTACCATCCGGGCGGACGCGCCGCCGGACGCCTCGGGGCGCGTGATTGGCGATCTGCGCCTGGTGGGCGGGGGCGACCCGCTGCTCTCGGGGCGCGCCGTGCCCTACCAGAAGGGAGCGGCAGCCGGGAACCCGCTGCAGGCCATCGAAGCGCTGGCGGACCAGGTGTTGGCAGCGGGGGTGCGGCGCATCGATGGCGACATCGTGGGCGACGACACGGCCTACGTCTGGGCGCCGTATCCGGAAGGCTGGGCGCAGGACGACGCGGTCTGGGACTACGGCGCTCCGGTGAGCGCGCTGGCGGTGGGCGACAACGTGGTGACGCTGGCGTTGCGGGGTTCCGGCGCGGCGGGGCGCGCGCCGGCGCTGTTCCTGTCCCCGCCGTTCGAGTACTACTTCATCGACAACCGCGTGCGGACGGGGCTCGGCCTCGCGAACAAGGTCGCCATCGAGCGGCTGGCCGGGTCGCGGCAACTGCGGCTGTGGGGGACGCTATCGAGCGGGCCGGCGGGCGCGGTCGCGCTGGCGGTGGCGATCGACGACCCGGCTCTCTACGCCGCCTGGGCCTTGACGGACGCGCTGGAGCGCCGCGGGGTACAAATTGGCGGCCGGCCGGTGGCGCGGCACTGGTACGCCAACCAGGCCGGCCCGGCGCCCGCGCCGGAGGGCGTGGCATTGGCGCGGCGCAGCTCTCCACCGCTCATCGAGATCCTGCGGATTATCGACAAGGTGAGCCAGAACCTGTACGCCGAGATGGTGCTGCGCGAAGTGGGGCGGGCGCGCCAGGGGACGGGCAGCCGGGAGGCGGGGCTCGTTGAGGAGCGGGAGTTTCTGGCCGAGAGCGGGATCGCGGAGACGGGCTACCACTTCGCCGACGGCAGCGGGCTTTCGCCAAACGGCCTGGCGACGCCCGCGGCGTTGACCCGTCTGCTACGGGCGATGTACCGCTCGCCGGTTCGCGAGGCCTGGATTTCGCTGCTGCCGGTAGGCGGCGAGGACGGAACGCTGGCCGGCCGCTTCGGGGGGCGCCCGGCGGCGCACCGCATACGCGCCAAGACCGGCACGCACACGCACGTGGCGGCACTGTCGGGCTACATCGAATCGCGCAGCCACGGCGAGCTGGCGTTCTCGATCCTGGCGAACAACTTCCAGGCGCCGGCCAGCGAAATCCGCGCCGTGATCGACCGAATCGCACTGCTGCTGGCGGAGTAGGTCAGGGGTGGTTGACGCGGCTGTGATGGCGGCTGTAAGTGAAATAGACCACCAGGCCGATGACCAGCCAGACGATCAGCCGCGCCCAGTTGATCCAGCCCAGCTTGTACATCATGTACCCGTTGAAGCCGATGCCGAGCAGGGGCAGCACGGGCACCCAGGGCGTCCGGAACGGGCGAGGCTGGCCGGGATTGGTCCGGCGCAGGACCAGCACCGCGATGCAGACGATCACGAAGGCTAGCAGCGTGCCGATGTTCACCATCTTCCCGATGTCGTCGATAGGGGTGACGCTCCCCACCACCGCGGCCAGCAGGCCTACCAGGATGGTGTTCTTCCAGGGCGTGCGGAACTTGGGGTGGATGGCGGCGAAGAACTTCTTGGGCAGCAGGCCGTCGTTGGCCATGGCGTAGAGCACGCGGGTCTGGCCCAGCAGCATCACCAGCATGACGCTGGTCAGGCCGGCCAGGGCGCCGAGGGTAATGATGTGCGAAGCGCCGGTGAGGCCGCGATCCATGAAGGCCCGCGCAATGGGCGCCTCGATGTTCACGTCGCGCCAGGGCACCATGCCGGTCAGCACGCCCGCCACCAGAATGTAGAGCAGAGTGCAGACCACCAGCGACACGATGATTCCGATGGGCAGGTCGCGCTGAGGATTGCGGGCCTCCTGCGCGGTGGTGGAGACCGCGTCGAAGCCGATATAGGCGAAGAAGATGTAGGCCGCTCCCGCGCCAATGCCCGAGAAACCGTAGGGGGCGAACCCGTGCCAATCCGTACCCCAGTTGGCGGTGTTGATGTAGCGGATGCCCAGACCGATCACGAACAGGACTACCGCGACCTTAATCACCACGATGGTCGCATTGAAGCGCGCGCTTTCGCGGATTCCGACGACCAGGATGGCGGTGATGCATAGAGCGATCAGGAAGGCGGGCAGGTTGAAGCCTATCTCGACGCCGAAGAGCTTGGGCGCGCCCACCAGGGCGTGCGCCCGGCTCACCAATTCGGGGCTGCGCGCGGCGATGATCTCCGTGACCCGTGCCAGAAACGGCTGCGTTCCCGGCGCCAAGTTGGGATCGAGGGCCTGGGTCATCTGGCGCGCCACGAGGTTCTCGGCGGTGCGGAGGGCGGTCCAGTGATCGTAGGCCAGCCAGAGCGGCATCTTGACGTGGAGCATATTCAGCAGCTCGATGAAGTGGTTGGACCAGCCGGAGGAGACGGTGCTGGCGCCCATGGCGTACTCGAGGGTCAGGTCCCAGCCAATGATCCAGGCGAACAATTCGCCGAGGGTGGCATAGGCGTAGGTGTAGGCGCTGCCCGCTAGCGGGATCATGGCGGCGAACTCGGCGTAGCAAAGCCCCGCGAAGGCGCAACCGAGGCCGGAGAGGACAAACGAGAGCATCAGCCCCGGCCCGGCGTAGTGCGCTCCCAGCCCGGAGAGCACGAAAATGCCCGCGCCAATGATGGCGCCCACGCCCAGGGCCGTCAGTTGGAACGGACCCAGCGTGCGCCGCAGGCTGTGCTCGCCGGATTCCTGGGCCTCTTTGACCAGCATGTCCAGCGGCTTCTTCGTAAATAGCGGATGCGCCATTCAGGATTCTCCTTCAGGATGAGGCGGGTGCCCGTAGGAACCGCCATGCGAAATAGACCGGGACTCCTAGCAATACGATGATCAATCCCGGCCAGGTGTAGCTGGGTTTGTAGAGCAGTAACAGGACTTCGATCAGGCTGGCGACGGCGATGTAGGCGGCCGGGAGCAGGGGGTAGCCCCAGGCGCGGTAGGGCCGGGGCATCTCGGGCCGGGTGCGGCGCAAGACGAAGACGCCGGCGATGGTCAGGATATAGAAGAGCAGGACGGCGAAGATGACGTAATCCAGGAGATCGCTGTAGGTTCCGCTGAGCGTGAGCAGGCAGGCCCAGGCGCATTGGACCCAGAGAGAAACCCCGGGCGTGCCGCGGCGCGGATGGAGCCGGGCGACGGGGGCGAAGAAGAGGCGGTCGAGCGCCATGGCGTAGTAGACGCGGGCGCCGGCCAGGATCATTCCGTTCAGGCAGCCGAAGGTGGAGACCATGATGGCGGCAGCCATGACTTGCACGGCGACGGGGCCCAGGATGACGGCGGCGGCCGCGGTCGCGACACGGTCTTCCGCGGCGTGCTGGATGGCTTCGAGCGGCAGAACGCTCAGGTACACGAAGTTGCAGGCCAGGTAAATGAGCGAAACGATTCCCACACCCAGAGCCAGAGCCAGCGGCACGTTGCGGCGCGGATTGCGGGTTTCGCCGGCGGTGAAGGTGACGTTGTTCCAGGCGTCGGAGGCGAACAGCGCTCCCACCATGGCGACGCCGACGATGCGGATGGTCGAGAAGGTCCAGCCCGCGTGCTGCCAGAAGTCGCCGAAGTTGCGCGCCACCGCCTGCGGGTTGCGGCCGAAGAGCAAGCCGCAGCCCACCAGTCCGAGGAGCGCGGCCACTTTCGCGAAGGTGAAGGTGTTCTGCACCACCGCGCCGGTGCGCACGCCGCGGGTGTTCACCCAGGTGAGCAGCACCAGCATGGCCATGGCGACCAGTTGCTGGGTGCTGATGGCGAAGCGCCAGACTTGGAGCAACGGGTGATGCGCCGAGATCCAAGGATAGAAGACTCCGGCGAACTTGGCGAAGGCCACGGCCACGGCGGCGATGGTGCCGGTCTGGATCACCAGGAACAGCGTCCAGCCGTAGAGGAAGCCGCTGAGCGGGCCGAAGGCTTCGCGCAAGTAGACGTACTGGCCGCCGGCTTGCGGCATGGCCGAGGCCAGCTCGCCGTAGCTCAACGCCGCGGTCAGGGTCAGCAGGGCGGTAATGGCCCAGGTCAGGATCAGCAGGGCGGGGGACTGCACCTGGCGGGCGATGTCCGCCGAGACGATGAAAATGCCCGAGCCGATCATGGAACCGATCACCAGCATGGTGGCGTCGAGGAGGCCGAGGCCCGCGACCAGACCGGCCGGTTTCACTTGTTTAGCAGTGTCAGCCATTCTTCCATCCGCGCGCGCAACGTCGAAAAGTTGCAGGTTTCCGGCAGGATATCATGAATCACGGCTACGGAGTCGGCCCCCGCGGCGAGCACGTCGGGCGCGTTGTCCCGGGTGATGCCCCCAATCGCCACCAGGAGCAGGCTCGCCTGCTTCTTCACCTCTTGGAGAGCGCCGAGGCCAATGATCGGGTCCGGGTTCTCTTTGGAGCGGGTGGGAAAGATGGGACCAAAGGCCAGGTAATCGACCGGCTCGGCGAGGGCGGCGGCGAGTTGCTGGGGATTGTGGGTCGAGAAGCCCAGGATGCGGGCGGGGCCGAGGAGGCGGCGGCCCTCGCGGGGCGGCAGATCGGACTGGCCGAGGTGCAGGCCGGCATCGAGGAGCAGGGCGATGTCGGCACGGTCGTCGATGATGAGCGGGACGCCGGCGGCGCGGCAATGGGCGGCCACGCGCTCGGCTTGCTCGAAGACGGCGCGGGAGTAATGGCCCTTGTGGCGGAACTGGAGGATGCGCGCGCCGCCCTCGAGCAGGGCCAGCGCGGCGGTCTCGGGCAGGCAGCCGCGGCGGGCCAGGGTCTCGGTATCCAGGATCGGGTAGACGCGCGGGAGTTTAATGGATCTAATCATAGCAAGGTGCTGCCGCACGGGTGCTGCCGCACGGNNTCTCGGAGGGGGCGGCGACCGGTGTCACCGCCCTGCCATGGGGCGACGCCGCGTCAGACGGTTTGAGACCGACGGAGGCTGTAAGGTTCTGCGCAGGCGGGGGCTGGCAGTTTGGATTTGGGCGGGCTTCCGAGGGGGCACAG
>PMEV01000182.1 GCA_003154855.1 Bryobacterales bacterium
GCGCGCTCGCGGATGGTGGTCGAGGCGATGCTGCGCGGAGTGCCGGTCCTGGCCAGCGACGTGGGCGGAATCCCGGAGGCGAAGTTGGGCGTTCCCTACCTGCTTCCGGTGCGCCCGATCGTGAAATATCACCCGCGGCTGGACGAGCAAATGGTCCCGCTCGCCGATGTCCCCGAGCAGGATATCGGGCCGTGGGCGGATGCGCTGGGCAGGCTGCTCACGGATCGCGCGCATTACGAGGAGCTGTCGCGGGCTTCGCGCGAGGCGGCGCTGGCCTACGCCGCGAACCTGAACATTGGCCCCTTCGAGAGCTATCTCGAGGAGCTGGTACAGGCTCCGCGCCGGCCCCGCGATCTCTCCGCGCCCGAAACGGATTCGCCGCTCGACCGGCTGTCACCGGAAAGGCGCCGGCTACTGGCCCTGCGCTTGCGCAAGACGCGCCCGGCCCGGAACGCGTGGTTCCCAGATGCGGATGCGAGCCAAACCGCCGCACTGCGCCTGTTCGCGTTTCCGCACGCCGGCGGCGGCGCCACCACGTTCCACGGCTGGAGGACGGCGCTGCCCGGCCGAGTGGCGCTCTGGCCGGTGCGCCTGCCGGGGCGCGAGACCCGCATCTCGGAGACGCCCTTCGAGAGCATGGAGCCGCTGGTGGAAGCCCTCGGGCAGGCGATCGAGCCGTTCCTGGGCGGGCCATTCGCGTTCTACGGGCACAGCCTGGGCGCGGTGATCGCCTTCGAGCTGGCGCGGCAGCTTCGCCGCCGGAGTCTGCCGCTGCCCCGCTACTTGTTCGTTTCCGGCGCACGTGCGCCGCGCTTCCGGCTGAACCACCTGCCGCCGCCGGAGCCTTCCGATGCCGAGCTTCTGGATGAGTTGCGCGGCTTGGGAGGCGTCCCCGAAGAGGCGCTCAATAACCCCGAGTGGCGGAGCGCGATGCTGCCCGCCTTGCGCGCGGATTCGGCCCTCTACCGGAACTACGTCTACCGGGAGGAGCCGCCGCTCGCGTGCGCCATACGGGCCTACGGCGGCCTGGAGGATTCGAGGATCGCGCCCGCGCACCTGGAAGCCTGGCGGCGGGAGACCAGCGGCTCGTTCGCGGTGGCGATGCTCGCGGGCGGCCATTTCTTCATCCATTCGGCGCAGTTTCTGGAGGCGCTCGCGAGGGACCTATGGGAGTGAACACCGAGCCAGGGCCGATTGGTATCGCCGGCGCCGGCCGCATGGCGCAAGCGCTCGGCCGCCTGCTTAGAGAACGCGGCGAGCCGGTGGTGGCGGTGGCCAGCCGCAACCTCGAGCACGCCCGCGCTGCGGCGGCATTCATCGGAGTTGCCGAGGCGGTCGATTACGCCTCGCTCACGCGCCGGGCCAACCGAGTGCTGATCGCGGTCGCCGACGACGCCGTGCCGCTGGTGGCCGCGGCCCTGGCGGAGGCCGGAATGAAAGAGGGCGCGGCCCTGCACACCTGCGGAGCGCGCGGGCCGGAGGCGCTCGCCGGCCTCGCGGCCAACGGGGTCTCGTGCGCCACCTTGCATCCGCTCCAGACCGTCGCCACTCCGGAACAGGGAATGGCGGCTCTGCCCGGCTGCGCGTTCGGCATCACCGGTGAGGGCCCGGCCGCGGCCTGGGCGGAAAGTATCGCCGCTCTGCTGGGCGGGCGCGCGCTGCGGATTGCGGCGGACCGCCGGCCGCTCTACCACGCCGCCGCCGTCATGGCCAGCAACTACGTTGTCGCTTTGATTGACGCGGCTGCTATGCTGATGGGTGCGGCCGGCATTGGCGAAAATGAGGCCCTGGCGGCCCTGGCGCCACTGGTGAGGGCGAGCGCCGCCAACGCGATCGGCCTGGGGCCGGTACGGGCGCTGACTGGACCGCTGGAACGCGGAGACGCCGCGACCGTGGCGGCGCATTGCTCGGCCTTGGCCGCGGGAATTCCGCCCTCCGTGCGGGGCCTGTACCGCGCGGCTGGGTTGCACGCCCTGGAGATCGCCCGCCGGCGCGGCTTGTCCGAGGCGGATGCCCGGAAGCTCGAGGAGATCTTGCGAAAGGGTAGTGACGAGGATGTCTGAAACTGGAAAGCGCGTTCGGGCCCTGGACTTGAAAGAGAAGAAGAAGCGCGGCGAGAAGATCCCCGTGCTCACCGCCTACGACGCCACCATGGCGCGGCTGCTGGAGCGCGCGGGCATCGAGGTGCTACTGGTCGGCGATTCTCTGGGGATGGTGGTTCTGGGCCACGAGACCACGCTGCCGGTGACCCTGGAGGCCATGGTCCATCACACGGCCGCGGTGAGCCGGGGCGCCTCGCGGGCCTTGGTGATCGCCGATATGCCGTTCCTCACTTTCCAGGTCGGCGTGAGCGAGGCGGTGCGCAACGCGGGCCGCCTGATCCAGGAGGGCGGCGCGGCCGCGGTCAAGATCGAGGGCGGGGCCGCGATGCTGGACGTGGCCCAGCGGCTGGTCGATATTGGCATTCCGGTGATGGGCCACCTGGGCCTGCTGCCGCAGTCGGTGCACCAGTTGGGCGGGTACCGGCGGCAAGCCACGCTCGAACGGGACGCCGAGAAGCTGATTGCGGACGCCCGTGCGCTGGAGGCCGCCGGCGTCTTTGCGATCGTGTTGGAATCCATTCCGGCCGAGGTCGCGCGCGTTGCCACCGCGGCGCTGGCGATCCCGACCATCGGCATCGGCGCCGGGCCGCACTGCGATGGGCAGGTGCTGGTCAGCTACGACGCGCTGGGGCTCTACGACGGCGCCGTGCCGCCTTTCGTCAAGCAGTACGCCCAGCTCGGCGAGGAAATCGTGGCGGCGGCCAAGACCTATGCCCAGGAAGTGCGCGACGGACGATTTCCGGCCCCGGAGCAATTGTCCGCCCGGAACGCTCTGCCATGAGCGCCGAATTGATCCCGTCGATTCTCGATCTGCGGCACAGGCTAGCGGAGGTCCGCCGCGCGGGCCGGGTCATCGGCTTCGTGCCCACCATGGGCGCACTGCACGCCGGGCACGGCAGCCTGATCGAGATGGCGCGCCAGCAAACCGATTGCGTGGTGGTGAGCATCTTCGTAAACCCCACCCAGTTCAACCAGCAAAAAGACTACGATTTGTACCCCCGGCCACTCGCCGAAGACCTGGAGTTCTGCTCCGCCCGCGGCGTGGACATCGTCTTCGCGCCCGCCGTCGAGGAGATGTATCCCCGAACCCAATTGGTGTTCGTGGACGTGCTGCGCGTCACCGAACACCTCTGCGGCAAGTTTCGCCCCGGCCACTTCCGCGGAGTGACGACCGTGGTGCTCAAGCTGCTCAACATCGTGCAGCCGGATCGCGCCTATTTCGGGGAAAAGGACGCGCAGCAACTCGCGGCCATCGGGCGCATGGTGGCCGATCTGGACCTGCCCGTTCAAATCGTTGCCGTGCCGACCGTAAGGGAAGCCGATGGGCTCGCGCTCAGCTCGCGTAACCGCCGGCTCTCTCCGGCCGAGCGCCGCATCGCGCCCATCGTTCACCGCGCTTTGCAGGTGGCCGAAGAACAGATCGCCGCGGGCGCGACCGACCCCCAGCAGGTCAAGACTAAGGCCCTGGCGACGTTCCATCCCTTTCCGCAGATCCGCGTCGAGTATCTCGAGATCGTGGATCCGCTAGAGATGCAACCTGTGGAGCGGCTCGACGGTCCCGTGCGAGTGGCGGCCGCCGTCTGGCTCGGCGCGACACGGCTGATCGACAACCTTCTCTGCCGGCCGGCGACCGGCCAGATAGAGCGATTCACTTAGGGAGGCACCATGCTCGTAGTCCACGTTCACGTTCGCGTGAAGCCCGAATTCATCGCTGCGTTCCAGGAAGCCAGCCTCGAGAACGCGCGCCTCAGCGTCCAGGAACCCGGCATCGCGCGGTTCGATGTCATCCAGCAGGCGGATGATCCGTCGCGGTTTGTCCTGGTCGAGGTCTACCGCACGCCGGAGGCGCCCGCGCGGCACAAGGACACCGCGCATTACCAGCTCTGGCGCGACACGGTGGCCGCCATGATGGCCGAGCCGCGCAGCAGCCTGAAGTACGCCAGCCTGTTCCCAGGCGAAGAGGGCTGGTGAGCGCCCCGCACTTCGAATTCGCGACCGCGGCCCGAATTGTCTTCGGCGCGGGCTCGGTGCGCGAGGTCGCACCGGCGGCGAAATCCATGGGCCGCCGGGCATTGCTCGTCACGGGCGTCTCCGCGGAGCTGCTTGGGAAGACGGGACTGGAGGGCGCGACGCTGGCGGTGGAGGGCGAACCCACGCTCGAACTGGTCCGGCGTGGCGTCGCGCTGGCGCTCGAGGAGCGCTGCGACCTGGTGATCGGCCTGGGGGGCGGCAGCGCCATCGACGCGGGTAAGGCGGTGGCGGCGCTGCTTTCGAACGGCGGCGACCCGCTCGACTATCTCGAGGTCGTCGGGGAGGGCCGCGGCCTGCACGCCCCATCGGCGCCTTTCATCGCGGTTCCGACCACCGCGGGCACCGGCGCGGAAGTTACCCGCAACGCAGTTCTGGCGTCTCCCGAACACCGCGTCAAGGCCAGCCTGCGGAGCCCGTGGATGTTGCCGCGGCTGGCGGTGGTCGATCCCGAACTGACCTTCGATCTGCCGCCCGCCATCACCGCCTCCACCGGCCTGGACGCGCTGACCCAACTCATTGAGCCCTACGTCTCGGTGCGCGCCAACCCCATGACGGACATGTTTTGCCTGGAGGGGATGGGCCGCGCCGCGCGGTCGTTAGGCCGGGCCTATGCCGACGGCCACGACGCCGCTGCCCGGACGGACATGTCGTTAGCCAGTCTGCTGGGCGGCCTGGCTCTGGCCAATGCCGGCCTGGGCGTGGTACATGGCTTCGCCGCGCCGATCGGAGGAGCGTTCGAGGCGCCGCATGGCGCGGTTTGCGCCGCCCTGTTGCCTCATGGCATGGACGCCAATATCCGCGCCCTGCGGGCTCGCGCGCCCGAAAGCGAGCCGCTCGGCCGCTACCAGACCGTGGCCCGCATTCTGACCGGCAACTCGGGCGCCGCCGCCGAAGACGGTGTGGCCTGGGTGACCCGAACTTGCCGGGAGCTGCGCGTTCCACCCCTGCGCAGCTACGGCATCCGGGAGGAGCACTTGGAGGCGCTCGTCGAGAATGCCGCCAAAGCCAGCAGCATGAAGGGCAATCCCATCGTCCTTACGGCCGGCGAACTGCGCCAGATTCTATCCCGCGCCTATTAGATGTGCGCCGCCACCAGGGCGCCTCGGGCCGTCGAATACCGCGGATCGGGGGCCAGGCGAACCTCCGAGATCTGAAAGGGAAGCTCGCGCCCCCGCAGCATCTTCTCGAACTGCTCCAGGAAGCCCTTGGGCATGGTGGTCCCTCCGCTGAGTACCATGGGCACGGGGTGTTCGAGTTTGGGGTGGCGCTGGGCGCAATTCAGGACGAGTGCGTCCACCACGCTCCGGATCACGTCGTCGTAATAGACGGCCAGCGCGTTGTGCAGGCGGTCGGCCGAGACCCCGTTGAACTGAAAAGACTGCTCTTTGTGCGTGCGCATCCGGGTCGCCAATTCCCCGATGGCCTTGGCCGCGCGCGTATCGATGAAATCGCCGGCTTTGGGAACACTGAAGGTGATGACGGGCAGCGAGAGCGCGGCCAGGCAGACATTGCACAGCCCGCTGCCGAAGGAGATCGCGATCCCGGTGTAATTTGAGGCCGCCATCTCGCCCAGCACGACCGCCAGCCCTTCGTTGATGGGGCTGGCCTGGTAGCCCAATCCCGTCAGAATCTGCCGGATCGAGGCTTCGTGGTAGGCGATGTCGTCGCCCTCTCCTCCCACCGGCGCGGGCACGCTGAAGGAAAGTCTCTGCCCCTCCTTGGCGGCCGGGCCAACCAGCTTGGCGATGATCCGCTGGACCACGGCCAGACTCTCCGGTTCGTCCGGATTCAGCACGCCGCTGCGCATGGGCCGGCGAACCTCGACGTGGAACATGTCGGCGAACCGCTGGGCATCGCTGCCGGCGACGACGATCTTCGAGCCGTCCACCTCGTGAAACACCTTCTCCTCGGTCAGCAGGCTCTCGGTGAGCCGGAAGTTAGGCAGAGAAACGAAGGCGTTGAGTTGGGCTTCGAAGTGCTGTTTGTTATCCCGGTTTCTGGCAACCACGATGCGGCTCGTCCCCACGTCGAGCCCCACCGGCTGCCCGGCACTGTCTTCGGTCGTATTCATGAACTCTTCTCCTGGTTCGCGCCTCCCAGCGAGGGGAACTGGCCCGAACGCGCTCGCCGGCGGCTTCCCAGCTACCCTGTTCCATCCGACCCTCCACCGAGCGGGTGCGCGCCTACTCCATCGGGAAGGCCGACCGGCGCTGGATCTCGTCCCCAATCCGGGCCAGCCTGCGGATTTCGTCGCGGTCCATCCGTGGTTTCCTCACGGTTATCCGGATCAGAACCCCAATCAGGAGAACGCCGCAGATGCAGGCAATCAGCACGCTGCCCCCGCTAACTTCTGGCCGCCGCGGCACGTTCCAGCAGCGCCGTCAGGTTGTTGCTGGCTGGAGCATTGCCCTGGCGGGTGCACAGTGCCGAGGCCTCCACGATGCGTTGGATTTCCTGCTGCTTCCGCTTCTGCCAGGTGGCGAAGCTCTCCTGCTGCCGCGTCCACTCGTCGGCCAGCGCCTGGATGCGGCACTGGTACTCGCCCGTGATGCGCTCCAGTTCCGCGCGGACAGCGTCGCTCTCCCGGGCCTTGGCGGCCTCCAACTCCCGGAGCCTGGCCCGCTGCTGCGCCTCATAGTCGTTGAGGGCGCGCTGGCGCAGAGTCGCGTCCTGCAGGAGTGCGTCCACATCCACACCCGCAGCCTCCAGCGCCATCAATACCGAGTTCTGCTTGGCCTCCGGAGACATTCCGGACAGATGCGGGCTCTTGATCATGTCGGCGACCTTCAGAATGTTGTAAGCCCTCTCCTCCGGTCTGGCGGGGTCGTTCCGATAGATGTCGTCGAAGTTGGCGCAAAGGCCAATCGCGGCGCCGTTCGGGGTTGTCCGGGATGAAGTTTCGGGAAGCGCCCGAGTGAGAGTCTCTTCGCTCGATTCCGCCGCGGCCGCTCCCTGAATCGGGCTGCCGCCGCCGTTGGATGCACCCACTGGTTTCCCATCGTTATCTGAGCTGAAAAACAGTCGTTTGAACATTGAAAGCTCCTCACTGCCCCGCGCCTCCAGCCTCCGCCGCCAGCCGATCGGGCCAAGTCCGTTGGACGGACAACGCTCGCCGGCCGCGGCGCTGGAGTGTCGCGCTGATCGAAGGTCTGGGCAGATGCTGCTCTCATCCGCCCCTCCCAAGCTCCTCAACCACCTCGCTGGTTTGCCGCTTGGACTCTAGTACCCTCGAAGGGTTGTTCCGTAAGCATGATCGGCTAGAGGTCTCGAAAACCTTAGGGGAGAATGCAGGGGGCTGCGGCTGGATTTTGGGCCGCGGAGCACGCCTCGGGCCTGCCTGGCCGGCGCGCGGCCAGCGCGGCGGTGGCGTACCGATCCGGCGCGCTGCTACACTGGCAGAGACGCTAGTTCTTGGCCACTCCCCGGTCGTCTAATGGTAGGACAGCGGCCTTTGGAGCCGTGAATCGTGGTTCGAATCCATGCCGGGGAGCCACGCTTCTGGCCGAACTTCTGTTTTTCGCCGCGCGCTCGCGTTCTTCATTGACTGTGCCACCGAGCCGTTTCCAGGAAGCCGCTGCCGACAGACGACCGGATGCGGCGCCAACTTGCGAGCGGCCGATGTGCAATGGTCCGCTCACGAGCGGCCGATGTGCAATGGTCCGCTCACGAGCGGCTGAGGATCGATCACCGGATCGAGAGCCTACCGGTCCGCGCGGGCCCTGGCTTCCAGTTCCCGGATTGACTCAATCACCTTCTCGAACG
>PMEV01000416.1 GCA_003154855.1 Bryobacterales bacterium
ACCCGATATGAAATCCCGACCCCACATCGGATTCCACCGGCTTTGCGAAGAAACAGCGTCGGTATCCATTTCTGTGTCTTATATCCAATTAGATATAGGCCGCAACCGGCAGTTGGGTCCGGTCAAGCCGCTCCCAGAGCGGGGCGGCTGAGTGGGCCGGAGGCCGCGATTGCGGACGGGCGCGCCTTTCGCTAACCTTGGTCGGGGACCTGCCCCACCAGGAAGGGAGACGGCCGATGCGTCGGATGGTATGGCTGGTTTTCGCGACTTGCCTTGGGCTTTACGCCGGGGACGCGAACGAGGAACTGCTCGCGGCCTCGCGTGGCGGCGACCTGGCGGCGGTCAGGCAACTGATCGAGAAAGGCGCGGCGATCGAGGCGAAGACGGCCTACGGGCAGACGCCTCTCTACCTGGCGGCGATGAACGGGCACGAAGAGGTGGTCCGTTTCCTGCTTGAGAAGGGGGCCAGCGCCGATGTCAAGGACACTTTCTACAAAGCCTCGGCGCTGGACTTCGTCCTCACGCGCAAGTACTACGGGGTAGCCAAAATGCTGGTGCGCAAAGGGGCGGGGAATCCCGACAACGTCCTGGCCTCGGTAGCCGGGACCGGCAATGCCGAGTTGGTGCAGGCGTTTTTGGAGACCGGCAAACCATCGCAGGCGGCGCTGGACAAAGCATACGAGTCGGCGCTGGAACAGAAACAGGCGGACGTCGCCCCGCTGCTAAAGAAGGCGGGCGCACGCGAGCCCGCGCCGGCATTCGTCGCGGATCCGAAGACGCTCGAGGCGTACGTGGGCACGTATAAGTCGGAACAGATTCCCCTCGATATCAAGGCGTTCGTCAAGGAAGGCAAGCTCTATATGCAGGCCACGGGTCAACCGGAGTTCCCCCTGAAAGCCAAGAGCGCGACGCAATTCGAGTTCGCGCAATACGGGATTCAGATCGAGTTCGATTCGCCTTCGAGTTTCACGCTCAAGCAAGGTCCCGGCAGCTACAAGTTCAAAAAGGCGGTGACCCAATGAACGCAGTTCGATTGCTGGGGCTGTGCGCCTGCCTCGCGGGCCTAGGCCTGGCCGCCGACTGGCCGCAGTTTCGCGGTCCCGCGGCTTCCGGCGTGAGCGCTGCCACGAATCCGCCGGTCGAGTGGGACGCCGTGAAGGGCACGAATGTGGCGTGGAAGGTGGAGATCCCCGGCCTGGCGGTATCGTCCCCGATCGTCTCGGGCGACCGGGTTTTTGTCACCACCGCGATCTCCAGCGACCCGTCGCAGAAGTTCCGGATCGGACTGTACGGGGATACCGACTCGGCCCCCGACCGCAGCCCACATCAGTGGAGGGTGATGGGGTTCGATAAGCGGACCGGGAAGCTGCTGTGGGATCAATTGGCCTGTCAGGGCGTGCCAAAAACGAAGCGGCATCCGAAGTCTTCCCAAGCCTCGGCCTCTCCGGTTACGAATGGCAGCGTGGTGGTGGCCTACTTCGGAAGCGAGGGGCTGTACGCTTATTCGACGGAAGGGAAACTGCTTTGGAAGAAGGACCTCGGCATACAGAACGCGGGGTGGTTCTTCGATCCGGACTCGGAATGGGGCGTGGGAAGTTCGCCGGTGATCCACAAGAATTCGGCGATCGTGCTGTGCGACCGGCAGAAGGACTCGTTCATCGCCGCCTTCGACCTGAAAGACGGGCGGGAGTTGTGGCGCACGGCGCGCGCGGAGATCCCCACCTGGGGCACGCCCACTCTGGTGCAGGGCAAGGACCGGATGGAGGTGGTAACCAACGGCTCCAGAGCGATTCGCGGCTATGACGCGGACACGGGAAAGGAACTCTGGACGCTCGGTCCGAACTCCGAGATCGCCTGCACGACTCCGATATCCGGCCAGGGCCTGATTTTTGTGACGGCGGGCTACCCGCCGGTACAGCCGGTTTATGCGATTAAGATCGGGTCGCACGGCGATCTCACGCTGAAAGAGGGCAAGGATTCGAGCGATGCGATTGCCTGGAGCAAACGAAGCGGCGGGGTTTACCTGCCGACTCCGATCTTGTACGGCGACCTACTGTACACAATCAACAATAACGGCGTTCTCGCGGCCTATGAGGCGGCGACCGGCAACCGCGTCTACCAGCAGCGCGTGCCGGGCAGCTCGTTCGTCGCATCGCCCGTGGCCGCGGGCGGGAAGCTTTACCTGGCCAGCGAAGACGGCGACGTTTTCGTGGTGAAAGCCGGCCCGAAGTACGAACTGATCGGAAAGAACGCGATCGGCGAGCCGATTCTGGCCACGCCCGCGTGGGCCGACGATGTGCTGCTGATCCGCGGGGAGAGGCATTTATTCGCTATTTCGGGACCAGCGCGATGAACACCGGAATCATGAAAGCGGCAATGCTCCTGGGCGTGGCCGTGGGCGCCTGCATCCTGGTTGCCTCCGACCCTCCTGGCGGGGACTGGCCGATGTGGGGCGGCACTGCCGATCGCAACATGGTTTCGTCCATGAAGGGCCTTCCGGCCAGTTGGGACATCAAGACCGGCAAGAACATCAAGTGGGTCGCGAAGATTGGCTCGCAGACGTACGGCAACCCGGTGGTGGCCGGCGGGCAAGTGTACGTGGGCACCAACAACGCGCTGGTGCGCAACCCTAAAGAACCCGGCGACCGCGGCGTGCTGATGTGCTTCCGCGAATCCGATGGGCGGTTTCTGTGGCAGCACGCGAACGAGAAACTCGGCCCAAAGATCGATTGGCCCGAAACCGGCGTGTGCTCGTCGCCACTGGTCGAAGGCGAGCGCCTGTATTACGTCTCGAACCGCTGCGAGCTGGTGTGCCTGGATACGCGCGGCGATGGCCAGGGCGGCGCGAAGGTGGTCTGGAAGCTCGACATGAGGAAGGAACTGGGCGTGGTTCCTCACAACCAGTCGAGTTCGTCGCCGGCGTCCTATGGCGATTTGGTCTTCACTGGAACCTCCAACGGCCGGGATGAGAATAATCAGCGGGTGCCGGCGCCGCGCGCGCCCTCGATGGTTGCGGTGAACAAGAATACGGGCAAGCCGGTGTGGCAGGCAGGCGGCGCGGGCGCAAATATCCTGGAGGGACAGTGGTCGTCGCCCGCCGTGGGCGCGGTGGGCGGCGTGGTGCAGGTGGTGATCGGGGAGGGAGACGGGTGGGTGCGATCCTACGAAGCGAGCTCCGGCAAGAAGCTCTGGGAGTTCGACACCAACCCCAAGGACGCCTCGTGGCCGAAGACGCGCAATGCAGTTGTCGCGACCCCCGTAATCTGGCAGAACAAGGTGTACATAGCCAATGGCCAGGACCCCTCGAGCGGCGCGGGGCCGGGCCACCTTTACGCTATCGACGCCAGCAAACGCGGCGACATCACGGCGAGCGGCCGCATCTGGCGGTACGACGGCATCAAGCGCTCGGTGTCCACGGCCGCCATAGCGAACGGCCTGCTGTTCATCGCCGATACCACCGGCTACCTGCACTGCCTGGACGTGAACACCGGAAAGGCTTACTGGACCCATGACCTGCTGGCCGCGGTGTGGGGCTCGCCCATAGCGATCGGCGGGAAGGTGTACCTGGGAGACGAAGACGGCGATGTGGCGATCTTCGAAGTGAGCAAAGAGAAGAAGCCGATCGCGCAGCCGAGCCTGGGAAGCAGCGTGTACTCCACCGCCGTGCCCGCGCATGGAACGCTGTTTTTGGCGAACCGCAGCCAACTGTTCGCGATTGGGCAGAGGCCGTGACTAGGAAGATGGACAAGCTGAAGCTTGTCCTACCGCTGGCGGCGGGGTTACTCGTGGCGGGCGCAGATTGGCCGCAATTCCGCGCGAACCCGCAACTCACGGGCGTGGCGGCCGACCCTGTCCCGGCCGCCTTGAAGTTACTCTGGACTTACGACGCCGGGGAGTTGATCGAATCCTCCGCGGCGATCTTCGGCGGAACGGTTTACGTGGGCTCGCGCTCGAAAGAGCTTCTCGCGATCGACTTGCAGACGGGAAAGCTTCGCTGGAAATACCGCGCGACCGACGAGATCGGCGAATCCTCACCGGCGGTCGCCGAGGGCGCCGTCTACGTGGGCGATCTGGCCGGCATCCTGCACGCGGTGAATGCCGCCGACGGCAAGCCGCTTTGGACCTTCAAGACGGAGGCCGAGATCAAGTCGTCCCCGGTGGTGGCCGGCGACCGCGTTCTGATCGGCTCCTACGACGGGAACCTCTACTGCGTTTCGCACCGCGGGGGAAAACTCCTCTGGAGATTCCACAGCACGAACTACGTGCATGCGACGCCCGCGGTTTCGAACGGCATCGCCTACGTGGGCGGGTGCGACGAGGTCTTCCACGGCATACGCATCGCCGACGGACGCGAGGTGGTGCAATTTGCGGCCGGCGGCCCGATTGCGGCTTCTCCGGCGCTGATTGGCCAGGTGGCTTTCTTCGGCAACTTCAATGAGGAGGTGGTGGCGGCCGACGTGGTGCGGAAGCGCATCCTCTGGAGGTACCGGAACCCGCGTTCGCAGTTCCCGTTCTATTCCTCGGCGGCCGCGGTGGCGGACCGCATCGTGGTTGGCGGTCGGGACAAGATGGTGCATTGCCTGGATGCGAGAACCGGAAGATCGAACTGGACTTTCGCGACGCGGGCGCGCGTGGATTCGTCGCCTGCCATCGCCGGGAGCCGCGTGTATGTCGGAGCCAGCGACGGGCGTTTCTACGTGCTGGATCTGGCCTCCGGCAAAATGGTCTGGGAGTTCGAGGCGGGCGCGCCGCTGACGGCGTCACCGGCGATTGCGGCGGGCAGGATTGTGATTGGGTCGCAGGATGGGCGGGTTTACTGCTTTGGAGACGCGGGCGCACGTTAGGCCCGCGTCACTCCACCCCGATCCGGAAGGCGGCCATCTCGGTTTCGTTGCGGACCAGCAGGAGGCCGTCGGAAATGGCCGGATTGTTCCAGGTCTTGCCGCTCAGGACGCTGAATCGACTTACTTCCTGGAACCGCTCCGGAGAAGCGCGGACGAGGGCCACGTCGCCATCCTCGGTAAGTACGACGAGATGCCCGGAGGCGAGCAGGACCTGGCCGTAGCCGTAACGGCCGCCCTTCCACTTCAAGTCGCCGGTTGCTACATCGATGCAGGCGAGGATGCCTTCGTCGAGTCCGTAGATGTGACCCTCGTACAGCACGGGGTCGTTGAACTTATTCTTCATGCGGTTGTTGGCCCAAACGACGCGGGGCTCGAAACCGTTTCCGCGCGGAGCGAGTTCCAGGACGGCTGCGCCGTGGTCGTAACCGGAGGAGACGTAAACGCGGTTGGGCCCGACCACCATGGGCTCCGTGCAGTTGATGCCCATGTGCGTGACCCACGGAAACTCCCACAGGAGCCGGCCTTCTTCGACCGTGAGACCCACGACGCGCCCGGCGGTCACGATCAGCAGTTGGCGGCGCCCACCGACGGTGACCACGACCGGTGAGGCGTAGGCTGCCTGGTCGTCGAGCGAACTCCAGACGCGCTGGCCGGAANNTCCACGATGAGCGGCGATCCGGCCATTCCCCATTGCAGGTTGCGCGCCCCGTTATCCGAGAGGATGTTCTTGTTCCAGACGAGCTTGCCCGTGGCGGCTTCCAGGCAGCGCAGCTCGCCCGTGGCGCCCAGCGCATAGACCCGTCCCTGGTCCCACACCGGAGTCGCCCGCGGCCCGTTCCCGCCCATGAATTCCCGAAACAGGGCGGGCCAGGCGTTGGTCCAGCGCTCGCGACCGGAGGCGATGTCGTAGGCGGCCACCACCTCGGTCTCGCGGCGCTGCTCGATGGTGAACGCCAGGCCGTTGGCGACGGTGAAGGATGCGTAGCCGCCGCCGACCGGCTGCTTCCAGATCCGCCGCAGGCCGTCGGCCGGCCAGATGGTCAGAATGGGCGCCTGGTCGTAACGGCCTAGCCGGTTCGGTCCGCGGTAGTCGGTCCAATAGGTCGAGCCAGTGGATGGCGGCAGCGTTTGCTGCGCGGCGCGGGCCTCTTCGAGGATCTGGTACTGCCGCTGGGCGCCTCCAAAGTAGAAGACCGGGCGCATCCCTCCCGAGAACTCCATTTGCAGGCCGTAGAACAAGAACAGGTGCGCGATGGCTACGGCCAGGATGGCGAGCGAGCCGAAACTCTTTTTGAGGATGGAAACGCCAGTGCGGAGCCAGAGGAGGACCAGGCCGGCGGGAGGCAGAATCAGCGCGGCGGCGAGTATGACGAGGGGGCGTTGGTAGAAAGGCATGCTTGTTTCATTGTATTGGGCGCGGGGCAGGTGCGTATTCTCAGAGAGATCATTCTGCGCTGGGCTCCCCATAAGTAATCCTTTAGCTGAGGCGAAGCGGCAAATGCGGCTGGGTGAGGGGCGTGTTCAGGCCGAGGCCGCTCGATGCGGCATCGAGGTCGCGTTTACGGCATCGAGCCAACAGCATGTGCAAGTCGTGCTCGTTCCCCAGCACGTGAAAATCCTTGGTCGGCGCGAAGTAGACGAGCGTGCGCTTGCCGGCTCCGACCAGATTGAGCATGTTCTGCAGCGTGCCTTTGCTCTTGGCATCCCACAGCATGACGCCGCATTGCGCCTCTCTGGCCATTACGATGTCTTTGGCGGCATAATAGCTGAAGTCCTTCCGGTCGTTGGGCGGCTCGATCCGGCGCGTCGGCCACGCTCCGACGTTATTGCGGCATTCCTCCATGCAAAACACGGTCACGTTCGGGTACTCGTGCTCCGCGAAATACTGCTGCACGGCCTTATCCGCGCCGTTGGCATCGCCAATGAGAATTGTGCAGCCGCGCTTGATCAGGTCGTCAAGTCGCACACGTATGACCGCGTTCAGCTTTGAAACCGCTCTTGATCCACCAATGAAAACATTCATGATGTGCACCTACTTCGTCGTGAGCGTCAGAAGATAGACGGCCTTCGCGCGGCCTGGGTCTTTCAAGAGTTCCACGATACGCGAAACGGTGGCGCCTGAGCCGTGAAGATCATCAAATATCAACAAGTTCTTGCCTGTCGTCAATGCCGGGTCCACTGTGAAAGCGCCTGCGAGCACTTCCTTCCTTTTATCGTAGTCCGTAATGTCCTTCATTTGCGGGGTCTGCTTCACCTTCGTCAGGCAGCCCGTGCAAACCGGCACGCCAAGCCGCGCAGCTAAAGCTTCCGCCACAACCAAGACCGGCTGGATCGCTCGGACATTCGACGGCGGCACAGGCAAGATCGCATCGATCGGCGCGCGCCAAGTGTTTCTTATGAAGTTCTCAGCTGTCTCGGCCAACTGGTCGGCTATCGCCAGCTTCTCCACCTTCGTTTGGGCGCGGCCATATTTCAACTGGTACAGCAGTTCGCCTACAGGTGGCCGCTTCGTGTCGAACATCGGGTGTCCAAACTGGTTGTTGCCGATGAACGTGCTGCTGAGGGTGTGCCAGTCGAGCGCAAAGCCAGCCGTCCACGGGCCGCGCAGGGATCGCGGATTGATTTCGACAATCGCCAAGCATCTGATATTCTCTCATTTCGCACCCTCACGCGGCACTGCGCAGCAACTGGTCCTAAGGGTCGCGTGCGGTCCTGGAGGACCACCTCACGGGTTACTCGGACCTCAGGGCTTCGAGGAGGGAGGAGCGCAGGGTGGCGGCGGTGGCGATGAGGGAGGCGGCGGCGCCGGTCGCGAGCACGAGGCCGAGGAGCGCCGCAAGGGAGGCGGTGGGGACATGNNCCGATGGCGAGCAGGCTGGCGTTCTCGGCGAGGACCATCACCGCAAGATCTCGCGCACGGTAGCCGACGGCTCGCAGCAGGGCCAGCTCCCTTCTGCGCTCCAACACGTTACGCAACAGCACGGCCGCCAGGCCGACCGTGCCTAGCACGAGGCCCAGGCCGCCGAGCGCACGGAAGGTCGAAAGATACGTGTTCTCCACCCTGTGGAACGCCGCGAGGCGCGCCTCGGCGGGTTGGACGGCGAATCCATAATCGGAGAGCGACTCTTCGAGCGTCCTCGCGATAGCCTGCTCCTGGCCGGCGGGGACGCGCAGCAGGAAGAAGCTGTAACCCTCGGAATCCGGGAATAGCCGCAGGAAGTTCTCCTGGGAGACGATCAGTTCGCCCTGAAAGACGCTGTCCTCGAGCGCGGCCACGATGCGGTAACGAATGCCGCCCGCCTCGAATTCCTCGCCCAGTTTCCGGTGCAGAGAATAAGTCATGGAATTCCGATCGGCGATGGCTGGAATGGCGCCTGCGTGGAATCGCGAATTGAGCAGCGGCCAGGGATGGCCGGCGCTGCGGAGGAAATCCGCGGGTGGGGCAACGATGCGTGGATTGCGCGGCTGGTAGAGGTTGAGGCAACTGGCGTCGTCGCCCGGCCGGACGCGAAAAGGAACGAACCGGAGGCCGTCGATGAGCGGCAGATTCAGAGCGGCACGGCCGGATGCGGTGTTGGGATCGTGGATCAACGGCAGGGCGGAGTCGGCGATCAGCGTGAACCCGCCGGTTGCCGAGGATTCGCCGTCGCGCCGGAAGGCGTCGAGAGAAACAATGGTGAA
>PMEV01000286.1 GCA_003154855.1 Bryobacterales bacterium
GCCGTGTTAATCTCGGATTTCATCTATGGCGAGAATCGAAGCGGTGGTGGCGCAACGGGGACGGTCCTGAGCCATGCGCATCCTGATCGACGCCACTCCTCTGCTGCTGCGCAGCGCGGGCGTCAAGAACTACCTGTACCACTGGATCCAGCATCTGCGCGCGCTGGCTGGGAGCGATTNNGATCGCGACCTTCCCTTTCTGGACTTCCATCGGCAGCCTGGATCATGAGCGCTCGGTGACAGGGCGGCCATCCACGCTGGCGGGCCTGGGCCTGCTGCAATTCCTGAATCGCTCGCACCTGAGCTGGTCCAGCCGCGCCGATTTGTTCCACGCCTCAACTCTGATGCGCAACCCGCCGCGCAAGGCCCGGCTCAGTACAACCATCTACGACATGACCTGCTGGCTGACTCCGGAATGGCATACGCCGCGGAACGCCCAGGCGGGGAGGCGGTTCGGGGAACAAGTCATGAAACGCGCCGACGGCCTGATCTCGATCTCCGAGAGCAGCCGCCGGGACGCCATTCGAATCCTGCGGTTGCCGCCGGAGAAGATCGCGGTCATCTATCCCGGAATCCCCGATTCGTTCTTCGCGGTCCCGCCAGAGGCGGTGAAGACCGCGCGGGTTCGCTACCGGCTGGAACGCCCTTACGCGCTGTTCGTGGGCACGGTGGAACCGCGGAAGAATCTGGGCGCGCTGCTGGACGCCTGGGCCGGGATGGGCGGCTCGTTGCGCCAGGAGTTCGACCTGGTGGTGGCCGGGCCCGCCGGTTGGAGAGATGAAGTGGCCCTGAACCGCTTGCGGAGCGCGCCAGCCGGCGTGCGCTACCTGGGCTACGTGCCGGAGACGGAGTTGCCCGGAGTCACCGCGGGGGCGACGGTGTTCGTCTATCCCTCGCTTTACGAAGGCTTCGGATTTCCGGTGGCGCAGGCCATGGCGGCCGGCCTGCCAGTGCTTACTTCCAACGTCTCCTCGTTGCCCGAGGTCGCCGCCGGCGGCGCGTTGCTCATCGATCCGCGCAGCGTCGGGGAGATTCGTGGGGGGCTCGAGAAACTCCTGCTCTCACCTGGGTTGCGCGAGGATCTGGGCCGGATTGGGAGGCGCCAGGCACAACGCTACCGCTGGCAGATCTGCGCGCAGGAATCTCTCGATTTCTTTCGGAAGCTGACTGGCTAAAGGGACGCGGTCAGGAGGCCCGGCGCCGCAGCCGCAGAATGGCGAGCACCGCCAGACCCACTCCCCACAGCGTGGCGGAGGCGGGTTCGGGGACCTCGTAGTATCCGGACATATCGACGCGGAGTCCGACCGGATTGCCGGTGGCCCCAGCCCAGTTATACACCTTGAAATCCATGTAGTTCACACCAGCGACGAAGCCGGAGTTGAGGTTGAAGCCGGTCATCGTCTGGTAGCAACTCGGGGAGGCTTGACAGCTAAAGGAGGTGGGCGAGCCGTTGAGATAGATCTGGCCTACGTTATCGACCGCCCAGGCGCCGGTGATGGCCGCCGTGGCGGCCTGATAAGCGGACAGAGTGAATTCGACCCGGAAGTCGTACCAACCCTGGGGATCCCCCGTGGTAACGCCCGTTCCCGGAACCCCGGAAGTCCGTTCGTTGATGTTGCCGTATTGCTGACCCGGGAGTCCACCCATGCTTGGGTCCAGGACTCCGAGCCACGCGGAACTGGCGTCGTCAGCCTGCCACGCCCAGGGACTGTTGGCCCAGAAGGGGAAGGCCGGGGTGGTGCCGGCGCCACAACCTATGACGTCGCAGACCACTACCGAACTATTGAGGGTCACGCCCGCGGGTGCGGAGATCAGCAGGTAGCTGGCGTCGGTGGCTCCCTGGGCGAGGCCCGCTCCAGTGCTGACGATACCCGGGATGGGCACCAGCTCCGGGCTGGCGAATGCCTGCGCGCCCAGAAGGAGAAGTCCAGCCATCAGCAACAAAGTACAGTTAGAATGCTTCATTTGCGCTCCACACCTCTCACTCCCCACTCCACTCGGGCACCCTGCGGGTACAAAGGTGCATTTCCGGCCTCAAGGTTATATTAATGAAACACGGGGTTGGAGTCAACCCTTAGATTTGTCAGCGGAAGTTTTGTAGTACTAGTACTCACTCCTATAGGACCCCCCTTAGCGGGTGGCTGGCATGGCGAGCGTCTCGCGCCCATCGGGCCCTCCCCCTCAAGGAATCTGTCTCGACAGCCGGATGAGACTAGCCTTTGTAACGATCTTCGTGGCTGGCGCACTGGCGGGCGCCTCGCCGGCGCCGATGCCGGTTGGAGGGATATGACGTGTCGTTTTCGAGCCCAATCTGAGACAGGCGAACTCGGCCACTCTGTTGGTTGGCCGAGCCCCGGGCTACACGGTGCTGCTGGGAAAGGACGGCCGCGCAACCTATCTGAACGCCAGGGGAAGCACTTGGGACTACGTCACGTATCTGGGGGGCCGCGCGCCCGATCAGGCCTACGGAATCGCGGAGGACGCCTCCGGTAACGCCTGTGTGACAGGCGCGACGTACTCGGACAATTTCCCAGTGACGGCGGGGGCTTACCAGACGGTAAGGGCCGGGAGCTACGATGCGTTTGTCGCCAAGATCGCCGCTTCGGGCAATGCGCTGGTCTACGCGACGCTAGTGTAGTGCGGCGCAATTAAGGACCTATATGCAGGACGCTGCCAGAGAGGCTTTTTGTGGCGCACGCAC
>PMEV01000361.1 GCA_003154855.1 Bryobacterales bacterium
ATTGAAGACGCCATTTTCAAAGATGCAGCCTGTTCCGGCCGGTGACAGAGAAAAAGCTCGTAACTTCCGAGGCCGCCCTGCATCATTACCCATAACATGCCAAGAACGTTGGCTTCATTCGTGATTGCCGTTCTGCCGCTGGCAGCCCAGAACCCTCTCTCGTTAACGGACGCGGTCCGGCTGGCCCAGGAGAACCACCCCTCGGTCGCGGCCAGCCGGGACGCCACCAAGGGCGCCGACATGCGCATTGTGGAGGCCCGAAGCGGCTATCTCCCCAAGCTTAATTACACCGAATCGGTCGTCCGGAGCGACAATCCCGTGCTGGTCTTCAGCTCCCTCCTGACCCAGCACCAGTTCACCGCCGCGAACTTCGCGCTGGACACGCTGAACCGCCCCGCTGCCCTCGACAACTTCCAGTCCCAGGTCACCCTGGATCAGAACGTTTATGATGGCGGGCAGACGCGGCTGGCCGTCAGGACTGCGAAGCTGGGCCGCGATTTCAGCACCGAGGACGAGCGCCTCACCCGCATGAACGCCATCGCCAACGTGGTCCGGGCCTATCACGGCGCGGTGCTCGCGGCCGAGAGCGCCAAGGTGGCCGATGAGGCGGTGCGGTCGGCCGAGGCTGATTTGAGCCGCGCCCAGGCCGTCCGCGAGGCCGGCATGTCCACCAACGCCGACGTGCTTTCCATAAAGTTGCACCTGGCCGCGGTGCGGGAGGAGCAGATCCGCCGCAAGGCCGACCTGAACGTGGCACTGTCGGCGCTGGACGACGCGCTGGGGCTGCCCCTCACCGAACCCCACGATCTCACCACACCGCTGACGGCGGCTTCGTTCGATCAGCAGTCTCTCGAGCAGTACGAGAAGCAGGCCGGCCTCTCGCGGCCGGAGCTGCACGAGGCGCGCCTGGCCTCCAATCTGGCCCAAACCCAGGGGGCCGCAGCCCGCACCTCGCTACTGCCGCAGGTCGGATTCCATGCGAGCTTTGAAACGGACCGCCAGACTTTCGCCGACCGGGGAGGCGCAAACTGGTTGGTCTCCGCCAGCCTGCGCTGGAATATCTTCAACGGCGGCGCCGACCGGGCCCGCATGAACGAGGCTGCTTACGGTCTGGAGCGCGTCCGCGCCCTCGAACGCGAGGCGAGTTCGCAGATCCGGCTCCAGGTGCGCCGCGCTTACGCCGACTTCCGGTCCGCGGCCGAACGCATTGCCGTAGCCCAGGCTGCGGTCTCCATGGCCGAAGAGAGCCTGCGCATCACCAAGAACCGTTACGACAGCGGTCTGAGCAACGTGACCGAGCTGCTCCGCACCGAGACCGCGCTGCTCGAGGCCCGCAACCGCCGTCTGGCCGCGATCTACGACCAGCGGCTCGCCGCCGTAAGCCTGGAACTCGCCGCCGGCACGCTTTCCGACAAATCCGAGGTTTTGAACTAGATGCACACTCCACTCGTCGCACTCGCTTCAGCCGCTCTGTTGCTCCTGGCCGGATGCAGTTCGCCGGCACCCACCGACGCCGGCGCCAACGCCGCGCCCACCGCGGCCCGGGTTCTCACTGTGGCGCCCACCGCCTGGCCCAACGTCTACGAGGCCACGGGCACCGTCCGCGCCCGCACCTCAGCCGTGATTTCGAGCAGGACGATGGGCTATGTGCGCGAGGTGCGCGTCTCGGCCGGCGACCGCGTCCGTGAGGGCCAACTGCTCGTTGCGCTCGATGCGCGCGAGCTCGATGCCGCATGCCGCCAGGCCGAGGCCGCCCAAGCCGAGGCGCGTAGCGCCGTCCCCGAAGCCGACAACGCCATCGCCGGCGCCCAGGCCAGCCTCAACCTCGCGAAGGCCACCTACAATCGAATGAAGGAACTCTTCGATAAGGATTCCATCTCCAACCAGGAACTCGACGAGGCCAGCGCTCGGCTGAAGCTGGCTCAGTCGGGACACGAGATGGCGCTGGCCCGGCGCGCCCAACTCAATTCAACGATCGCGCGGGCCGTCCAGGCACTGGCCTCGACCGAGGTCATGCGCAGCTACGCCCAGCTCACCGCTCCGTTCTCCGGCACGGTGACGGCGAAGTCCGTGGACCCCGGCATCCTGGCCGCGCCCGGCGCGCCGCTGCTCACCATCGAGCGCGAGGGTGCCTACCGCCTGGAAGCCACGGTCGAGGAATCGAAGCTGCCCCTGATTCGAACCGGCCAGCCGGTCACGGTGGTGCTGGACGGCATCGGGCGACCCGTCGAAGGGCGGGTCTCTGAAATCGTTCCGGCCATCGACGCCGCTTCCCGCTCCTTCACCGTGAAAGTCGATCTGCCGGCGATCTCGCAGTTGCGCTCCGGCCTCTTCGGACGCGCCCGGTTCGCGCTCGGCACGCGCCAGGTGCTGGCCGTGCCCGCCGCGGCCGTGACCGAGCGTGGCCAGCTCGCCTCCGTTTTTGTCGCTGATGGCGGCCACGCCCGCTCGCGCTTCGTGACTCTCGGCCAGCATGTCGGGGATTCCGTTGAGATCCTCTCGGGCTTGAACCCGGGCGAGCAGCTAGTCTTCTCCGCCCCGCCCTCCCTCGCCGACGGCGCAGCGGTGGAGGTGCGCCCGTGAGCGATCGGCCGAAGCTCGGCGTGGCGGGCCGCTTCGCCCGCTTGTGGATCGATTCCAAGCTCACGCCTCTGGTCATCGCCGCCTCCCTCGCGCTGGGCGCTTTTGCCGTCTGGAAGCTCCCGCGCGAGGAAGAGCCGCAGATCAAGGTGCCCATGATCGACATCTTCGTCGGCATGCCCGGCGCATCGGCCCGCGAGGTGGAAGAGCGCGTCACCAAGCCCATGGAGAAGCTGCTCTGGGAGATCCCGGGCGTCGAGTACATTTACTCCACCTCCAGCCCCGGCGGCTCGCTGGCCATCGTGCGTTTCAAGGTCGGCCAGGACGAGGAAAAGAGCATCGTCAACCTGAACCAGAAGATGTTCGCCAACTTCGACCTCATCCCGCCCGGCGCCACCCAGCCCCTCATCAAGCCGCGCTCGATTGACGACGTTCCCATCCTGGCCCTCACGCTCTCCAGCGACCGCTACGGCCCCTTCGAGCTGCGCCGCGTGGCCGCCCAGGTGCATGATGCCGTCAAGCAGGTGCCCGACGTATCCGCCGTCGTCATCACGGGCGGCAACCGCCGCGAGGTTCGCGTAACGCTCGACGAAGCCAAACTCGCGGCCTACTCGCTTTCGCCCCTGCAAGTGTACGGCGCGCTGGCCGGCTCGAACCGCCGTCTGGAATCCGGCAAGTACTCCAGCGGCAACCACGAGTTTCTGCTCGAAACCGGCGAATTCCTCCGCACGGCGCGCGACGTCGCCGATGTGGTAGTTGCCGTGGCCAACGGCCGGCCCGTCTTCGTCCGCGACGTCGCCGAGGTCGCCGACGGGGGCGGAGAGCCCTCGGAATACGTCGAGTACGCCGCCCACGGCCACTACTCTCCCGCCGTGACCCTGGCGATTTCGAAGCGCAAATCGACCAACGCCATCGACGTCGCCGATCGCGTCCTCAGCCGCGTGGAGGCGCTTGGAGGCACGGTGATCCCGTCCGACGTCCAAATGCACGTCACGCGGAACTACGGCGAGACGGCCGCCGAGAAGTCCAACGAGCTACTCCTGCACATGCTGATCGCGGTCATCTCGGTGAGCGTGCTGATCTGGATCACGCTCGGTTTCCGCGAATCGCTGATAGTGTTCATCGCCATCCCGGTCACGCTGGCGCTGACGCTGACAGTCTTCTACCTTTACGGCTACACGTTGAACCGCATCACCCTGTTTGCGCTGATTTTCTCCATCGGCATACTGGTGGACGACGCCATCGTAGTGGTGGAGAACGTGGTACGCCACGCGCGCATGCCCGCCAACCAGGGCCGGCCCATCAAGCAGGTGGCCATCGAAGCGGTGGATGAAGTCGGCAACCCGACCATCCTGGCCACGCTCGCCGTGATCGCCGCCATTCTGCCCATGGCCTTCGTGGGCGGCCTCATGGGGCCTTACATGCGGCCGATTCCGATCGGCGCTTCGGCCGCCATGATCTTCTCGATCGTGGTGGCGTTTCTGGTGACGCCCTGGGCGGCGGTGCGCATTCTCAAGTTCAAAGGCGCGCATGCGGCCGGTGAGCGGGAAGACCGTCTCACGCGCCTCTACCGCCGCTTCATGGGCCCGCTGCTCGAGCGCCCCGCACTTCGCTGGGGGTTCCTTTCCGGCGTCGTGGCGCTGCTCCTCGGCGCCATGGCACTCGTCTACGTGGGCTTCGTGAAGGTCAAGATGCTGCCCTTCGACAACAAGAGCGAGTTCCAGGCGATCGTGGACATGCCCAACGGAACGACGCTCGAGCAGACCGCCGCGGCCACCCGCGCGCTGGCGGACGAGGTCCTCAAAGAACCCGAAGTCGTCGACCTTCAGACCTACGCCGGCGCCGCCTCGCCCTACAACTTCAACGGCCTGGTGCGGCACTACTACTTGCGCCGCGGTTCGAATATCGCCGACATCCAGGTGAACCTCGTGGGCAAGCACGACCGCAGCCGGCAGAGCCACGAGATCGCCAAGGCCGTCCGTAACCGCCTTCTGCCTATCGCCCAGCGCTGGGGCGCGCGTATCAAGGTGGCCGAGGTGCCTCCCGGCCCCCCGGTTCTTGAAACCCTGGTGGCCGAGATCTACGGACCCTCCCAGGATGGCCGCATCCACCTGGCCCGCCAGGTCCGCGACCTCTTCAAGCGCACCGACGGCGTAGTAGACGTGGATTGGTACGTCGAAGACGACCAGCCCAAATACCAGCTCCTCGTTGACAAGGAAAAGGCCAGCCTCCACGGAATCACCGAGGACGACATCGCCCGCACCATGCGCATCGCCTCGGCCGGCGAAACGGCGGGCCTGCTGCACGTCGATTCCGAAAAAGAAGACGTGCCCATCACATTGCGCCTGGACCGCGCCACCCGTAGTAACCTGGAGCGAATTCAGTCCCTGAAGGTCGCCGGTGTGCCGCTCTCCGAACTGGTGACGCCGCGGCCGGTCATCGAGGACAAAAGCATCTACCACAAGAACCTGATGCCGGTGACTTACGTAATCGCCGACGTCGCGGGCGCCATAGAGAGCCCCGTCTACGCCGTTCTGGCGCTCGGGCCCGGCATCGACAAGATCCAGGTGCCCGGGGGCTATGCGATCGAGCAGTACACCGCGCATCTGCCCGCCGACGACGCCCGCTACGCCATGAAGTGGGATGGCGAGTGGCACATTACCTACGAGGTCTTCCGCGATCTGGGCCTGGCTTTTGCCGTCGTGCTGGTGTTGATCTACGTGCTGGTGGTGGGCTGGTTCGAATCCTTCGTCACGCCGCTCGTCATCATGGCCGCGATCCCGTTCTCGCTGGTGGGCATTCTGCCCGCCCATGGCCTGCTGCACGCGTTCTTCACCGCGACCTCGATGATCGGCTTCATCGCCGGCGCGGGCATCGTGGTGCGGAACTCGATCATCCTGGTGGATTTCATCGAGCTGCGCCTGCGCCAGGGCTCGCCGCTCCGCCAGGCGGTGATCGACGCCGGCGCCGTGCGCTTCCGGCCCATGCTGCTGACCGCCTGCGCGGTGGTGGTGGGCGCCGCGGTGATTCTGTTCGATCCGATTTTTCAGGGCCTCGCTATCGCGCTGATGGCCGGCGAGATTGCCTCGCTGGCCCTCTCGCGCATGACCGTCCCCATCGTCTACTACATGGTAAAGAACCGGAGAAACCTATGACCGTCGACCGTTACGTGCGCCTCATCGCGGGCGTGTTCGTCCTGGCCAGCCTCGCGCTCGGCCACTTGGTCAGCCCCAACTGGTACCTCTTCACCGCCTTCGTCGGCCTTAACTTGCTGCAATCGGCCTTCACCAACTGGTGCCCGGCCATGACTCTGCTGCGCAAGCTGGGGGTGAAAGCCGGATGAGGGCGCTCGCCGCTCAAGCGCCCGCGCCCCGCCGCACCATACGCTGCCCGTCGGCCCGCTCGACCGAGTGTGGCCCAACGAGCCGTCTGGCCGCCGACCGGCGGCACACGCGGGCACTCTGCTCCCGGGGGCGCGGTTCGCTGACGCGCGCTCCGGGAAGCCCAACGCACACCTGACAGGTGGCTGAGGTCCGCCGGTCGCTTCTGGTCACTCCCATGACATCCCACGCCGGTTGGCGCTGAAACTGGCGTTGCACCCGAGCGCAACGTCTATCGCTCCTGCCATCAATACGTTGCGCTGTGGAAATCCAACTTCGCCGAAGTTGGAATTCCTCTGGCTAGTCCGGTGCTTTGGCTAGAGATGGCGCCTCAACCGGTCTCAACTTCGCAATTCAGGCCTAAACGTCCAGCCAGGCAGCTTTTCGAACTGGAATGCTAGTGGTCCGCGGCAAGCAGAATGACGATTATGCATATGGAAAGTGGGGCGGCTTCACAGCCCGCGGCCCCGCCTTCCAGAGGGCTCCGCCGGCCGGAAGGCCGGCTGCAGGCAAGATTGCCTGCCCCACGTGGATTGGCGAAAATCACCAGGATTTCGGCCGCACTACACTAGCGTATGATCGGCTACCTGTTGGCGGTCCTTGAGTTTCACCAGGGAACCTGGCAAAGCGGTGGTGGTGCTCATGCTGTGCTCCTTTCAACGGATGGCTCGTGCGGAGCCGGATTCTGAGGCGGCCAGGAAAGGCGTTCTGAAGCCGTCGGCCCCCAGGCTCCGGCCGGATAGAACTGAACGGGGAACGACCGCTCGACGAGCGGCGTGTAGCCGCGACAGAAACCGCCTACTCCCAGTTCGGGGCGAAAATACCAACCGCCCGGTATGGGTGTGGCGAAGCCCCTATTTTACACTCTAAACAGAACATGCAATCGGCGAATCCAGAGGCCGCTTCCAGCCGTGAGGGTTCGCTGGCTCCTTACTATGACTCCACAGCCAGCCTTGTCAGTCGCCGACTTCGAGAAGATGCGCGCGCTCGACACCTGTACCGCCTCGAACGCCGTCGAGCTGTTTGGCGTGCGGCTCAGAAACGAGGGGTTTGTTCCGGGTTCGGTCCGCTGCCTGTTTCCGCACTTCAAACCCATGCTCGGCTACGCGGCTACGGCCCGCTTCCGCTCCGCGACGCCCCCGGTGAGCGGCCACTGTTATCACGACCGGATGGAGTGGTGGGACTATCTGGCCTCCATTCCGGCGCCGCAGGTCATGGTCATCCAGGACGCCGACCCTTCGCCCGGAACCGGCGCCCTGGTCGGAGAAATACATGCCTCTATCGGGCAGGCGATCGGCTGCGTGGGGCACGTTACTAATGGGGCCGTGTGCGACCTCCCAGCGGTCGAGGCGATAGGCTTTCACCTCTTTGCCGGGTGTGTCGGGGTGTCGCACTCCTACGCCCACATCGTCGAATTCGGGGAGCCGGTTGAGATCGCCGGCCTGAGGATCTCGCCCGGAGACCTGATCCACGGCGATTGCCACGGCGTTCACGTCATTCCGCTCTCCATTGCCGCCGGCGTGCCGAAGATGGCCGCCGAAATCCAGCGTCGGGAAGGCGAGCTGGTCCAGTTCTGCCGTTCCTCCCGCTTCTCTTTGGAGGAGNNTGTGCTGGTTGCCGCCGCGGGAGGCCTGGTCTGGCGTAGCGGCCTATTGAAGGTCCGCGCCAGCACCCCACCGGACCCCTACGCCGATGCCGTTACCGTCGGGGTCACCGAGGCGGCTCCGAAACCGCTGGAGCGCCATCTCACCGTATCCTCCGAATTGGTTCCCTTCCAGGAGATTGACGTCTACGCCAAGGAATCGGGCTATGTCCGGAAGCTCAACGTCGACTACGGATCGCATGTGAAGGCGGGGCAGGTCATGGCGGTGCTCGAGATCCCCGAGCTGCAGATCCAGTTAGCGCAGGATGACGCCGCCGCCAAGAGCGCTACGGACCAGGTGCGGCACGCCGAGCATGCGCTGAACCGCGTGGAGGCGCAGGCCACGGTCCTGCGTCTCCAGTACGACAGATTGAACGGGGTGGCCAAGTCGCAGCCCGGCCTGGTGGCGCAGCAGGAAGTGGACGACTCCCAGGGCAAAGATCTGGCCGCCGAGGCCCAGGTCGAGGAAGCCAAGTCGACGCTCGAGTCCACGCGTAGCGTCTCGGAGGAAGCTAAGGCCAGGCGCCAGCGCGACGGTGTGCTCTTCGATTACGCCACCATCACCGCGCCTTTCGCCGGCGTGGTCACCGAGCGCTACGCGAATCTGGGCGCTTTGATGCAGGCCGGCACCAGTTCCAGCACACAGGCCATGCCCCTGGTGCGGCTCTCGCAGGACAACCTGTTCCGTCTGGTGATTCCCGTGCCCGAGTCGTACGTCCGCTACATACGTGTTGGCGATCCGGTGAAGGTAGCGGTGCCGTCCCAGAATCGGGAAGTCACCGGCAAAGTGGCCCGCTTTTCCGTGGACGTCAAGGAAGCTACTCGCACCATGCACACCGAAGTGGACGTACCCAATCCGGGCGGAGCGCTCATGCCCGGGCTCTACGCCGAGGCCACCCTGACCCTCGAAAAAAAGAGTGGCGCGCTGGCCGTGCCGCTCGAGGCAGTGAACCACGAAGGCGAGCAACCTACCGTCTACCGGGTCGGTCGGGATGGCAGGCTCGAGGATCGCAAAGTCACCCTCGGTATCGAGACCGCCACCGACGCCGAGGTGCTTTCCGGCTTGAATGCGGGGGACCAGGTCGTGGTCAGCGACCGCGCCGGCCTGAAGCCGGGCCAGGTGGTGCGCCCCAAGACGGTCGCCGCGATCGAGTACCAGTCGCAGAAAGAGGAGTAGGGCGCCATGTCTCGCTTCTCGATCCGCAACCCGTACTTCATCGTTGTGATCTGCCTGGTGCTGCTGGTCATCGGCGCCACCAGCGTGGCGCGCATGCCGGTCGACCTGTTCCCTCCCATCAACATGCCGGAGGTGGTGGTTGCCACCTTCTACTCGGGCATGCCGCCGGGAGACATCGAAACCGATATCACCGATCCCCTGGAGCGCTTCTTCACGCTGGCCTCCGGCATCGACCACATGGAGTCGCGCTCGCTCGCGGGCGTCAGCATCATCAAGGTCTTCTTTCAGCCCGGCACCAACGCCGACGCCGATGTCACCGAGCTCTCGAACCTCGCGCTGGCGGACCTGAAACGTCTGCCGCCGGGCACGCTCCCTCCGGTGGTCCTCAAGTTCGACGCCTCCAGCCTGCCCGTCTGTCTGGTCACGCTCCACGGCCAGGGGCTGACCGAGACCCAGCTTCACGACATCGGCCAGTTCACCATTCGCAACCAGATCGCGGTGGTCCCAGGCGCCGAAATCCCGCCCCCCTTCGGCGGCAAATACCGGCAGGTGATGGTCTACGTCGATCCGTACAAGCTGCTCTCGCGCCAGCTCAGCGTGATGGACGTGGTGAACGCCATCAACAAGAACAACCTCATCCTCCCGGCGGGCGACGTGAAGATGGGGCCTTACGACTACTACGTCTACTCGAACAGCCTGGTGAACCAGGTCTCCGAGCTGAACAGCATCCCCATCAAGACCGTCGGCCAGAGCTGGGTTTCGGTCGGCGACATCGGCGAAGCCAAGGACGCCGCGCAGATCCAGTACAACATCGTGCGCGTGAACGGCCAGCATTCGGCCTACCTGCCCATCATGAAACAGGGTGGCGACACCAACACCATCGCGGTCGTCAGCGGCACTCGCGACATGCTCCCCAAGCTCTTCGATATCCCGAAGCAGCTCAAGACCGCCGTGGTCTTCGACCAGTCGGCGTTCGTTAAGGAAGCTATCAAGACGCTGCTGCACGAAGGGCTGATCGGCCTGGTGCTGACCAGCCTGATGATCCTCCTGTTTCTGGGCAGCATGCGTGCGACTGCGGGAGTATTCCTCTCCATCCCGCTTTCGGCGCTCGCTACCTTCGTCCTCCTGTACTTGACCGGGAGCACCATCAACACCATGATCCTGGG
>PMEV01000002.1 GCA_003154855.1 Bryobacterales bacterium
GGGCCGAAACACGGACAACTAACGGCAACGCCGGCGGACAGCGCCGTGATGGCTCCCCCAATCGCGGCGCGGCTCCAGCCATAATCGGCGGCGATTCGCGCCATAAACACCGCGAGCACTGTCATGGCCATGACTTGCGCGCTGAACAGCGTGCCAACCATGGAGGGNNAGGAGAGAATGACTCCCACCGAGCGGGGCGTCAGTTCGTTGGTGGCGGCCGTCGTCATGCGTTGGGTCCTCCGTCGCGGTTCTCTTTAGGCCGTCACTTCTTCCACCACGACGATTCGCTCGACACCGCCCTTGGAGCGGTCGAGCCATTCGACCTCGCGCGTCTCCAGGCGGTAGAACGCAAAATCGCCGCCGCCGCCCTTTGCCAGCCGCTCGCGGATGTAAGCGTTGCGTGCGGTCACCGCCGCAATTGCCTCGTCGCGCCTGGCGGCGGTGAGTTCGTACACCTCGCCGGTGAACAATGCGCTCTTCCACTTGGGCGGCTCCTGGGGCCGCTGTTCGATGAAAAACGACACCGCCGGGTGAGCCGTCAGGTGCGCCACCTTGGCCGCGTGGCGATTGGTCGCGAACACGATGTTGTCGCCGATGCGGGCGAATGCGCCGAGGGTGCGCTGCACCGGCGTTCGATCGGCGCGTACGTAGGCCAGCACGCCCAACGGCGTCGCATCCACGTATTCGGCGATTTCCTGCGAAATGGTTCGTTTACTCATAAGCTCCTCGCGCTTGGATCTTCCTCGCAGTGAACTAGGAAAGCAGTTCGACGAACGCCTTCAGCCGCGTCACCTGCTCTTCGGTGGGCGGCTCGCGGTGCACCGAAGTCTCCAGGTTGATGTACGGCACTCCGTGCTGCCGGAAGTAGTTGCGCTCGAATTGCGGCACGATGCTGCCGTAGGGGCAGGCCGTTACCGAGCCTGCGATGATTCCCCGGGCGCCGGTCTGGCGCAGCAACTCTTCCAGGTGCACTTTGCGCAAGTGGACGGCCGCGCCGGCGGCCTCTCCGAAACGGCCTTCCAACTGCGCGTCCAACAGGTAGTGCGCGATCGCTTCGAGCGGCGGCACGTCTTCCCGGTAGTCGCGCTCGCCGAAGATTTCCCAACCCACAATGGCGCCGCCCGAGCTTTCCACCACGTGGAACAGCTCCGGGCTGCCCAGGAACANNCGCTCGATCTCCGCGGCGAGCGCGTCGAGGATCCCCTCGAAGAGCGGAGGATTGCCGTAGTAGTGGAAGTAGCCGAACATCATTTGCAGCACGGAGGCGCTCGGCATATAGAGCGGATTCCGGCCGCGCAGCTCCATCACGCGGCGCACTTTCTCGGAAAGGCGATTCTTGCGGCGAATCTCTTCGCTGACGCGTTGCTCATCGGCGGGNNGCCAGATCGCGACCTTGTCGAGCTCGCGCGCCAGGAAGCGTACCACCTCGGGCCGCTTGTCGGCCGGCTTGAATGCCGTCACGCCCTCGATGGAGTGCACGTCATATCCCTCGTGACGGGCCATCTGGAGGACGATGTTCATCGGCTCGCAGCCGGCGCCGAAGGAGAGGATGCGGTTGATGCGGCCGGTGGGCCGGCGATGTCGCAGCATGCCGATCACGGTCTTGATCATGGAACAGGATTCGACCGGTATCAGGAGGTCGTTCTCGGCGATCGCTTCGCTAAGCTGGCTTTCCTCGCGCCAGAGTTCGAAGATGGCCGCCGGGATCGTGTCGCACGCATAGATGAGCGGCAACTCCCAACTGGTTCCACCCCAGATGGTGCTCTTGCCTTTGGCGGCCGCTTCGCCCACATCGTGGAAGGAATAGGTGGTGGCCAGGCTGGCCAGATCCCGCAGGGCTACGGACTCCGGCCGGCTCTGCGCCGGTTGGCCGCCGCGGTTTCGGGTTGACGACGGATTAAGCACTAGCGTATTGCTCATGATTCTTGCTCCTCTTTTCCTCGAGAACTCCGATGAACGCCTCGACGCGGGTTTTCAACTGTCCTGTGTCGCTTTGCGAATAGTCACCTGCCAGAGCCAGCACCGGGACGTCCAGCTCCTGGAAGCTGTCGAGGAACAGCTTTTGCGGAATGCCGTAGCAGGCGCAGAATTTGTGCGCCACGAAGACGATGCCTTCGACGTCGTACTCTTCGGCGAGCTGGCGCGAGAACTCGATGCTATCGTCGAGCGGCTTCATGCGCGCGCAGGGGGCTTGGTCCAGGTAGCCGTCGGCCAGCGCCTGGAGCGGGTCGCCGCTCTCGCGCACCGTGCGGTAGAAGGGCCTCAACCCGGCGCAGTGGTCCTCTACGACGACGCGCGCGCCGAGTTCGCCTTCGATCAGATTGAGCAGCCTGCGATCGCCGTCGGCCATGATCGAACCAGATAGCATCAGCCTCAGGACGCGGCCCGCCGGTTCCGGCGCTTCCCGCAAATCGCGGTAGGCGGCTTCGAGCAGGGTGAGCGCGCGCTCGGGCGGCAGGTAGTAGTAGGCGCGCACCAGGTCGATGTAATCGGTACCGCTCAAGACGGGCGTGGGGCGCTTGCGCAGATCCGACAGCTTCTTCAGCAGGCGCCGCAGTTTGTTGTGCAGCACGATCTGCTTCTGCACGGCGGCCGGCTGAATCTCGCGGCCGGTGAGTTCCTCCAGGTCCTTGCGGAAGACGTCGAGCTCATCGCGGTAAAACGTGCGCGAGTCGCTGTCGGCCCGCCGCTTCGGCAGGTTCAGCATCTGCACGGGGACGAACTGGTCCACCACTTCGGAGGCGCGCTTCATGGCCGCGCAGGTGTGGAAGTTGTAGATCTTGTCGAACGATTTGTGGAACGGGTCGCCCTGCTCGAAGGCCCCGATGCAGCTCTTAGAGAAATCGCAGGCGACGCTCTGCGTGTAAAGCTCGCCGGCCGCCACCCGCACCGGGTGGCCGCCCTGAAAGAGGCGCGCGTGGCGCACCCCGGCCGCCGCCAGCAACTCCGGCGGCGTGTATGCGCAGAAGTACGCGGCCTGTTTGCGCCCTTCCTTGTTTTCGATGAAGGCGCTCTGCTCGTTTTCAATCGCTGTCTGTATCACGGATAGATCCACCTTGTGGTGCGCCTGTTGCGCCCCGATCACGGTCACCTTGGGTTTGGCGTACTCGGCCGCGTACACCGCGGCGCCGAGCGCGCCAGCATAGATCATGTCGATTCCCTTCGGGTTGACGAAGCGCGCTCCCAGCAGTTCCTCGAGGACCGCCCACATGCCCGGATTGTTGGAGACGCCGCCGGAGAACACCAGGTCCGGGTCGAGCCCCACCCTGCCGAGCAGGTTCTTCGCCCGCCGCGCCGCCGAGTAATGAATTCCGGCCGCGATGTTGGCGCGAACTTCGTGGTTCTCATCCTTGCCGCCGCGCGCCCGGAGCGAGATGACCTCCGATTCGGCGAACACCACGCACTGGCTGCTCACCTGAGCCGGCTCTTTGGCCTGAAGCGAAACCTGCCCGAGTTGATCCAGCGTGAGCCCGAGCGTAACGGCCGCCTTCTCCAGAAACCGACCGGTACCGGCCGCGCACTTGTCGTTCATGACGAATTCGATCACCTTGCCGGTGGCCGTATCGACCTTGATGGCTTTCGAATCCTGCCCGCCAATGTCGATAATCGTGCGTGTGGCGGGGTTCAGGACGTGCGCTCCCATCGCGTGGCAGGAGATCTCCGTCACCACCTGGTACGGAACGTCACTGTAGGCGAGCGAGATCCGGCCGTAGCCCGTACCCACGATGTAGGCCGTCGCGGCGCGCTTGATGCGCGCGGCGCGCAGCAGTTTGCTCAGAATCTGGTCGGCCGTTTCCTGCATGTACAACCCGGTGGGGATCTGTACCGCATAGACGGCGTCGGGCGTGAACAGAACGCCTTTGGCGCCCCGGGAGCCGATGTCGAGCCCGGCCGTGACGAGGCCCGGACGGTAGTGAATGAGCTGCGGATCGATTTCGATTGCGTTCATAGAAGCTGCCGGCTTCCTTTCCTCATCTAAGCTGCGGCCCGCCGGGAGGCGATCCGGCTGAGCGCCTCGATCAGCCTGCGCACTTCGGCCGGCGTGTTGTAGAAGTGCGTCGAGACGCGCACGGCGGCCACGTCGTGCTCCACGATGGTTCGCGTATAGACTTTGTGATCGTCGATCAGCGTGCGCACGATTGTCTCCGGCGCCACACCGTCGATCGAGAACGTCGTCAGCGCGGCGCTCAGCCGCGGATCGGCTGGCGTATACAGCTTGACGCCGGGAGTCTCTTCCAGGGCGAACCGCACCAGCCGGGTCAGATCGAGCGCGCGGGATTCGATATTCGCGGGCCCGATTTCCCGTTGCAACTCGATTGCCGCGCCCAGGCCCAGCCACGCCGGAATATTCGGCTGCCCGCACTTCTCGTACCGGCCAATCTTGTATTTGGGCGGCGCGTCGATATCGTCAAATCCGTACACCGGCCAGACGCGGCGCTGCAGCTCTTTGCGGATGTAGGTGAAACCCGTGCCCGTGCCCGCCAGCACCCACTTCTGGCCCGAGCCTGCGTAGTGGTCGACGCCGCTCCCAGCCAGGTTCAGCGGCAATAGGCCAAAGGCCTGAGCTCCGTCGACCGAGATCAGCGCTCCGTTGGCGTGCGCCAACTCGGCCAGTTCCTCGACCGGCATCCGCACACCGGTCACGAACAGCACGTGGCTGACTACGATCAGTTTCGTGCGCGGGGTGATCGCGCGGCGGTAGATATCCACGATCTGCGCGGCGCTTTCCGGCGTCGTGGGCAACTCGATCCACTTGATGCGAATGCCGCGCCGCTGTTCCAGTGTCCGGTACACGTGAGCCCCGCCCGGATGCTCATAATGGGCGATCAGCACTTCGTCGCCCGCATTCCAATCGAGCCCGTGCGCGAAGATGTTCATTCCTTCGGTTGTGCTATGGGTGAAGAAAACCTCGTCGGAACGCGCGTTGACAAACGCCGCCAGGCTGTCCCGAACTTCACCGACCTTGTCGAACAGGAACGGGTCGTACGGGTGGCGCGCGATTTCCGCGTCATAATGGGCGCGGGTCTCGCTCACCCGATTCGAGGCCGGGCCGGCCGTCCCGTTATTGAAGAACGCGATAGTATCGTCCAACGAGAAAAGGGAATGGACCTTCTCCCAGTCAGGGGCCCGATTCGGCTGTTTAGGCATACACACTCCTATGTGCTCGCGGCATCGGCCGCGGCTGGCTGACAGTGGTTTGTTGACAGAGTTAGCGCCCGAGTCCTACTTGCCGGCGCCGGTCCCGCGCGTCAACAGCGCGACGGCCCAAGTGTCAGATGCGACAACATCGTCCAGGCTCCACGGCGGCGAGGGCCGCCGGTGCACGTGTCTGAGAGAACCGTGGCCGGGATGAGTGATTGAACGGCATGTGAGAATCCTTGACTTCGTAGCTCACTGGCGAAGTTAATCAGCGGGGATTGGAGGCGGCAGCGCGAAGCGCGTTTGACATACCTGCCCAATCGTTATCCGTTCGGATTTCTCCGCTGAACGGCACACTGAGCCGCGTTGTCTCGATCGGAATAGGCACTCGAGTTGTGGCTGCTCGCAGTTTNNGGTGGAAGCGTGCGGCGCTCCTCGTCGAGCCGCCGCGTTTGTGCCTATTCGACTATTTCACCCTACTGCATTTCCGATCTTGAGACCTGATTATATCCTATAATCTCGATAGTGTAAAGGGCTTTTTGGATGCCGACGCAAAACATTTGCCAAGTAGCGGCAGGCAGCGATTGTTCGTGGTCCGTGCAACCGGCTAACGCTAGCTCGTGGATCTAATCTATACTCAATTGGTAGACGCTTTGTCATCACAAGTTGCCACCCCGGCACAGGCGCCTCACATAATAATGTATGGAGTTCAGTGATTCGATTTCGGCTGCTACGCCCGTGCGAACCCGATTTCAAAGCCAGCGAACCCGCGACTTCACCGAGTCGGTAATCCGTGAGATGACGCGGTTGGCTGTCCGCTACGATGCAGTCAATCTGGCGCAAGGATTCCCGGATTTCCCGGCGCCGGCTGAGATCAAGGACGCGGCCCGCGCGGCGATCGATGCCGATTTGAACCAATACGCCATTACTTGGGGCGCCAAGCCATTGCGCGATGCCATCGCCGCGAAGTATCGGCGCACTTACGGATTCGCCGTCGACCCCGAGACCGAGGTCACTGTCACCTGCGGCGCCACCGAAGGGATGATCGCGTCCCTGTTGGCTGCGGTCGATCCGGAAGACGAGGTGATCTCCTTCGATCCGTTCTACGAGAACTACGGACCGGACATTCAGCTCTGCGGAGCGCGACGGCGCATCGTTCGGTTGCATCCGCCGGAGTGGAGCTTCGATCCCGAGGAGTTGCGCCGCGCCTTCTCCAGGCGAACCAAGGCTATCATTCTCAATACGCCGAACAACCCCACCGGCAAGGTCTTCACACGCGAGGAGCTCGAGTTCATTGGAGGTTTGTGCCGCGAGTTCGACTCGCTCGCCATCACCGACGAAATCTACGAGCACATCGTGTACGACGGCGAGCGGCACATACCCATGGTGACGCTTCCCGGCATGCGCGAGCACGCCGTGCTGGTCAACAGCATGAGCAAGACGTTTTCCGTCACCGGGTGGCGCGTCGGCTGGGTGATTGCGCCGCCCGACCTGACGAGTTCCATCCGAAAAGTCCACGATTTCCTGACCGTGGGAGCGGCCGCGCCGCTGCAGTACGCCAGCGCGGCGGCACTCGCCGCGGGCGAGGAATACTACGCTCACCTTGCGAGCGACTATGCATTGCGCCGCGACATTCTGCTCGAACTGCTGGAAAGTGCCGGTTTCCGCTGTTTCCGCCCGAAAGGCGCGTATTATGTGATGACCGACATCGCCGGCTTCGGTTTCGCCGATGATCTGGCCTTCGCGCGCCATCTTCTGGCTCAAGTTGGCGTCATAGGAGTTCCCGGCTCCAGTTTCTACGCCGACCGGCGCGACGGAAGCCAGCAGATGCGCTTCTGCTTCTGCAAGAAGGCAGAGACTCTTCAGGCGGCTGCGGAGAGGCTGGCTAAGGTCGCGAAAAGATGATCTCCGTCGAGCGCGTATGAATACTGACCGCATACCAGGCACAGCCCGCTGGCGAAATCAAATGACATTACACATGGAGGATCGATGAAAAACATACTGTTTACCTTGCTGCTTTGCGTTGTTGCGCGGCCGATGCTCGGCCAGGGCGCGCCCCCTCAGGTCGCGCCTGACCAGCCCTACACCGTGGAGTATTATTACAAAACGCCGTGGGGCCATCAGCAGGAGTTCCTGCAACTCTTTTTGAAAAACCACTACCCATTACTGAAGAAGATCGCCGAGAGCGGACGCATACTCTCGGTTAGGATTGAGACACCGTCCAATCACATGACCGAAGATGCGCGCTGGGACTATCGCGTCACGATCCGGTACAAGAACTCGACCGTAGCGACGACCGCTAATCCCGACGAGGATCGACTGATCAAGCAACTCTGGCCCGACCAG
>PMEV01000434.1:0-3096 GCA_003154855.1 Bryobacterales bacterium
GACTTCGAGGAGGCCAGCGTCAAGCTCATGGCCGGCGACGTGGCCCGCGCGCCTCAGCAAGAAGGCTTTTACCCCCAGGCGGCGGCTAAGGCAATGCGCGGCTTCGTCGCCCCTCCCGAGTCCGTCACCGAACGGGCCTTCGACGAGTATCATCTCTATACCTTGCCGCGTCCCACCACGCTGCTGGACCGCGAGGTCAAACAGGTCGAGTTCGTGCGTGCCGCCAATGTTCCCTCCGAGCGCATCTACGTTTATGACGGCTTCCAGACCGACTCACGCTACAACGGCTGGAACTACGAGAGCCTCCGCAACCAGGCTGAGTACGGAACCCAGTCCAACACCAAGGTCTGGGCGATGCTGGAGTTCCGAAATTCGGAGAAGTCGCAGTTGGGACTACCGCTCCCCAAGGGCAAGGTGAAGGTCTACCGCCGCGACGTGGACGGCCGCAACGAGTTCGTGGGCGAGGATGCGATCGACCACACCCCGCAGGACGAAACCGTGCGCCTCTACACCGGCAACGCCTTCGACATCGTCGGCGAACGCCGCCAGACCAATTTCCGCTCCGACAACAGCGCGCACTGGGCCGACGAGTCGTTCGAGATCAAGGTGCGCAACCACAAGAAGGAGCCGGTGGAAGTGCGCGTGGTCGAGCACATGTATCGCGGGCAGCAGTGGGAGCTGACCACCAAGTCCGCCAAGTCCACCAAGAAGGACGCTCGCACCATCGAGTTCCGCCCCACCATTCCGGCCGGCGGCGAGGCGGTGATCACGTACACGGTCCACTACACTTGGTAAGGAGATCGATTGACTATGACACGCCTTGCTCTGCTCGGCATCCTGGCGGGGTTCGCCACCTTCGGCCAGACGCAGTTAACCATCTACAACCAGAACTTCGCGGTAGTGAAAGAGCGGCGCGCCTTCGACCTCAAGTCCGGCGAGAACGAAGTTCGCGTCTCCGACCTCAGCGCCCACCTGGAACCCGATTCCGTGGTGTTGCGCGACCTGAAGCAGCCCGGCTCCATCCGCATTCTCGAGCAGAACTACGAGAGCGATCCGCTCAGCGAAGGGCTGCTGCTCCGCAAAAGCGAGGGCAAAACCCTCGATTTCGAGATCGATCTGGGTAATGGGACCAAGAAGATCGTCCAGGGACGCGTTCTGCGTAGCGGCTACGTTCCGCATCCAGAGGCGTACCAACGCTACGGGCAGCAATACTACCAGACCCAGATGGAAATGACTAATGCCGCCGGCCAGCCCATTGTCGAGGTGGACGGCAAGATCCAGTTCGGCCTGCCCGGCAAGCCCATCTTCGACGCTCTCGATCCCAAAGGATTCTTGAAGCCCACCCTGCTCTGGCGTCTGTGGACCGACCAGCCCGGCGCGCACCAGGCCGAATTCTCCTACATGACCGGCGGCATGCGCTGGGAGGCCACCTACAACGCCGTCGCGGCGGAGAAGGGCAACCTGCTCGACCTCATCGGCTGGGTGACTCTCGAGAACATGTGCGGCAAGGACTTCGAGGAGGCCAGCGTCAAGCTCATGGCCGGCGACGTGGCCCGCGCGCCTCAACCAGGGGGACTCTACATGATGGACGGGGCGTCGTTAGCCGACGTCCGTTCCGCAGCTCCCGAGCCCGTTACCGAACGGGCCTTCGACGAGTATCATCTCTACAGCCTGCCGCGTCCCACCACGCTGCTGGACCGGGAGGTCAAACAGGTCGAGTTCGTGCGCGCCGCCAATGTCCCGGCCGAGCGCGTCTACGTCTATGATGGGTTCCAGACCGACTCCCGGTATAACGGCTGGAACTACGAGAACATCCGCGCCAACGCCGAATACGGAACCCTCTGCAACACCAAGGTCTGGGCGATGCTGGAGTTTCGCAATGCCGAGAAGTCTCAATTGGGAATGCCGCTACCCAAAGGCAAGGTGAAAGTCTACCGCCGCGACGTGGACGGCCGCAACGAGTTCGTCGGCGAGGACGCGATCGACCACACGCCGCAGGACGAAACCGTGCGCCTCTACACCGGCAACGCCTTCGACATCGTAGGCGAACGCCGCCAGACCAACTACCGAACCGACGGCAACGCGCGCTGGACCGACGAATCGTTCGAGATCAAGGTGCGCAACCACAAGAAGGAGCCGGTGGAAGTGCGCGTGGTCGAGCACATGTACCGCGGGCAGCAGTGGGAGCTGACCTCCAAGTCCGCCAAGTCCACCAAGAAGGACGCTCGCACCATCGAGTTCCGCCCCACCATCCCGGCCGGCGGCGAGGCGGTCATTACTTACTCAGTCCACTACACGTGGTAATGAGATCGGGCTAGACTGGGTTGTCGCCCCATGAACCCGGTCGGCATCGCCATCGTCACCTTCAACTCGGAGCGCTACATCGGGGCCTGTCTCGATGCGGCGCTGGCTTCCGGAGCGGAAGTGGTCGTGGTAGATAATGGCTCGGCCGACGGGACGAGCGCCGAGGTGCGCGAGCGTCCCGCGGCCCGGCTCATCGAGAACGGCTTCAACGCGGGCTTTGCGGGCGGGGTCAACCAGGCGATTCGGGCGCTCCCTTCTCCGCTGGTTCTGCTGCTCAACCCGGATGCCGTACTGCGCAGCCCGCTCGACGACCTTGTGGCGGCCTGCTCGGCGCCCGGCGTCGGAGCGGCTGGCGGCCGGCTGATCGACAAGTCCGGGGCGACCGAGACCGGCTTCGTGGTGCGCCGCTTTCCCACGCCGCTGGCGCTGGCGTTCGAAGTTCTGGGAGTGAATCGGCTCTGGAGGGGTAACCCGGTGAACCGCCGCTACCGTTGCTTCAACCTCGATCACAGCCAGCCCGCCGATGTGGAGCAACCCGCGGGCGCGTTCCTCATGCTGCGGCGGGACGTGTGGGACCGCTTGGGCGGCCTGGACGAGCGCTTCTTCCCGTTCTGGTTCGAAGATGTGGATTTCTGCCGCCGCGTGGCCGCTGCGGGCCTGCGTATCCGCTACGCCCCCGGCGCCGTGGCCAGCCATGCGGGCGGCCACTCGGTCCGTCAGGCGCCCTGGGACGTCCGGAAGAGCGCCTGGAATGCAAATCTCATGAGGTATGCCCGTAAGCACTTCGGCCCG
>PMEV01000434.1:3151-14206 GCA_003154855.1 Bryobacterales bacterium
GCGCAAGCTTCCGGCACGCGAACGTTGAACAGGTAGAACCGCGAAAGCGGGTCGACGCAGAACAGCTCAATCGCCTCCACCGCCCGGCCGGCGATGCTCACCTCGAGGCTGCCGATATCCCGGCACCCTTCCAGGCTCACCTGCATGATGCCGCAGGTCACCACTCCCTGCTGCGAGATATCCTGGCCGTCCGTCGCGCGCACGATCCGGGGCCGCATCGGCGGGCACGGCGCCACCACCGTGGGCACCGCGTTCGATATCCTGCGTCCTCGCCACGCCAGCGTCACCGCGTTCGCGCCCAGCGGCGCAGTCTCCGGAATCTGCACGTTGATCTGCCGGGCGCCGTTCTCGTCCGCCGGCCCAATGTACCGGATCGGGACCGCTTGTTCCCCAATCCGCAGCGCCAGTTCGGTGAGCGTGCCGCAGTCCTCCGGAATCCCCGCCACCCACAGCGTCGCGAATCCCCGCGGGCCGCCCGCCACCAATTCCGCCCGGCCGTCGGGATGCGCCACCGATTGGATCGTGGCCCGCAGCGAATCCTCGCTCGCCCCCACCTTCGTCGCCGGCTTCTTCAGCGTCAGCCACAGGTACTGCGTGTCCGCCCCTTCGCTCGAAAGCGCCAGCCAGCCGCTCTCCCGCGCATGTTCCAGCAGCTCCCGCTCCGCGAGCCACGCCCCCACCCACGTGTCGCATCGAGCTTCCACCGGAGGTGCCCCGTTGAACTGCGCCGTGAACACGCCTCCCGGCTTGAGCGCGCGCAACGCCTCGTCGATATATCGGAAGACCAGCGCCCGCTCCGGAATATGCTGGAACACCGCGTACGAGAACACGAAGTCGAATGTGGCGCTGGCGAACGCCGCCAGGTCGTTGTTCCGGGCCACGTGGAAATGCGCGTGAGCTNNTGAGCGATGTCCGCCAGCCGCGCCCGCCCCGCCGCCACCATCTCCGGAGAGATGTCCACGCCGTCTATCTCCCCGCAGTCCGCCGCCAGAGAGCGCATCAGCCGTCCCAACCCGCAACCAATCTCGAGGAATCGCCGCTCGCGCGTCTCCGCCGCCGGCAGGTGCGCGTAATCCCTGCGCGCGCGCGCCAGAATATCCTGGGCGCCGCCGTCGAATTCCTCGTCGCTCTGATTGTGGCGCTGGCAGGCCACGTAATACTTCGCGTCCGATCTGGCCCGCTCGTCCCAGTCGCGCCGCATGCGCTCGATCAGCTCGCTCATGAGAGCATCCAGTATAATACGGAAATGCGTTATACGGCCGCGCTGGCGGTGTTCTTAGCCGCACCCGCGGCCTTCCCCCAGATCGAGCCGGCCTGGACCGCTCTCTCCGCCCCTCGCTACTTCAACTATCGCGGCGCGGCCAATCAGCCCCGCCTTGGGCCTGTTGGACCTTACGACTTTTACTTACCCGGACGCTTCCCCCCGGCCCAGCCCATGGCCGACCAGCTCGGATGTTACAACAACCAATACGCGCCTCCCTTCTGGTTCGACGGCGGAAAACTAATGTCCGGGCCGCGCCAGGTGGATTCTCCCGCCGTGGGAGCCGTCTTTGCAGCGCCCGGGCCGATGCGGGGCCTGGCTTTTCTGGGCTCTTTCGCGCCCGGCCGGCAGCCCGGCGTCAACGGCGCCGTCTTCTACAGCNNGGCACGCTCGAATACGGCTTCAATCGCGATTACTCGGACGGCTCGGGTTACACGCAGTTCTATTATGAAAGATACGCCAATTGCCCGGCCGCCGGTTCCCTGCTGTGTCACGGCAGTAACAGCACCAGCCCCGAAACTGTGGTGCACACTTGTACTAGCGGCATCAACTTACCGGGCGGGTACTCCCCTCGCACGCCGGACGGCCACGACCCCGTCATGGCCAAGAACCCCGAGCTATACGAAGCCTATGTGTTCCTCGATCCCGCGGACCACAGATACAAGTTCAAGGTTCAGGTAGTCGATCCGGCTACGCGCGGCCGCCACTGGGAATGCGTCATCGACCCCTCGGTCCCCAACCCATTCGCGGTTTGCCCCGGCGGCGGTTACAGCCAGAACTCCTGCGGCGGCAGCTATGCCATCGCTTCCCTCTATAACGCTCGCGGCGCCATCACCGCCACCCTGAACTCGAGCAATGACGCGCTCCCCGCCGGCCGGCCCGTCATGCACATCGACCGCGTCTTGGCCGCCTTCTCCGAGCCGCCCGCGAAGGCGAAGCCCGCACACTAGCGGCGAATCAGGACCACTGGGGCCTGCTCGGCGCCAGCGACGCTCTCGAAAAAGGCGCGGGCGGCGGGGTAATCGGCAGGCGGGGCAGTGATGGCGTGGACCTCCAGCGTCTGGCTGAAGACCAGGTCCGCGCCGTTGAGGGTCCAACCGGCGTCGTATTGGCCGAAGGGAGTCGCCAGCTTCACCGGATCGGGCATCTCGTCGACCTTGAAACTGGCCGGCAACTGGACCGTGACTTTGTCCTGGCGTAACTCCGGGTCCAAGACCAACGGGAGTGTGCGCTGGATGGCCGGGAGCACATACCCGGCGCTGAAAACCAGTGTGCCTGGCTTGAGCACTAGCAGCCGTCCTTGCATAGACTGTGCGAAGGAGTCGGCGGAAAACTCGAGGCGCAAATCGAGCCGGCCCTCCTGCCGGGAATCGACGGGAGCGAGGGAGACCAGCTTGGCGCCGCCCAGCGATCGCGCCAGGCCTCGCTCCACGGCCAGCCGCAGATCGGAGGCCGTACTGCTCTGCACTTGGTGGCGCATCCGGGCGGCGGCCTGCCCATAGTGTTTTATCTCGCTTTCCGCCGCAACCGCGCCCCGCTCCGACAGCTTGGCTCCGACCGAAGTCTCGATGCGGTTCGCGGAGGCCGGCAGGAAGGGCATCTTCACCAACGGTTCCTGCTCCGCGCCGTCCAGGAGGGCGTAGCTGCCCTGCTCGCGGATGGGGATATCGCCGACCGGCGTGTAGGGATCGGTGGGGTCGAAGAACAACAAGCGGCCGAGCTGCGGATGCCTGGCGATGGCGGGCGACAGCGTGGCGTCTCCGACCTTGATCGCAATGATGGCGTGGTTGAACTGCCGGGGCGAGGGCCACTCGGGCCGCACGTAGGAGCGGTCCAGGGCCCAAATCGACATCATGTAGGAGGGAATGCCGAGGGCCTTCAGCATGGTGCGCATCAGGTTGGCCTTGTCTTTGCAGTCCCCGTACTGCTTATCGAATACCTGGCGAGCCAGGTGCGGCTTGTATCCGCCCCCGCGCCTCACTCCCGTCTGGATTTCGACGTAATTCACGGCCTGGACGAACCGCGCGATGGCTTCAATCTTCTGGATCTCGGAGGTTGCGGAGCCAGCCAGCTCCGCGGCGCGGCGCGCCATCACGTCGTCGAGTTGTGCCTGCGGGTCCTCCAGCTCTCCCAGCCAGCGCGACACGGCCGACCAATCGGTCATGCCGCGCAGCCCGGCCGCGTTGCCCGGAGGCGGAAGGTAGCTTACGGCCAGCCGGGGCACCAGGGAGTCTATGGATGGGCTGTGTGGCTCGCGCTCGATAAAGGGCAGATCCCGCAACTCCCATGTGTAAGAGGACCCGGAGACCGTCGGCGCCACCGCGGCGTGATTAAAGGTGACGCTCTGGGCCGTCCAGCCGGCGGGCAACGTCAGCAGGAAGCGCGAGACCAAAACGGGCAGCCGGGATTGGAATTCCCGCTCGAATTGAGTGAAGACGCCCTTTTCCTCTTTCAAGGTCTCGTAGCCGAAGACGCTGCCATCCTGGGCATCGGCTTCGGCGGCCAGTACGCGGACCCGGAATTCGTTGTAGACGTCGTTGCGGTTGGCGGCGACGTCGGCGATGCGCTCCTTGCTGTAGTGGATCACGTTTCCGCCGGGGGCCAGCATCCAGGCATGGAACTCCCGTACCTTGCTGCCCGATGTGTCGTAGAAACACTCGGCAACCGCTTTCTCGCGCCCCTCGCGGTTCAGAATCCGCATGGCATAGCGGTCACGGGTGAGGGTCCGCCCGGTCTCGTCGACGGCGACCTGCTCCTCATCCAGGAGCGCCACGGCGGGAACCTTGGCGGCGTAGGCTCCCTTGGGCGCGCCGGCGGCGTCTTTGAGCCAGGCGGGCGGCTCGTCGGCGGCGAAAGCCCCCGCCATCAGCCAAACGGAACCCAGCGCCAGCCGGACCGCGTTTCTCACTGGACCCCCTTGGCGGAGGCCGTCTGGCGGAGAGTGATGGTGTTCCCGTCGCGCTGATTGATCGCGTCGAAGATCGCCTTCACGTTGCCGTAGTACTGGGCCGGGAAGATCAGATAAGTATCGCGTCCAAAGATCAGACGGCGCTTGTAGATCAGCTCCCGGCCTGGCGTGGTTCCCAAAGAGACCACGTACTCCCCCGGCGCGCCCATGTTGATGTTTCCTGGAGCTTCCGGGCTTTCCAGGTCGAATCCGGCGGGCATTTTGATGGTGACGCTGTCCGACTCGCTGAAAGCGTATTCGAAATGGATGTCGTACTTGCGCTCGCTCGCCGGGAATCTGGGCCCTTCCCCGCGCTGGAAGTAGCCGGGCTGCAGAAACAAGCGTTTTCCCGTCCGCTGCGCATAGCCGGGGATCGCGACGTGGTAGGAGTAAACCAGAGCCTGCTCGGGGTCCCCAAGGCCTTCGATTTTCACGGCCGAGATCTCGGCGTTGCTGAAGTGGCTCCTGACCAGGTCGCGGATTACCTCTTCGCGCTGCGCCGGGCTCCGGGTCTCCATATCCGCCCGCCGCCGCGCCGCGGAATGGCCGGTGTAACGAAGCGTGGCGTCTCCGCTGAGCGCGCCATCCTCGCCCAGGGTAAACACGCCGCTACGCGCCGAGGCCGACTTCTCCGGACCGGAGATATCGGTGCGTGCGAAGACGGGCTCCTTGGGATCCGAGATCAAGGCCTCCATTCCTTCTTCCTGCCAGCGCAGCATTCCGAAAGGGAGGTCCTTCTGCGCGACGTCGTAGAAGCGCCACTTCCCGTCCACCTTCACGGCGACGTCGTAGGCGCGCATGAAGTAGTCGTCGGTGAAGCTGCGGTTAGCGACCATGTCGTCGCGGCTGGAGAGCTGGGCCACGCGGGCCTCCAATCCCGCGGCGGAGACCAGAGCGGTGAAGAGCATGTTCAGGTCGTGCGGCGTGCCCGTGCCGCGCTTCAACGTGTCCGCCGGTGTCGAGTTCTGTTTGGCTTTGCTCCGTTGCTCTTCGGTGACGTCGTCGGCCCGCAGATTCTTGATCTGCGTCACGCAGTAGCGATGGATGCGCTGGATCTTCTCTTCCGGAGTAGCGGCGCCCTCTATCGCGCTGGCGGCCGCTGCGCGAACCTCGCCGGTCACCTTCGTCTCCAGCTTGTAAGCCTCGTAGATCCTCTTCCCAACCTCCGGCCAATACTTCTCGGGCGCGAGCTTCTCGTCCTTCGTATAGTAGAGGAGCATCCAGGGCCGAACCTGGGCCTCCGCCGGCATCAACGGCTCCTCCTTGAATGCCGGCACGTTCTGGTAGGTCACGCTATAGAATCCATCCGGCTCCTTGACCAGGGGGGCGGCTGCGATGTTGAACGTCGCGGAGCGCATTCCGTATTGGAAGCGCTCGTGGGAATAGGGCTTAATCATGTACCGCACCAGGTGGGCCGGTACCTGCAATTGGAGCTGCAGGCGGGTGTGAATGGCAGCTCTGGGACGAATCTCCTTGTACCGGTACTCGACGATGGCGCCGGGCTCGACGGCCGGCATGGCGAACGAGAGGGCTTTCACCTTGAGCCCGCCGGTCCTGACGATGTCGCGCTCGAAAACAGCGTCCTTGCGCAGCTCGACCACCGTGCCGTCGGCCTTGATGGTCCTCCCAACCACGTCTACGATGGCCGTCTGGCCGTAATGGGGAATATCCACCGTTCCCTGTTGTTCCCGGCCACGGTCTGTGAAGATTTTGACACGGACATAGTGATAAAGCACCGTCTGTATATCCGGGCCCTGGGTCTCATCCATCAGATGGACCCGCCAGAAAAGGGCTTCGGCCCCGGCGTCCTTGTCGATCTGGGGTGTCTTCAGGTTCCGCTCCTCGTCGGTGACCGGGAGCCAGGTGATGTATGGTGGGAGCGCCTGGCAGCCCGCGGCCAGCAGCAGGCCGACTGCGGAAGCGCGTAGGATGCGCGAAAAAGGCAAGGGCGCGATGGACATGCGTGAAAGTATATCGAAAAATCAGCCCGAGCAACAGGTTTTTTTCATTGCGATTTATTCGGCAGCACCCACAGGCTACAGCCTGGGCCGCCCAGTCGCTATACACTGATACGTATGCGGACCGCATGGGCCGCATTGCCGGTGGCGCGATGAAGCGAAGTTGGGCGATCGGGTATGTGTCGGTGCTGGCGGCGAGCTTCCTGCCCGCCATGGTGGTGGCCGTGTGGCTGGGCGCCGGCATCGACGAGGACGCCTACGATTGGATGTTCCGCCACCACCCGCCCACGGGGAGCGCTACTGGCTCGATTCTGCTCGCAGTGGACGAACAGTCCCTGATGGATACTAACCGCGCGCCGGGATTGCGCGGGCTCCTGGCCGAGGGCTTGGAGCGCCTGGCGGCGGCGGGGCCGAAAGCCGTGGCCATCGACGTGATTCTGGCCGACCAGGGCGATCCTGCCCAGGATGCCGCACTCGAGGCGGCCTTCCGCGAACTGCCCAACCTGGTGCTGGCTTGCGACATGATCGACGACGGCCGACGGTGGGAAGATGCGCTTCCCAGATTCCGCCGGCTGGCGGCCGCCTCGGGGCACGTCCATGTCGATCCCACCACCGGCGGCGTGACCCGCCTGGCGCCCCTCGAGAAGGTTGCGGGCCAAGACCGCAGGTGGGCGCTGGCGCTCGAAGCCTACCGGCTGAGCCGCGGGGTGAAGGAGATCCTCGAATCGCCCAACGACCTGCAAGTGGGCGCGCTGACGATTCCCGCGCGCTGGGACGAGTCGCGGGCCATCCGCATACGCTATCGCGCCCAACCCACCGAGCGGGTTACGTTCTGGGAGTTGAAGAGCCACCCCGAGCTGGCAGAGCGCTTCCGCAACCGGGTGGTGTTCGTGGGAGTCACGGCGCAATCCGCGGCGCCGGACCGGCACATCACGCCGCTCTCCGATGCGCGCAAGATCGCGGGAGTCGAAATCCACGCCAGCATCTTCGACACGCTGGCCGGAGGGCGGATGCTCGTGAGCGCCTCGCACCTCCAGGTGGCGGGTTGGTGCTTCCTGTTGGCCCTGGCCGGGGTCGCCGCCTTCGCCTTTCGTAGCGGGTGGCAGGCCTACGCGCTGGCCGGCCTGGTGCTGGTGGCCGCGCACCTGGGGCCCTACTGGCTTTTCGCGCACGACGTGATCTTTCCCTATTTCGCAGCGGTATCGGCCGCCTGGCTGTCCACGGTGGGCGCGGGCGCGTTCCAATTCCTGACCGTGCGCCGGCAATTGCGGCGATCCGAGGCGCAAACGGCGCGCTACCAGCAAGCCGTGCACTTCGTGACCCACGAGATGCGAACCCCGCTCACCGCGATCCAGGGCTCCAGCGAGCTGATGACCCGCTACAACCTGGGCGAGGAGAAGCGCAAGCAGATCGCCGACCTGATCAATTCCGAGTCCAAGCGGCTGGCGCGGATGATCGAGACCTTCCTGAACGTGGAGCGGCTCTCGGCGGGCGAGCTGGAGCTAAAACAGGAGACTTTCCCGGTGCGCCAGGTGCTGGAAGCGTGCCTGGGGCGGGCGCGGCCGCTGGCCGAACGCAAGCAAATCCGGTTCGAGGTGGGCGAAGTAGCCGATGCGCTGCTGACCGGCGACCGCGAGCTGATGGAGTACGCCATATACAACCTGCTCACGAATGCGGTAAAGTACTCACCGGCACAGACCGTGGTGACCGTCGAGGGCCGGCCCGACGGCCAGCACTTGCGGTTGGCGGTGCGCGACCAGGGAATCGGGATGGAGCAGCATGAGTTGCGCAAGATTTTCCAGAAGTTCTACCGGACCGGTCGGGCGGTCGAGTCCGGCGAGGCGGGCACCGGGATCGGGCTGTCCATCGTCGAGCAGATCGTGCTGCACCACGGAGGCAGGATTGAGGTGACCAGCGCCCCAGGCAACGGTTCCTGTTTTACCCTGGTGTTACCGGTCAAGGATAACAGAGGTCATATTTGATGCGAGTGCTGGTGGTGGAAGACGACGCGGCGGTGCGCACGACGATCGTGACGCTCCTCGAGTGCGAAGGCTACGAGGTGGATGCGGTTTCTTCGACCCGCGAGGCGATCGAGCGCCTGCGTGCGGGCGATTTTCCGGTGGTGATTTCCGACATCTATCTGGACGAGCGCACCGGCCTGGACGTTCTCGAGGCCGCGCGGGCGCATAACCCCGAGTGCGCGGTGATCCTGATGACCGCGCGCGGAACCATGGAAACCGTGATGGCGGCGACCCGCGGCGGGGCCTTCGACTACATCGCCAAGCCATTCGAGCTCGAACGCATGGTGGAGACGGTGAAGCGCGCCGAAGCCGCGGCGTCGGGAGCGGATCGAGAGGACGAGGTCGAGACCGAAGATCTGCCGGAATCGGAGATGATCGGCAGCTCGGCCGGGATGGTTGAGATCTACAAAGTGGTCTCTCGCGTGGCCCCGACCGACGCCACCGTGCTCATGGAAGGCGAGACCGGAACCGGCAAGGAGCTGATCGCGCGGATGATCCACCGCAACAGCCCGCGGGCCAGCCAGCCCTTTGTGGCCGTGGACTGCGGCTCCATCGCCCCCAGCCTGCTCGAGAGCGAGCTGTTCGGGGCCATGCGCGGAGCCTTCACGGGCGCCGAGCGGGACCGCATCGGGGTTTTCGAAGCGGCCAGCCGGGGAACGGTGTTCCTGGATGAGATCGGCGACGTCGAGTTGAACTTCCAGTTGAAGCTTCTGCGGTTTCTGCAGGATCGGGAGATCCGCCCCGTCGGAGCGCCGCGCTCAAAAGTGGTGGACGTGCGGGTAATCGCAGCCACCAACCAGGACCTTCGCCAGAAGGTGGACGAGGGCACGTTCCGCGAGGATTTGTGGTTCCGGCTCAACGTGGTGCGCATCGTGGTGCCGCCGTTGAGGGAGCGCAAGGGCGACGTGCCCCTGCTGGTGCAGTACTTCCTGCAGAAATACAACCACCGCTACGGCCAGCAGACCAGGCTCACCACTTCGGGGCTGAAGGCCATGCAGGACCACATCTGGCCGGGCAACGTGCGCCAGTTGCAGCACATGGTGGAACGGCTGAGCATCCTGGCACCGGGAGGATGGATCGACGAGGCTTCAGTCAAGGAGGCCATCGCCTCCAGCGAACCCCGCGAGCAGGGGACTGAGTCGCTGGCCGATACCGAAACGGACCAGATCCGGCGGGTGCTGTCGGCGGCCGGCGGGAACAAGAGCCGGGCGGCGAAGATACTGGGGATCGAGCGCAAAACGCTCTACCGGAAGCTGGAACGCATGGGGCTTTAGCCCGCCTCCGCCACCTCAAAAGGAGGGTGGTACCGCTAGCACCGGACCAGTACGAGACCCGTCGCGCGCAGCGACTTTTCTCTGTTTTTCTAATAAGTTAAGGTCTAGAATGGAGGCGGTAATCCGGGTAGCGGACGAAGTGCTTGTCCATCGGGAGGTGAGCTGAGATGTTTGAAACTTTAGACGACCAGATCAGGCGCGACGCCAACATGGAAACAACGCGCGCCCAGCGTGTTCTGCGGTGGGTCCTGGCGCTGGCAGTTACGGTGTTGGTGCTCGGAGGGCTTCTTTTTGGGGTTCGCTCCCTAGGTTGACCCGGGCGCTGAGCGCGTCCCGGGTCGCGAGCGGTTGGTCCGGCGCCAAGAGCCTCATGACCGACTTGACGCGCGCAGGGTAGCCGGGGCGCGGGTTGTAGGTTGCGAGTATTCCGTCTAAGTCCTTGCCCTTATAGAGCTTGGAACGGGCAAGCCGGGAAGCTACCCAATCGATGCTGCCACGGATGGAGGCGAAGCCCCGCCTCGCCGAGCCCCACCCGAAGATGTTGTTCTTGCTGAAGTTCTTTCCTCCGCCCGACTCGATCACCGAGATGCTGGGCAGCAGCCGCCAATCCAGCGCGTGACGATCCGCGGCGGCCAGGAACTCCGGCGCCAGCTCACCCACAGGGCTGCCCAACGCATCGAAGAACTCTACCAGCCGGGCCAGCCGGGGGTCCTTCCATCGCCGGGAGTGAGGGATTCCCTGGGCGCAGAGGGGCACACAACACGTCGTCAGTATGCCCGCCCAGATGATCAGTCTTCTCAATCCCGAAGTCCTCCCGATGGAAATGCCGCCACAGCAATGGTTTACGCAGGTGGCCCAGACGGACGTCCTAGAGTGGACGCCCTGATGTGATTACGCAAGTATACCACGCCAAGGCCGGCCGGATTTGCAGGAACCCCATCCAGAGGTGCGCGACGCAGAAGCGGATACCGACGCTATTTCTTCGCGAAGCCGGTGGAATCCGCTGTGAGGTCGGGATTTCATCCTGCCGCTAGGCTTCGGCCCGGCGTTTCGCGACGGGACGAAGAACGCCGGCTAAAAAGCCGCCGCAGGGTGTGCCCAGCATGGGCAGAATCTTGTTGGATGAAAGGAGCCAATCGGAGCCGATGACGGCAACCGTAGCCGAAGCGCAAGGCGTAGTCGCGAGACGAAGCCGAAAGAAGCGTGAGGCAAACCCTCGACCGTAGGAACACGAACTGGCAGCGAGGCCGGGTGCGGGCGGCAAGCTGGCCCTGAACAGCGAAGCCCAAAGGTCGTCAAGACGCATCAGGTAGAGCCAGTCGGCGCGAGGGGACAGATTCTGCACCTTACCTGGGGAGATCTCCTCCGTGAGAGCGGAGGAGAAGTCAGCACAGGCCGTAGTAGCAAGGAAGCCCGGTAACGCGGGTGGAGCGAAGGGCCGAAGAACCAAAGAACGGAGCTAGAGGAGGAACTGGAGGCCGGCGCAATAAGCGAGCCCGAATCCCAGGCGCAACAACTACGGTAGCCAACCTGGGAGCGCTGGGGGCCCAAGCGGTGCAGCCGCTGCAAGCCCACTGCGGCGGGACGATGCCGG
>PMEV01000154.1:0-2545 GCA_003154855.1 Bryobacterales bacterium
GAATCCCTCTCTCTCCGCCATTGATTATTGTACCCAAAAGACTTAGTAGCGATCCATCAAATCACTGTTCTCCCTCTTCGTTGTTTCCCCTCTAGCTTTAGTTTCAATAACTTAGAACCAGCTTCTGCGGGGGAAGGTGGCGGCGTTGAGTAATGCGGGGCAACGTGCAATCCCCAAACGCGAAATTCGACACGTGAAATGACGCCTCTGCGTACGAGGCCAGCGGGATGGCCGAGTTCTGCGGCGCCCACGCACTCTCTCTGAGTGTGCCGAATCNNGGGCCCCCCGCCTGTTCGGAGTTACGCCGGGCTCCAACGCCGAAGCCCGCGCGGTGACGAACGACCCTGCTCAGCGTGTCTGACCGGCAGATACGGCCGGTCGACCTCCTGCGGACTGCGTGGCTCCCGGCGGCAAAACGGTGCTGCGCCCAACTCCTGGTCGGCGTGCAGCCATCGTGCAGCCGCGCCATCGATACAGGGCGATAGCGGGTACCGCGACGCCTTTCGCTGCCCTAACAGAATCGATGAGATAGGGAAGTGGCCGTTGCGGTTTCGATTCCCGTTAGCGGCGCGCTCCTGTTCAATACCCGGCCGGAGGGGGAATCCTACAAGCCGTCGCCCCACCCGTGCCTGGGCACGCATTTGTGAAAGTCTGAGTCTTCCCCAGGAACTTGCAGTGCCAGTCGGCAAACGAATCCTTATAGCAGATCCCCTCGGCGTTGTCGTGTTGATTTTTGTTGAGGCAGCTGTGGCCAGGCTCATTCCCATCCTTACCCAATTCGCCGCAGTTCCAAAATGTATACCTGCCGCGGATGGGATAGATTGTCTGCGTCGGATCAATACCGGGAAATGAGTCGAGCGCAATGTTGAAGGGCCGGCCCTTGCCCACTTCAACGGTAACGTCGGTAACTAGAGTTAGAGCACCGGGGCCCCATGCGTAGTTTACCANNAATTTCGTGAGGTACAAGTACGGGGATCTCTCGCACCAAACTTAGCGCCGGCTCCGCTTTGCGCAAAAGCGCCGACTACACAATGGGCAAGGACACACACGAGGACAACGAATCTTATCTTCATGGGACGACCGATTGTAACACGGAAAGAGGCTGTCGCCGATCTTTTTTAGATTGCGTGCCGGATAATTCGGGCACCCCTCAGCCTTCACCATGGGACGGGTTCGACGGAATCGTTGCGGCCGCCATCAAACGGTTCATCCGCTCACGGAGTTCGCGATTCTCCCTTTGCAGCCGACGATACTCGGTGGTGTGCTCGACGATTTCATGGATCATAATGCCGACGAAACACGGCACGAAACTGAGGAACATCCCCGCCCATTGAAACGCCAGCCAGTTGACCAGAAGCGCGTAAACCGGCCCGAGGAGCACACCGATGAGCAGGCTCCATGTGCGGGAGACAAAATAGAGTCCCGCCAGTAGCACGATGCCCTCGAGGTAGCCCGCCACGTTGAGCCACGCCGGCATGCCGGTCAATTNNTTCCCGGGGAGGTTCATGTCGACGGTGTTGGCGACAATGTCCACGCCATCCAGATAATGGAATGGGGTAGGGTAAGCGTCGCGGGCCGCGCGATAGGCTCCACCGAGGAGAACAATCTTGCCGTGCAGCGGTCTGGGGGCTCCCGCCAGCAAGTCCTTGAGGGTCGGCAGAGTGCCGATGGAGAGATGATCGAAGGCATTTCTGGGTCCGCGGAAGTTAACCTTTGCCGCTTCGGCGGATTGGTTTCGAGGCAGAGCCGGCAACGCCATACGGCACGCTTTCGGGCCTCTCTGGGACACTTCGACCAGATTGAACGCCACCGACGGATAGTATTGACGGTCTGCCCCCTGGATGAACTCCTGGTACTCGCGCACGACGCCGTCCTGATCGGGAAGGTAGGCCGGCACGCCATAACAGGCGCTTTCGGTTCCACCGAGCACCTTGCCCATGGAGAGGCTCCCGGGTTCTCCCAGAGCTTCGCGCGCCCAAACGATGCGCTTTCCAGCGTATTTGGCGGGCGGCCCGGCCCAGGCGGATGTGTCGAAGTCTACCCCCAGCGCTCTTGGATCCTCCGCCAGGATGGCATCGCTCGCGTCCATCAGCTTGCCGGGGTTCAGGGGGCTGATTCCTCCGAACACCGTTTGGTAATCGTCATCGGTGATCGAAACGACAACGACATCCGGAGACACCGTCCATTGTTTGCCGGCAAACAAAGCATCCAGATTCGCCGTTTCCAGGCGCTGGACCAGCCAGGTTCGAAGGGTTAACTCATGAACTCCGCTGGTAAACGCCATCCAACACAGGCCAACCCCGAAATATCGCCAGAACTTGCGACGGCGGGATCTCTTTCTCATTGGGAAGGGCTTCCGACGTCAAAGAGCAGCGCGTTCAGGAAAGCGTCGAGCGTCGCCCGATCGAGATCCCGCGGCAGCGATTGCACGCTGGCTTCGAACGACCGGCGCTTGGCGGGATAATCCGCCGCATTCGCCACCAGAACAGCCACGCTACCCAGGCTCTCGCCTTCCGGCGATGTCATCGTCAACTCATAGATGCCC
>PMEV01000154.1:2566-4068 GCA_003154855.1 Bryobacterales bacterium
TCCCGCTGTGCTTGCCGCGGTGGCTGGCGAGTTCGCCAAAAGCGCGCCCTAGCCTGGCGAGCAAGGAATCCGGAGCGGGCCGAAATTCGGGAAGGGTGACCGTACATGGGAGCTTGTCGCAATGATACGTATGCGGCGGTTGCCCGTCCTTGAGGGCCACCACGATGTCCCCCGAGATCCCCTGCAGTTTGTCCTTGGCAAGCACCGCATCGTACCGATTGAGGGGATGGCCGTCGCGAGTCCACTGGCCGACCGCCATCACCCATCCATCCGGGTCGGGACCGGAAGCGCAGAGTGCGCTCGCGGCCAGCAACGCCAAATAGAAGAAGGCGCGGCCTGGCGGGAGTGGGTGGCTTCGTTTCATCGATTCCAAGTGTAGTATGACAGCTTCTAAACTCCCGTCACGACGAAGGCCGCCCAGTACCTGGGATGCGGGAACTTCTTGCGCACAGCCAGGATGGCCGAGCGCATCGCGGCGGCGGTGGGTTGGCCCGCTCGAAGCGATCGATAGAACCCCACCATAAGTTGGGCGGTGGATTCATCGCTCACATGCCAAAGGCTCGCCACCACCGTATCCGCTCCGGCGAGTAGAAGGGTGCGAGTGAACCCGGCAACCTCGTCGCCACGCAGCGAGCGCCCCTTTCCCGTCTGGCAGGCGCTGAGAACCACCAGCCGCGCTTGGAGCTTCAGCGCTTGAATCTCGTAAAGAAAGAGCCGCGATGGTTGGTGCGCGCCGGGGCTCGTCAGCAGTGCGGAAAAAAGAGGCGCGTTGGAATCGAGATTTCCGTGGGTCGCAAAATGAACGGCATCATACCGGGTCAGGGCGTCCCGGAGGGCATCATGGGTGAAATCCTTGTCGGTTACCCGCGTGGCGCCGGGCTCGATCCTCGAGATAGCGTCGACCTCGGTCAGCGTGCCGGGCAGCGCGTCCGCTCCTTCCACACTCACGTTGCCGATGGCGCCAAGAAACAGGCTGCCCGGTAAAGGCTTTTGCGCACTCAGGAACTGGAGAACGGAGGCCGACGGCAGGTAGCTGATGGTGAATGCGTCGATCATCGATCGGCCATCCGGAAGCTTCAGCGCTTCAAAGGGCAAGTAGTTCAGGTAGCCCGTCGGGACGATGATCAAGCGCCGGTTTCCACCAAGCAGGCTCTTCGCCACCGGATCCATCAACAGTCGGGATACCGCGGCCAGCGCTGCGTAGACGTCGGCATCCTGGAAACGCTCGTCGGACAGCGCCGGCAGTAATTCCGCTTTCACTTTTTGTTCCAGCTCTCCCAGATCCAACTGCCAGTGAAACTGTCTTGCGCCGGACCGGGTGACCACAAAAGCCGTAATCCCATCCCGAAGGAACGCGTATTCGAGCAACGTGGTTTTCGGAGGCAAGAGCTTTTGTGCGGAGTCCAGAGCGATGGATCCGAGGGCGGCGGATTGCCCGGCCCGGGTGTTTCCGAGAGAGGCTTGCTGGCTGGCCAGCGCAAACTGCCGCTGCAGGCGGTCGA
>PMEV01000438.1:0-123 GCA_003154855.1 Bryobacterales bacterium
CCTCCGCGGTGGCCGGCCACATCGCGCATCCGGGGGACATTCATAAGGGGGTGGCGGCATGAGCGCCAGGCGCGGGAAGGTCGCCGTGAAACTCGGGGATCACATCGACACGGACCTCATCTA
>PMEV01000438.1:164-6803 GCA_003154855.1 Bryobacterales bacterium
GGCCAGCTCGGAGCCGGCGATTTCCTAGTCGCGGGCAGGAATTTCGGATGCGGCTCCAGCCGCGAGCAGGCCACCTCGGCCATCAAGCTGGCGGGCTGCGGCGCGGTGATTGCCTCCTCCTTCGCGCGCATCTTCTTCCGCAACTCGATCAACCTCGGATTGCCCGTGGTGGTCTCTCCCCGGGCGGCCGCTAGCGTTGCGCCCGGAGACGAGCTGATCGTCGATCTCGCCGCCGGCCGCATCGTCAATCTGCGCACCGAGGAGTCCTACCCGGCCGCCCCACTGGATCAACAGGCCGTCGAGTTGCTCGAAGCCGGAGGACTGATACCATATCTGAAGCGCAAACACGGCTACTGACCGCCGCCGCGACGCGCCAAGCAAGGAGCCTTTCTATGCATCGAATCGCCTGGTTGCCGGGAGACGGCATCGGTCCGGAAGTTTGCGATGCCGCCCGGCTGGTTCTCGATGCCGCCGGGTTTCAAGCCGAGTATCTGCCCGGAGATATCGGCTGGGAGTTCTGGCGACAGGAGGGCGAAGCTCTCCCCGAGCGGACGGTCGAGCTGCTGCGCTCCACCGATTGCGCCTTCTTCGGCGCCATCACTTCCAAACCGGCGCCGGAGGCCGAGCGCGAGCTGGCGCCGCACCTCCAGGGCCGCTGCCTGATCTACCGCAGCCCCATCGTCCGCATGCGCCAGTTGCTGGATCTCTACGTCTGCCTGCGGCCCACCGTGGCCTTCCCCGGAAACCCGCTCAATTACCGCGAGGGCATCGACCTGGCGATTTTCCGCGAGAACACCGAAGGCATGTATATCGGGGTCGAATTCACGCGCGTGCCGGAGTCTTTTACCCACGAACGAGCCATGTCGCGCATCCCGCCCGACGCCGCTCTCTCCCTGCGCAGCATTACCCGCAAGGGGAGCGAGCGCATTGTGCGGGCCGCCTTCGAGTACGCCGTGCGCAACCACCGGCGCAAGGTGACTGCCGTCCATAAGGCCAACGTCCTGCGCGCTACTTGCGGCCTTTTCCTGGAAGTCGCCCGCGAGGTGGCCGCCCGGTATCCCCAAATCGAATTCGACCACGCCAACGTGGATGCCATGGCCATGTGGCTGCTCAAGAATCCTTTCAGTTACGACGTCATCGTCACCACCAACCTGTTCGGCGACATCCTCTCCGACCTGTGCGCGCAAATGGTCGGCGGCATGGGCTTCGCCTACAGCGGCAACATCGGCGACCGCTACGCGGTCTTCGAGCCTACACACGGCTCCGCGCCCAAGTACGCCGGCCGGAACAAGGTGAACCCGCTGGCCTCGATCCTGGCCGCCAGGATGATGCTGGACTGGCTGGGCGAAAAGGAGAAAGCCGCCCAAATCCAACAGGCAGTGGCGGAGGTGGTACTCCAGGGCTTGGTGCGCACCTACGATATGGGAGGCGCCTCCAGTACCGCCGAGATGGCGCAGGCTGTGGCTGGCGTGCTGCGCCCCGCGCTCGCCTCCACGCCGGCCATTTAAGCACCACCTGGGCGTGGTGGCGCCGGGTCTGGTGGTTTCCTCCTTCAGGACCCGCGTTCTGACGCCGCGGATTATTAAGATGCATTTACTAGATTTCCTTGTGATCCATTGATTTGTCGAGACTTCGCCGCCCTTTTACTGTTGACTTCTGACCGATTACGGCATAAGCTTCTGTTTGCAGAACCGCATGTTTGGAACTGCCAACTGTTCTGAGGTGTACGCCCCTAGCCCACGCATGACCTTCCGGCTCGGGGAAAAGGTGGTTTACCCCAGCCAGGGCATCGGGACCATCGAGAACATCAGCAGCCGCTCCTTCGGAACCCAGGTCGAGAGCTTCTACCTGCTCCGCCTCAGCGAAGCCCGCATGACCGTGATGGTCCCCTTCTCCCGCGTGGCGCACGTCGGGCTGCGCAAGCTCACCACCCATGGCGAGCTCGCGCGGGTGCTCTCGTTCCTCGCGCAAGGAAACTGCGCGTGCCGCCGCGATTGGAAGACCCGCTTCCGGGAAAACACCGAGAAGATGCGCGGCGGCGGGCTGCTAGTCGTCGCGGAAGTCCTGAAGAGCCTACTCCTGCAACAGCGGGAGAAGCCGCTCTCGTTTGGCGAGAAGAGGATGCTCGACCGCGCCCGGCACCTGCTGGTCACCGAGCTGTCCATCTCCCGCGGACTGGGCGAGTACCAGGCCGCGGACCTGCTCAAGAGGGCCCTGGCCAAGGCCGCCCTCAGCCTCCCGCCCGAGCTGTAGCCCGTCGTCGCCCGGACTTCAGGGGCGCCGGCGCAGGATCAGCGCCCAAAGCACCAGCAGCCCCACCACGATCAGGCCGGCTGCGAGCGCCATGGCCCCATTGTAGCGCCCGAAATCGGTGAAACCGCGCCGCCCCCGGCCCGAAGAGGTTAGCAAAACAGGTAGCATCCGAGTGATAAGAGTACTAGGACTGTCTTTTACAACTCTAGCCCTTCCGCAGCCGGAAAACGAGGGGAACTGCATCGCTACAGGAACCGGTTGCGACCGCTAGGGCGGAGAGAACGGCGCCTCAGGGGGAACATCAACGAAGGGCATGATTGGGGGGTTGACAAAAGTAATGGTTCCTTGGTCCCTACGGCCCATGACCTGGAAGCCCGATTCCGCCTGACCGCGCGCCGGAGCGCCTCCCTACAGCCACTTGAAATGATTGATTTAGCTGGAAAAACCACGCACTACCTCCCTATAATTGAGCGGAAGGGAATGGGCGCGTGCCCTGTTTCTACTGCGGGAAGCGAGTCTCGTTAGTTCGACAGCTCACCGATGCGGACTTCTGCTCGGATGACCATCGGAAGAAGTACCACGATCTGACCAAGATGGCGCTCAACCGCCTGGTGGATTCCCAGGAGCAGTTGGGCCGCACGGCGCGGCGCCATCCGGAGATGGTACCCCCATTCCCGGCGGCCGAACCCTCGTTCCCGGCTCCGGAAGCGCGCACCACGCCGTTCCCGGAGCAACGGCGATCCCCAGTTCGGGAGGAGCGCCCGATCTTCGCTCCCAAGCACCATGAACCTATCATCGTGCCGCCCCCCCCCNNCCCCGCCGCCTCCTCCTCCACCGGTGGTACCCGAGCCGAAATTCGAGGCCGACTTCGTCCTGCATTACCTGGAAGCCTGCTCCCCCGAAGTTTTCCTGCTGATGGGCGGCGCGGCTGAATGGCAGTCCGAGGGATTCGCGCTGGGCCGGCTCTCGACAGCTTGGCTCAGTCCTTCTATGAGGCGGGGCGGCCCGGTGTGGCCCAAGTTCGACCAGAACAGGCTGAAGAGGCCCGGCCGCTCGATACCGATGGCCGCTTCCTATTCCAGAAGAGGCTTTGCCGCCCCCGCGCTGCGGCTTGCTTACGGGCGCAAGTGGCCCCCGAATATTGCGGCTGGTGGCCCGGGCGCCGGGACTTTGCTCCCCTATCCGGAGCGCCCCGCCCCCGTGCCTGGCCCGCCCGAGCTGCGGGCGGTGATCGCCGCCTTGGTCGCTAGCCGCACGCGGGTTAGTCTTGCCAGCGCCAGCTACTATAAGCCCCGTCCGGCGTTTCCTTCTGGAGACCTGGACCGGAGTTACGCAAAACCCCACTTCCTGCCGATGGCGGCGGAATTGTTCGCCGAGCATCCTCCCGAGTTCCTGGGCGGGGACGTCCGTCTTCCCCAGCGCCCCCAGAAAGCCGTGGCGCCTGAGAGGATGCCCGCCGGCAGTCTCCTGCCGCCCGACAGGCCGGTCACCGTGAACCTTAAGGCTGCGGCGCGGGGCGACCTCCAGGCAGCCCGCTTTGCACAACCGGGCTTGTGGCTGCCCGAAGCGAACCTCACCAGGGTGGCTCCCGTCAGCACCTCCGCCCTCGAAAGACTGGTGGGCGGCTGGATTCCGGAGATTCCGCAAGCTTTTGGACTCCACCCCGTCGTGCAGACGCTGCCCGCACCCAGGCGCGCTCCGCGGCCGACCATCCCGTGGTCCTCGGTCTGGACCGGCGCCGCCGCGCTCGCTCCCGCGGAGATTGTCCCCGGCGTCTCGCCACAGGCCGCGGGGACCCGCCGGGTGGGCCCGTCCATGACCCGGCTGCAAGAGGCGGCCGCGTTTCGGGGCCGGACTCTGCTTCCGCCTGCCGGGTACCTGCCAGGACCGGACTTCGGGGCAATCTTCGCACCACGGGAAGTTCCTCACCTGCGCCTGGAGTCGCCCAAAGCCGTGCGGGCCCTCGAAAACGCCCGATTTGCGCTCGCGCAGGTCGCTCCCACCCTCCAGGCCGTCAGTCTGCCCTGGGGCGGCGTGTCAAGATCGCCGGCGGCCGGCACGCTGCCCGGCGGTGCGACTCTGATCCGGTTAGCACAACCGGCGCCGCTCACCCAACTGCGGGTGCAAGACGCTGGAGTTTGGTACGAACCTCCGCTGTTCCTGGCTGCCGAACCGTCACTGCCTGAATCCGTCGCGGTGGGCGCCAGATTCGCGGGCGTTCCCCTCGATGCAACCTACCTGGCTCTAGGGTTGCCTGGTTCCGTGCCAGGAAAGCGATCGGGATACCTGGGGGCCGGCCAGTTCTCCATAGACGCCTCCTCCTTTGAGCTGCTGCTTCCCGCTTGGAGCGTGGCGCCGGCGTTGCCAGGACTGCTGGAGTTGGCGCCCCTCTCAGCCGCCGGCCAGCTCAGGCCGGTTTTGCCGCTGCCGATTGCCCGAGCCTCGGCCCGGGCCTCCGCGCCAGCCTCGTTCCAGGTGACCACTCTGCGCCCGCAGGCGCCCGAGCCCGCGCTCCGGTTGGAGATTGGCGCCAGCGATTTCTCGCCGAGTCCTCCGCTTCCGGTCGCCCGCTCCGCCGCGCCCCGGCTTGCGGGCGGCCGCGTGCCAGTGTCCCTGGCGAATCCGATTCACGTGCTTCCCGTGGCGACGCCGGTTCTCGAGTGCAGCGTACCGGTTCCCCAGACCATCCCCGGCGCCACCGAGCCTGTGGCGAAAACGGGGCGGCCCCTGCGAGTGATCGCTCCAGGACCGGATTTCGCTCCCGAGCCGCAGAATATCGACGCCCCTCGCGGAACTGAAGTGCGAGTGCCGAAGGCGGATTACGCTCCCAGCCACGCGGTTCTGGCAATGCGGCCCAAGTCCAGCCTGCTGAGCTTGGGTCCCGTGAACCGGGAGTCCGAGATCCTGCTGCTGAGCGACGGCACGCTGGCCAAGAGCAACTTCCTGGCGCCTGCGGTAGGTGTCTTTGGCCCCCCCAAGCCCATCGCCGGCACGCTTCCGCCAGGCCTGGCGGACTTCACTCCCAGCCTTCCGGCCCCCGCCGATCCTCAGCTCGCCGCCGAGGCGCTGGCGCTGGCTGAACGAGTGGCCGTTCCGAGCTCGGATCTGCAATGGTTCGGTACCCCGGCGGTACGTAAGAGACCGGCTCAGCCGCGCGCCCTGCCCCAGGCGGAGATGCCCGCCGCGGACCTGTCCATGCTGGGTCTGGCCGCTCCCAGGGCGCGGCACAGTTTGGAGGAGATGGCCATCCTCCCCACCAGCGTCACACCGACGGTGCGGGAACTCCATTCCGCGGACAGTTTGCGCCAGGATCTGCCCATCCACGAAGCGAACCTGCCGGAGCTGGGCTCCCCCGACAGAGAACACCTGCTGGGTACGACGCCGGCTTTCCAGGCTCCTCTGGTGGCTGTGCCCATCCGGGCGCTTCCGCACCCGCCGGCCGGGTTTCTCTCGAGGAGACTTTCGACGGAGTTGCCGGCGCCCATCGCGTTCTCCGCTACGCTTTCTCTGGCCGCCGGAGAGCCTGCCCGGCTGGGGGTTCGCGCCGCCGCCTGGATTTTGAACACACACTCCCTGGGTTGGACTGCTTTCCCGCGGAACGAAGTGCTGGTCTCCGAATCGGGGGCCGACGCCATCGGCGTGTCGATGGTGGTTTCGCTGAGCGGTCTGGAGACGCTGGATCGCCCGTTGCCGAAAGCGCCCCTCAAGGCTTCGCCGCTCGCCACCCAGACCGCGTTCCCGCTGGCCGAGCCAATCCAGCCGGCTACCGCCGATGCGGAGGTATCGCACCAGTTGCAGGCTGTGCCGGCGGCTACGGTGCCTCCAGCGGTGTTCCGCGGCGCGCCCCAAGCGCCCTGGAAAACCAGCGCTGAGATCCTGGCGCAGCCGGTCGGGCTGCCTGGCTTCGATACTGGAATCTCCGCCCGCCTGGACGTCGCCAATCGGGACCTCGAACCCCCCGCGCCGGCCCGGCTGCTGGGCGCCGCTGCGCTGAGCGACGCTCACCGGGTGGCCGCCCCGATCTCCTTGAGCGACGAAATCCACGCGCCGGAGTTCGGGCTTTCGCCCATCCATCCCCTGGCGATCTCGAGCACCGGCATCCTGGGCGGCCTGGAGTTCCACGCTCCCCGGCAAGTTGCCGCCGGCTTCAAGCCCGCCGCTGGCGCCAGGTTCCCTCTGGCCCGGCCCAGACACGCGCACTCGGAGGCCATCCAAGCCTGGCACACGCTGGACCAAAGCCCGCCCTGGTCCGGCACCGGCCGCACGCAATTGGGCGCGCTCAAAGTCTCCGCTCCCGCGCTGGTGGGCTTGGTCCCGCGTTCCGCGGAACTCGAAGAAGCGCTGCCGGCGGCCCTCGCCTTCCAGCGGTTGGCCGCCCGCTGGGAC
>PMEV01000197.1:0-10654 GCA_003154855.1 Bryobacterales bacterium
GACGCAGGTTGGCGTACACGCCCAGCGCCTGGCGCAAACCCAGCAACCCGGCTTCGGGCCGCTGGCTGGGGGGCATCTGGTCGAACTCGGGCAGGCCCACCGCGCCCATCAGCGTGGCGTCGGCGGCGAGCGCCAGACGCAGCGTCTCCTCGGGCAGCGGATGGCCGGTCTGGTGGATGGCGATGCCGCCCAGGAGTCCTTCGGTCAGGCTCAGTGCGTGGCCGTGTTTCTGCGCGGCGCGCTCGAGCACGCGGACGGCCTCGCGCGTCACCTCGACGCCAATGCCGTCTCCAGGGAGAACGAGTACGTTGAGTTTCATCGTGGAAAAACCAGTATAGCGAGTGCCGCTCGCGAGGATCTACGCGCCGAGAGCTATTCCGCCGCGGCCGCGTCCGCCAGGCGCTCTTCGAGAATCGCCACAATCTCCTCGTTGAGCACGCCCTTCTTGCGGTCCGCCAGCGTGATGAAGCGCTCGTAGACGCCGTCCAGCTCCGCTTTCGAGAGCGTGTAGCCCAGGCTCGCGCAGCGCTGGTTCAGCGCGTGCCGCCCGCTGTGCTTGCCCAGGATCAGCCGGCTCTCCGGAACTCCCACCGAGCGCGGGTCCATGATCTCGTAAGTGCTGCGCTCTTTGAGGTAGCCGTCCTGGTGGATGCCCGCTTCGTGCGCGAAGGCGTTGCCGCCCACGATGGCCTTGTTGGGCTGCGGGCCGAAGGCGATCAGGCTGGCCAGCAGTTGGCTGGCCGGATACAGATGCTCGGTGGCCACGCCGGTATCGAACGGCAGCATGTCCTGGCGCGTCTTGATCGCCATCACCGCTTCTTCGAGCGCGCAGTTGCCCGCCCGCTCCCCGATGCCGTTGATGGTACACTCGATCTGCCGCGCCCCGGCCAGCACCCCGGCCAGCGAATTCGCCGTCGCCAGGCCCAGATCGTTGTGGCAGTGTACGCTTACGATGGCCGTGTCGCCCAGCGCCCGGGCCACCCGCCCGATGAACTCGCCGAACTCCACCGGAACCGAGTAGCCCACCGTGTCCGGCAGATTCACTGTGTTCGCCCCGGCCGCCACCACCGCCTTCGAAATCTCTTCCAAAAATGCCGGATCCGTCCGCGTCGCGTCCTCGGCCGAAAACTCGACGTCCTCGGCGTAGCGGCGCGACAGTTCCACCGCCGCCACGGCCTGGGCCAGAACCTGCTCGCGGCTCTTGTGGAGCTTGTGCTTGAGATGGATATCGCTGGTTGCGATAAACGTGTGAATGCGCGGTCTCTTCGCGTGTTCCAAAGCGCGGGCGGCCCGTTCGACGTCCATGGTGCAGGCCCTGGCGAGTGCCGCCACCCGCACCGACGGGAACTCCCGGCTCACCGCGTCAACGGCCTGGAAATCGCCTTCCGAGGCGATCGGGAACCCGGCTTCGAGGTAATCGACGCCTAGCTCCACCAACTGGTGAGCCATCTGGACTTTCTCGGGTACTGTCATGCTGCAACCGGGCGACTGTTCGCCGTCCCGGAGGGTCGTGTCGAAGATATATACGCGATCGTTCATGAGTTTCCGCCCGCGCTTTGGGGGATGTGGCCCGCGGCCGGCCTGTTTCTCCGGCAACGAGCTTAGGGCTAGTATGCGGCAGGAGGGTATGATTTGGCAAATTGATAGTTTTCTTGATCTCCATTATGCGCAGTGATAACATAAGTGTGGTTTATATGGAACTCTACCTCCTTAACACCTTCCTCACCGTCGCCGCCGAGAAGAGCTTCTCCCGCGCCGCCGGCAAGCTGCTCCGCACCCAGCCCGCGATTTCCCTGGCCATACAGCGCCTGGAGAACGAACTGGGCGAGCGGCTCATCGACCGCAGCGGCAAGCACCTCCTGCTGACCGACGCCGGGCGCATCGTGGCCGAGCACGCGCGGCGCTTCGAGAATCTGTCCCGCGACCTCGAAAACGCCCTGGCCGAGCTGAAGGACAACGCCGCCGGCCGCCTGGTGATCGGGGCCAACGAGTCCACGGCGCTGTATCTGCTCCAGCACATCGAGCAGTACCGGCGGCTGTATCCCAAAGTGATGGTGCAGGTGCGCCGCTGCCTGTCCAGCAAAGTGCCGGGCCAGTTGATCGACGGCGACCTGGAACTGGGCGTCATCAGCTACGATCCGCGCGACGAGCGGCTGGTTTCGAGCGTGATCTACAACGACCACCTGGCGTTCGTGGTTTCTCCCAAACACCGCTTCGCCCGGCGCAAGTCGGTGGCCCTGGCCGAGCTGGGCATGGAGACCTTCATCGCGCACAACGTGGTATCGCCCTACCGCGACACGGTNNGGCGTGGCCTTCCTGCCGCGCATGTGCGTCGAGCAGGAGCTGGGCCAGAAGCTGCTCTGCGAGGTGGAGGTGAAGGAGCTGCGCGTCGAGCGCCACATCCGCCTGGTTTATCCCGCGCGCCGCGTCCTCAGCCACGCCGCCCGCGCCTTCCTCGAGCTCCTCAAGGAAGGCTGATCCGGGGCTTCGCCCGGCACGAAGCGCGCTGGGCGGCCCATCAGGCGGCGTTGCGGACTTGAACGGTGAGGCGCTTTCCCAGGGCGCGGAAGGCCGCTTCGATGTGCTCCATGCGGGTTGAGTTCTTGAAGCTCAGCAACCTGTCGATTTGCGACTTGCGGCAGCCGAGACGCCGCGCCAGTTCCGTCTTCTTCACGCCGCTCCTCCGCAAGGCCTCGTACAGCGTGGCCTTCGCGTCTTGAAGCGCTGGAGGAGAGACCAGGCGGACGTTCTTGCCACGCAGTCTGCCGGGTTTGGGGAAGTCCGTCCTCTTTTCCATGCAATCCATCATCAGGCAGGTCAGCAGATCGGACGCCATGTCCTCGGCTTCCGCGAGCGTCTTCCCCTGGGTGACACCGTAGCCGAAGTCCGGAAAGGTCACGGTGAGGCTGCCGTCCTTAGGGTCGGGATCGAAGTTGGCTGGGTACTGGAACACGGTGTTTTCTACTCCTTCGTCAGACCAAGCTCCTTGAGGATCGTTCGCATGGTCTTGGTGTTCAATTCCATTCCCGGGTGGCGAGGGAGGTAGGTCGCTTTGTCTCCGAGCGTTATCTTGGTGTGCTTTCTGCGTTCCTCGAAGGCGCAGCCTTGGTTCTTGAGCCACCGTCTCAGCTCGCCGCTCCTCACTCCTCAACGGTACACGATTTTGTGTACCACGTCAAGAGACGAGTACACAGTTCTATGGACCATCCGGGATGGTAGTGCACGACGTTCGATAACGGGCGGCAGCAGGTTCGCGAGTGAAGTCCGGGCCGGCCAGCCGCCGGCCCGAGGGCCCACTATTTCTTCGGCTGTGGCTGGGGCGCCGGCTCGCTGCTCGGCGGCACGATGTTCTTCAGCCGCATGTAGGTGACCAGGTTGCCGTAGTGTTCCATCATATGCATGTTGTTGATCGTCAGCACGCCCAGTTTCGGCGTGTCGGCTCCGAAGAGCTTCACCGTTTGAACGGCGGACGCGTCGGTCATGCCGTCGTAAGCCTTGTCGCAGTAGGCGAAGGCGTCCTTGAGAGCGGCCGTCAGATCGGCTTTCGAGGTTTTGGTCTCCTCGATCTTCGGGGCGGGGTTCTTCTCGCCCAGTGCGATGGAACAAAACATGTACTGGGCGTCGGCCACGTGTCCCAGGATCTGGCCGAAGCTGCGGACCGCCTGCGTGGGCTTGAAGCTGTAATTCTCCTCGGGCATTTTCTCGGCTGAGCGGAGCAGTACGCCCTCCACCCTTCCGTAGACGCGCTTATTGAATGCGCTGAGCGGATTGTCTTGGGCCAGAGCGACGGCGGCTGTCGCCAGAAGGCAGAGCAGAAGTGTTCGCATAGATTCCCCCTGCAACAATTATGCAACGCCGGCAGAAAAGTCCTAACAGGTATGGTTATCGCCGAAGGCGGTCCGCGGCGCGCTATCGGCCCGGCTGGCAGGCCGTTCCCAGGCAGCGAATCGTGCCCTGTTCGTCGGTGCGAAGGACTCGGGCGCCCCGTTGGCCGGCCAAATCCAGCACGACGGGGCTGGGCTGGCCGAACTCGTTGCCGCGGCCGCAGGAGATCACCAGGGTCTTGGGCCGCACGCTCGCCAGGACGTTCAAACTGGTGCCCGTCTCCGCGCCGTGGTAGGCGGCCTTCAGCACGTCGGCGGCCAGGTCCGAGCGATGGAACCGGAACAGCGACTCCCAGCACTCCTCCTCGCAATCGCCGGGAAAGAGGTAGTGGGCCGCCGGATAGGCCGCTTTGAGCACCAGCGAGTGGTTGTTCACCGAACTGTCGCGGGGGCGAAGCGGCAGGGACTCGGGGTGGAGCACGTCCAGGGTCAGCTTGGCGAATCGCTTCTGTGCGCCGGCGGTGACTGCCTCGTAGCGCTCGGCGCGCTCGATCACGGCGCGCTGCTCCCGAGTGTAGTCCAGCCCGGAATACCAGATTTCGTGGACCGGGAAAGAGTCCAGAATGGCGGTCAGGCCCCCGGTGTGGTCCGCGTGGGCATTGCTGAGCACCACCAGATCGATGCTGGCGATCCCTTCCTTGCGCAGCAGCTCGGCGATCTGGCCGTTGTGGCCGGTATCCACGACAATCGTCTCGTTTTCGGGAGTGCGAATCAGCGTGGCATCGGCCTGCCCCACGTTAAAGAAGGTGACCGAAAGGTCCTGGGGAGGCCGTGGTTTCCTGGAACAGGCGGCCAGAAGGACGGCCAACGCGGCCAGTGGGATGGCTCTTTTAATTTGCATTGGCCTGAGAGAAGATTATAGCGTGATACGACACCTTGCATTCACGGGGCTGGCCATGCTGGCTCTGGGCGGCTGCCACGGCGCGCGCGCTCCGGAAGAGTTCGGCCCGCTGGCGGAGGAGTTCGTTTACTCGACGCTCGAGTTCTCGCCGGTTTCCGCGACCGCCGCCGGATGCCACCAGCGCCCCGGCAAGAACCTGGACGAGATGCTCGACGATTTCAGCCCGGAAGCGCTCGAGGCGCAGCGCCGCTTCTACCGCGGCTTCCAGGAGCGGCTTGCGAAGCTGAATTCGGCAGCATGGGGGGCCGAGGATCGCGTGGACTACGGCATCGTGCTCGACCAGATCGAGCTGGCGCTCCTGGAGCTGGACCACATCCAAAGCTACCGGCACAACCCTACCCTGTACGTCGAATCCGCCGGGAACGCGATGTTCTCGCCCTACGTCCTGGAGTACGCGCCCGCGCCGGTGCGGATGCGGCACATCGTCGCGCGCCTCGAGAAGCTGCCCGCGTTCCTGGCTACCGCCAGGCGCAACCTGCAGGATTCGCCGCCCATCTGGACCCAGGTCGCCCTCGACGAGAACGCCGGCAACATCGAGCTGATCGACCACACCATTCGCGCCGCCGTTCCCAGCGCGTTGCGCGCCGCCTACGATCGCGCGGCCGCCCCGGCTCTGGAGGCCCTGCGCGCCTTCGCCGGCTGGCTCAAATCGGATTTGAAGCCCGCCTCCGAGGACGCCTGGCGCCTGGGGCCGGACAACTACCGGGAGAAGTTCCGCCTGGTGCTGGGGACCCAACGCACGCCGGATCAGGTGCTGGCAGCGGCGGAGGCGGACCTCGGCGCCGTGCGGGCGCGGATGCTCGAGCTGGCCGGCCCGCTCCACCGGAACTGGTTTCCCGAGCACGGCGCGCACGCCGACCCCAACGTCACCATCCGGGAGGTGCTGGGCCAGATTGCGCTCCGCCATGCGCTGCCCGAGACCTACATCGACGAGGCCAAGCGCGATCTCGAAGCCGCGCGGCTGTTCGTGCGTGGACACGGCCTGTTGCCGCTGCCCGCCCGGCAGAACCTTCAGGTGATCGAAACTCCGCGCTTCTTGCGGGGCATTTACGCGGTGGGAGGATTCGTGCCGGCGCCCGCGCTGGAGCCCCGTTTGGGGGCCTTCTACTGGATCACTCCGATCCCGCCCGAATGGCCCGCCGAGCGCAAAGAGTCCAAGCTGCGCGAGTACAATTTTTACAAGTTGAACCTGCTGACGCTCCACGAGGCTGTGCCGGGCCACTACGTGCAGGCCGAATACGCCAACGACATCGAGCCTCCGTCGCGGCGCCTGGTGCGGGCTGTATTTGGCAATACGCCTTACGTCGAGGGCTGGGCGCAGTACGTCACCCAGGCCATGCTCGACGCGGGCTACCTCGACAATGCGCCCGAACTGCGGCTCTCCTTTCAGAAGGAAGAACTGCGCGTGCTGGCCAACGCGATTCTGGATATCCGCCTGCACACGCGCAAGATGACCGGCCGGCAGGCGGTCCAGTTGATGACCGGGCAGACCTTCCAGGAGATCGAGGAAGCCACTGCCAAGTTGCAGCGCGCCCAACTGTCGTCTTGCCAGTTGCCGGCCTACTACGTGGGCTGGCGCGACTGGCTGCGCGTGCGCGACCAGTTCCACCAGGCTCGCGGCGGGGAATTCCGCCTGGCGGAGTTCCACGAGCGGGCGCTCGACGAGGGCGCGGTGCCGTTGGCCGCCCTCGGCCGTTTGCTGGCGGCCAGAACCGCGGGACAATAGAGTTATGAGCGATGTGCCCGCCCGCCCGCCATCCCCTGTTCCGCCGCGCCGGCGCTCGGTAATCGGCGCGATCCTCGCCTGGGCACGGGACCTGGCGCTTTCGGTGGTCATCGCCTTCGTGGTGATCATTTTCATCTACCAGCCCGTCAAGGTGGAGGGCAACAGCATGCTGCCCGGGCTGGTGGACCAGGAACGCATCTTCGTCAACAAGTTCGGCTATCGCTTCGGCATCGGCTCCATCGAGCGCGGCGACCTGATCGTGTTCTGGTACCCGGGCGACCTCTCGAAATCCTTCATCAAGCGCGTCATCGCGCTTCCCGGCGACACCATCGAGATCGACCGCGGCACGGTCATCCTCAACGGCCGGCCGCTGCGCGAGGATTACGTCCCCGCCGAGTACCGCGATTCCATTTCCATGCCGCCGCGCAAGGTGGACCCCGGTAAGTACTTCGTGCTCGGCGATCACCGCAACTCCTCCAACGACAGCCGCAGCGGCTGGCTGGCCCCGCGCAGCAGCATTTACGGCAGAGCCGTCTTCGTCTACTGGCCGCTGGCCAGACTGGGTCCCTTGAAGTAGCCGGCCGCGCCTTTTGTTTTTCAATTTGACTTCCTTCTCCGCCGGGTGTACATATCGGACCAGGGAGGTCCGTCATGGATGACATCCGTGTTGGCTCTGTTTTTCCCTACGATAAGTACCGCGACCAGGAGTCGCCCGACTTACCGAAGCGCAAGCCGCCCAAGCATCACCCCACCCAGCCCGCCGAGCAGGACGACGTCGTCGTGCTCTCCGACCAATCCGAAGCCACCGCCGATGCGCCCGAAGACTACTACACGCCCGGCGGCGAAACCGAAGAACCCAAGTAGGTCGCTGGCCGCCAGCCAAATCAACCCGGGAATGAACCGCTTGGTGCGCGCGCAGTAGGCCGCGAGTAGTGCCGTGTAAGACTGGTGGCGGACCAGGCGATACCGGGCCGCCCGCACAACAACGCGACCCGAGTGGATCGCAACGTCCACGGCGAACAGCCGGCCTAGCGTGAGGATAGCCGTCCAGCGCAAGGCCAGGCCGCCCAGTAACACACCCAGCGGCAGAAAGCGGGGCATCTCTCGCGGTCTTCGCTTTGCGCGGGCAGACCACCCGAGCGTTTCAGGACCCCAAGCGCCACCTCCGAGACCGGGAAAAGGAAGACCACCACAAGAAGAACAATTCGGATCATGGTCTCTCCAGGCGGCCGACGCCCAGTTCCACCGCCGGTATTACTCGCCGCATTCCATGGACACCCTATTCTTGTAGATTAACAGGCGCTCCCTGGTCTCGCCGTGTTGGCCAACCCTAGCCAGAGTGGTTTCGACGGTGCTTTCACACCGGTTCCTTGTGTCCTGCCTCTTAATCCTAAGTTCATAGCGGTAAGCAGGGTCATGTGAGTCAAGCTTGGAGGTGTATTCTTTCGGCATGGCGCCTCGCGTAACCGGACTCCAGCCGGCAAGGTTGGGGGGATTCCGATGATCGTCGGGGAATCTGCCAGGCGCCGGAAGCCTGGTCTCGCCGGCCAGACTTATCGCGGTGGCCGAGACGTTAACCAGGTATTTCTTCTCCCAGCCCAGAAGCTCGACCCCGGTGCCGGTACATGTCATTCCGTGCACCTGGAAATCGGGAATCTGGATTGACGATGGCCTCGCTGAGAATGCCTCTCCAAAGCGAACGATGTAAAGCTTATGCTGGTTGGCCTGCTCTTTGCTGAATGAGAACTCATAGGCCAGGAAGTTCGGCGACGAACAGAAGTAACCATCGCTGTCCGCATAAGCCGGACCCATGCCGGCAGCCAAGACCGCACAAACGAAGATCGGTGGTTTCAACATGATGGCACAGGGAACCCTATCGGCGGTCCCTCCCTGGCAAGATCATCGCACGGTAGCGNNGCGCCCCATGAGGTTCCTGGACGGCGGTACCATATGGGATTGCATCATGAGACCGCTTCTTCTCTCCATCGCTTTCCTCGCCACGTCGTTGGCCTTCGCTCAGCAGCCCGGTCCGGCGCTCACCGTCGATGCGAACGCCGGCCAGCACGCGATTTCCCCGGACGTCTACGGGATCAACTACTACTGGGATCTCAGCGCCGACACCGACCCGCTGCATATCGCCGCGGCGGAGCTCCGCGCCGGCGCCCGCCGCTGGGGCGGCAACGAATCGGATCGCTACGACTACCGGACGGACTACCAGAGCAAGACCGCCGACTGGTACTTCGAGGATCTTCAGAACACGGGTACTCCGGGGCTGCAACTCCCGGAGGGTTCGTCTTTCAATCTGTACGCGGACCAGGCGCGGACCACCAACGGCAAGATCCTGGCTACCGCCAACGTCCTGGGATGGCTTCCCAAAGCACAACACGTGTGCAGCTATAGCGTCGCCAAGTACGGACGGCAGTGCTCGACGGATCCGTGGTGGCCCGATTGCGGCGATGGCCTCCACGCCGGCAGTGGCTCCTCCTGCGGCTCCGCCATCCTCACCAACGACCCGACCGACGCCAATTTCCAGGTCGACCAGAGCTACCAGCAGGGGTGGATGAGCTACCTGATTTCCCGCTACGGCAGAGGCGGGCAGGGCGGCGCAACCATCTGGGACCTGGCCAACGAGCCGATCTGGTGGGATAACACCAATCAGGACATTCATCCCAATCCCTACACCTACGATGAGCTGCTAAGTCTCGACATGGCTTCCGCCATTGTTATCAAGCAGGCGGATCCCACCGCGCTGGTCAGCGGGCCGGTAGCCGATAACTACTCCTCCATCTGGTATTCAAAGAAGGATATCGTTTCCGGCCAGGCCAAGGGCGCCTGGTGGGCCAACCCGGTGGATCAAAACGCGCACGGCGGCGTTCCGATCATGGCCTGGTACCTGCAGCAATTCCAAAACTACGAGACGCAACACCACGTCCGGCTGCTCGATTACTACGATACGCACGCCTATTTGGCTCCGGGCTCGACCCCCGCCACCCTCCTCGATTCCACGCGCGAGTGGTGGGACCCCACCTATATGGTCAACGGCGACTACTGGATTTGCGACCCGGCCAAGAACGGCGCGCCCACCGCCCCGCAGTTGATTCCGCGGCTCAGAGCGATCATCGATGCGAACTACCCCGGCACCAAACTGGCCATCACCGAGTACAGCTTCGGCTCGCTGGATACGATCACCGGCGCTCTCGCCCAGGCCGACATCCTGGGCATCTTCGGCCGTGAAGGAGTGGATCTGGCGACCATCTGGGGTCCGCCGAAACCCACCGACCCGGGCGCGTTCGCCTGGAAGATCTACCGCAATTACGACGGCATCGGAGGCGCCTTTGGCGAGACCGGCGTCCAGGCCGCCAGCGCCGACCAGGGCCAGCTCAGCGTCTACGCCGCCCTGCGCTCGGATCTCAACCTCACCGTCATGGTGATCAACAAGACCGCCAACAATCTTTCGACCACTCTCGCCCTTTCCAACTTCAACGCCGGTGCCTCCGCGAAGGCCTGGCTGTACAGCGGGAGTAACTTGAGCGGCATCCTGGCCCAGCCCAACGTCGCCATCTCGGGGAATTCGATCTCCGCCACCTTTCCCTCTTACTCGATGACCATGCTGGCGATCCCGCCCGCTTCTTACCCGGTGCCCAAGCCCGTCGTCCAGGCGCTGACGAACGCCGCCTCCTATGACGCCACCGCGTTCGCGCCGGGTCAGATGGTGGCGGTTTGGGGGCAGAGTCTCGGTCCGGCGACTCTGGTCAGCCTGAACGGTCTGCCTCCTGCGCAGCGGGTGGATTCCAACGGCCTGGTCATTACCAACCTGGGGGGCGTCCGCATCCTGTTCGACGGCATTCCCGCGCCCATGGTCTACGCGAGCCAGACTCAATGTTCCGCGGTCATTCCCTATTTCGGAGCCTTCCAGTCCACCAGCCATATCCAGGTCGAATACCAGGGTGTGCTCTCCGACCCGTTCCCGATCGCCATTTCTCCCACCGCGCCCGGCTTCTTCACCACCAACACGCAAGGTTTCGGCCAGGGCGTCATCCAGGTGGATGCCCAGGGCACCGTCAATTCGGCGGCCCATCCCGCGCACGCCGGCTCGACGGTGGTTCTGTGGCTCACCGGCGAAGGCATTACGAATCCTCCCGG
>PMEV01000197.1:10690-14438 GCA_003154855.1 Bryobacterales bacterium
GTGCCCGTCGTCGTCCAGATCGGCAAGAAATCGACCCAAAGCACCGTCACGATGGTGGTTCAGTAGCCGCCAGGCCGTTAATTTCACGGGAATTTCCCGCGCTTGTAATTGGCCGGCAACCTGGCCCTGCCATGATGATGGCATGGCGATCCATGTAGCCGCGCTCCGCTACGTTGCCGCGGGCGACCTGGGCCTCATGCGCAAGCTGAATCGCTGGACCCCGCCGCGCTGGCTGCGCCTCTGGATGATCTGGGCCACGCGCGCCGGCGACGGCTGGCTGTGGGCGGGCGCGGGCATCGCGGTGGCGCTCTTCGGCGGCGACGGACGGTGGTCCGCACTGGGAGCGGGCGCCGCCTCCGCCGCCGCTGGGATCGGCGTATTCCAGGCCTTGAAACGCCTGGCCTGCCGCCGTCGGCCCTGCGAGATCGAACCCCACGCCTGGGCGGATCTTCTGCCTCCCGACCGCTTCTCGTTTCCCTCCGGCCATTCCATGACCGCCTTCGCGGTGGCCACTTCGCTCGCGGCCTTCTATCCCGTCCTGTTGCCCGCTCTGCTTGCGTGCGCGTTCAGCGTGGCCCTCTCCCGCATCCTGCTGGGCATGCATTTCCTGAGCGATGTGCTGGCCGGCGCCGCATTGGGCGCCTGGCTGGGCTGTGCCGCCGCACGCTGGCTGGCCTGAGCGCCGCCAAATTGACGCTGTCGTAAGCCCCCCGTCATCACCCTGTAACACGCCCGCGGTATCTTGGCCTCAAGTGGGTCAGCGCATTGCGATGATCGAGGACGAACCCGACCTGCTGGAAATGGTCGGCTACGGCTTCCGCAAGGACGGCTTCGAGTTCCAGGGCTTTACGCGCGGCAGCGAGGGCATCGCCTACTTGCGCCGCAACCCGGTGGACCTTCTGCTGCTGGACATCCTGCTCCCGGACGAGAACGGTCTGGAGATCTGCCGCTCCCTCCGCGAGGACAGCCGTCTGGGCGCGCTTCCCATTGTTTTCGTCACCGCCAAGGGCGAGGAATTCGACCGCATCCTGGGGCTCGAGCTGGGCGCGGACGATTACGTGGTCAAGCCCTTTAGCCCGCGCGAGCTGCTGGCCCGCGTCAAAGCCGTTCTGCGGCGCAAGACCCGGCAGGAAGAGCCGGGAGAGGTCATCGAAGCCGGCGAGCTGCGGATGGACGCCCGCACCCAGGACGTGATTGTGCGCGGGCAGCCGGCCTCGCTCAGCGCCCTGGAATTCCGCCTTCTTTTCTTCCTGGCCGCGCATCCGCGCCGCATCTTCTCCCGCGAGCGCCTGCTGGACGAGGTCTGGGGCGGCGACCGCTACGTCACACCGCGGACCATCGACGTGCATGTCCGCCGCCTGCGCGAGAAGATCGAGGCCCGGCCCGACGCTCCCGAGTATATCGGAACGGTTCGCGGCGCCGGTTACCGCTTCGTGGGCCAGCCCCACGAATCTCAATAACTTCAAGCGCTCGTAATCAGCGGGTAAACCGGGGTGGATAGTATCGACGTATGACGAATACCGAATCCGTGATATCGGTGCTGGTTGCCTCGCCTTTCGCCGAAGATCTCGAAGCGTTTCGCCTCGCGTTCCGCGCCTTCGGCTTGGATTGGAGACTGGTCGCGGTCCGGGACTGCCGCGAGGCCTGGGCGGCGCTTCACCGGGATAGCGTGGATGTAGTGGTCGTGGAAGAGGAGTTCCCCGACGGCATCGCGTGGCGGGATCTTATTCGCGAGATCGCCGAAATGCGTGGCTGCCAGGCCGTGATTGTCGCCTCCCGCCTGGCCGACGAAAGGCTCTGGGCCGAGGTCCTCAACCTGGGGGGCTACGACTTACTCGCCAAACCGTTCGACCGGGACGAACTGGTGCGCGTGATCGCGATGGCGGCTCGCCACAGCGCGCAGAAACACGCTCGAGCGGAGCAGCGCCCGCAGCGCTCGCTGGCCGTATCCGGCGCCGTCGCCTGATGTAGGGCGGTCCTCCCGGACCGCGCCGGACCTCCAGGTCCGGCCTGACGGCCGACATGGACGCCGGCCCGCGGACCAGGAGGACCGACCTACTTGGATTTCGGGATGGCCCCTTCGGTCAGATCGAGACGCGCCTTCCAGGGATCGGGGCGGGCCACCGGGCCTTGCTCGCTGAAATCGAGTAGCACGTCGGCCGCGGGAGCATAGGCGGGCCAGTTGGGACGGCCCTCGCCATTCGGGTCGCCGGTCTTGGCGAAAGCGGACCAGTAAGCGTTGACGGCATCGGAGAGCGCCTGGTCGGCGGGCGCCAGCTTGTCGCCGTAACGGGCAGCTACCGTGTCGAAAACGAACGGAATCTCGCTGGCATGTGGAGCGCCCTTCCACTGGCTGCGCATGGATTCGGCGACATAGGAGAAGCGGAACTCATAGGCTCGCTGGCCTGCGGCCGCCATCTGGCGCACCGCGAAGCGGGCCGGCTCGATCATCATGCGGTCCATCGCCACCAGCGTGCCGATGGCCGATACGACGGTTGAGTTCTGCGGGTTATACACCGCCTGGGCTTGCGCCTTGCTGTCGCCGAAAGGAGCGAACACCAGGTCCATGGTCTTGACGAACGAAAAGCCGATATCGGCGCTGTTGGCCCCGGCCATGAACGACACCTGGGCCTGGTGGCCGGCGAGCAGCGCCTGCTCGATCGATTCGACTACGATCTTGCCGTCCAGCATGGGGCCGGAGTAAGTGGGCGAATTCATGGCCGCCAGGTTCAAGTGGTCCACCACCTTCTCGGGCGGCAACTGGCGCAAGGCGTCCAGCGCGGCCTGGTCCTGGCCCTCGATGCCCGCCTTCTTCGCGAAGGCCACGCCGACCGATTCGGCCGAGACCAGTCCCCCGGAGGATTGGCTGAGCTGCCGCATGGGGCCCATCAGATTCCGGCCGCCCCCAGACTCGACAATCGCTTTCTGGAACAGGCCCTTGGCGGCCGGCGAAGTCATAAGAGTGAAAACCGAATGGCCGCCCGCGGATTCGCCGAAGATGGTGACGTTCCCCGGGTCGCCGCCGAATGCGGAGATGTTTTTCTTGACCCATTGGAGCGCCGCGATCTGGTCCATGAAGGCGTAGTTTCCGAGGGGCCCGGCGGGGTTCTCCTTGGTCAGGGCCGGGTGGGCGAAGAAGCCGAAGCGGCCCACGCGGTAGTTGAAGCTGACGAAGACCAGGCCGCGCGCGGCAAACCGCGATCCATCGTAGACCGCCGGCGAGCTGCCGCCATTGACGAAGCCGCCGCCGTAGATCCAGACCATCACCGGCAGCTTGGGGGAACGCGAGGCCGGCCGCCAAACGTTGACGAACAGGCAGTCCTCGGCAGGTTTCGTGCCGAGCGGAGCGGCATCCGAGGGGAAGGGCAACTGCATGCAGTCTGCGCCGAATTCGGTGGCCGGACGCAGGCCGGGCCAATGGGCCACCGGCTGGGGCGGGCGCCAGCGGTTCGCTCCCACCGGCGGCGCCGCGAAGGGAATGCCTTTGAAGACCACCAACTGGCCGCTGATGGCGCCCTTCACGCGGCCAGCATCTATCTTGACCTCATCCAGGGAGGACCCCATGGCCAGGCCACCCACGGCGCACAGCGATAGCAGGAACCTCAGAGAGCTCATTAGAGCCCCCCTTCGATCCGCAGCACGCCATTCAGCGGCAGCTCGCGAGATGAAGCGCCCGCCTGCACCCGGTACTCGCCCTGGGGCAATTCCCAAGCCTCTTTATCGGGGTTGAAGATGGACAGATAGTGCG
>PMEV01000241.1 GCA_003154855.1 Bryobacterales bacterium
TGAATTCTTCTGACGAATCACATTTTTAGCTCACCGGCGCGGCTCGCATCACATTTCCTCTCTGCTTACGCCTATTGTCGCCGCGCCACCGAGCTAAAAATGCTCTGCATTAAGTAAAGAAAGATTTTCAGCTGGGGTAACAGGGGCGCAGCAATGCTGCGCCCCTACGTGTTTTGGCATAGTATGCGGGTGAGCGGAGGTTGAGTTGAGACGAGCATTGGGATTTGTTTGTCTTGCGTTGACGTGGATGGCGAATCCGGCTGGTGCGCAACGGCGGCCGGTGCTGCCACAGATTGATGAGCCGCATCCTTATTATTACCGCGAACTGTATTTGCCGCAGTTGACGAGCGGGCCGAGCAGCCTGACTTGGGGGCCGGACTCTCAGGAATTGATTTATTCGATGGCGGGATCGTTGTGGCGGCAAACCCTGGGATCGAGGGACACCACGCAACTGACAGATGGGCCGGGATACGACTATCAACCGGATTGGTCGCCGGATGGGAAGAGCGTGGTGTACGTGTCTTATCAGAAGGACGCGATGGAATTGTGGCTGCTGGATTTGGCGAGCGGGAAGACGAAGCAGATGACCAAGGGTGGGGCGGTGAATGTGGAACCGCGATGGTCGCCGGATGGCAAGCGGATCGTGTGGGTTTCGACGCAGTACAACGGGAGATTCCATCTATTTGCGGCGGATTTGACCGCAGGAAGGCTGACGAATGTTTTGCGGTTGACGGGGGAAACGAAGAGTTCCCTGCCGCGCTATTACTACAGCGCGTACGACATGGAGATCAATCCGGTGTGGACGCGGGATGGGAAGGAAATTCTGTTCGTGTCGAACCGCGGGCACATTTATGGGACCGGCGGATTCTGGCGGATGAAGGCGGAGCCCGGCGCAGAGGCGCGGGAGATTCACTACGAGGAAACGAATTGGAAGGCGCGGCCGGACTTTTCGCCGGATGGCTCGCGAATGGTGTACAGCTCGTATCTGGGAAGGCAGTGGCACAACTTGTGGTTGCTGCCGGCAGACGGGGGAGATGCATTCCCGGTGACGTATGACAATTGGGACGAGACGAATGTGAGGTGGTCGCCGGATGGAGGAATCCTCGCTTTCGTCTCAAATAAAACGGGGTCCACGGTGATCCACTGGCAGGAGCTTCAGGGCGGAGGTGGAGGGGAGCTGGAGCAGGAGAAACGGAATTATCTGCATGCCCATGGCACTCTCGCGATCAACGCCGAAGGCGCGAGCGTCTCATCCAATGTCCGAATTGCAATCACCGATGAAGCTGGCCGCTCGTTTGCTCCTAAGGATGCGTGGATTCAAGCTGACGACGGATATAACCGGAACGAGCGCGCGTTGGAAAGACATTATTTCCACACGGGAGAGGGGGTGGACGCGAAGGTTGAAGTTCCCGCAGGAAAATTCACCGTCGAAGTATCGCAAGGACTAGAGGCTAGACCATTTCGGAAGATTGTAGAGGTGAAAGCCGGGAAAGTTGCCGAGGTCGACGCGACATTAGCGCCTCTGGATTTCGATGGCGGAGGAGAAGAGCATTGGGTTGCATCGGACCTTCACGTGCATATGAACTATGGCGGAACATACCGGAACAACCGAGAGCGCCTGATCGAACAGGGGGAAAGCGAAGGGCTCGAAGTAATTCATGAGCTGACCGTGAATAAGGAGCAAAGATTTCCCGACATTCAATTCTTGCATTTTGCTCCCAAGAATGGTGTGGAGGAAAAGAGTTTGCACGATCCGGACGTGCTCCTGGTGCAGGGGCAGGAATTTCATACCAGTTACTGGGGGCACCGGGGACTTTTGGGATTGAAGGATCATTTGCTTTTGCCGGGGTATGCCGGGTATCCGAATACGGCCGCAGCGAGTTTGTATCCGATGAATGCCGATGTGTATGACATGGCGCATTTGCAGGGAGCGCTGGTGGGAGCGGTGCACCCGTTTGACGAGGTGCCGGACCCGTTTGCGAAGCCGGCACAGCAAATCACAGATGAATTGCCGGTGGATGTGGCGCTGGGGAAGCTGGACTACATGGAGATTGTGAGTTTCAGCGATCACAAATCCACGGCGGCGGTCTGGTACAAACTGCTGAACCTGGGATTCAAGCTTCCGGCAGGCGGGGGGACGGACGCAACGGCGGATTATGCGGCGCCGATCCGTGGCCAGGTGGGATTCGACCGAACGTATGTGTGGACACCCGACTGGCCAGCGAATATTTCAACGTGGATGGATGGATTGAAGCAAGGGCGGACGTTTGCGACGAATGGGCCGCTGATCGAGTTCAAGTTGGGCGGGAAGATGGTGGGGAGCGAATTGAAGTTTGATGCGGCGCAGGCGGGAGTTCCCTTTACGGCGAAATTGCGGTCGATCGTGCCGATGGACCATCTGGAGGTAGTGTGCAACGGGAAAGTGGCACGAGAACTCAAGCTGGGGGAAGCGCGCGACGCGGCAGATGTGACAGACACGATTCCCCTGAAAGAAAGCGGGTGGTGCGTGTTGCGGGCGTGGAGCGAAAAGGCGGAGTATCCCGTGCTGGATAACTATTCTTATGCGACAACAAGCCCCGTCTATGTGACGATCGGCGGAAAACAAGCGTATTCACGGGAGGACGCGGAGTATTTCAAGGCATGGATTGACCGGACGATCCAGGTGACCGAGAGATATCCGGATTGGAATTCGGCGGCAGAAAAGGACTTGGTGATGAAAAGATTGCGGGAAGCACGGGCCGTGTATGAAGGGATGAAGTAGTGGAGGAATCCGTATCCTGGGCAAGAATTGCGAAGCGATCGTGAGGGGCGCGGAAGAGGGGATGCGCGCTTGTCACTCGAAGGTTGTTGGGGATAGAATTCGGCGGTCAAAACAAGATAGTGGAGATGGCGCGGCACATGCGGGTAGCATGGCTGCGTTCCGCCTGTTGGAAGAGGGGCACTCGCTTCCCCCTCGAATCCGGACGAGCATCCACGAATCGACCAGGCTGCCGCTGGCAGTTCGGCAGAAGACTATGGGTGCGTGCTTGCCTCGCGGATTAGCCTGGAATCAGAAGTTGCAGAGGGATTCCTCCGCTCCGGGACGGCCAAGAACGCCGTCCCTGCGGTCGGAATGACAAATTACTGGAGTTTTCTTGGGCCGAATGCGGGAAACTGAATTGCGATTGAAGAAAGTGCGGAGAAGGAAGGAGGGTACATGATCGTTGGTGTGCCCCGAGAAGGTTATCCCGGAGAGCGGCGCGTGGCACTGGTGCCAGCGGTGCTCCCGAATCTGAAGAAGGCCGGGTTGGACGTGCTGATTCAAGCAGGCGCGGGCCAGGCAGCCGGCTACCTGGACGCGGAGTACGTGGAGAAGGGCGCGAAGCTGGCGGCTAGCCGCGAAGAGGTGTTCGCGTCCGCGGACATTATCGTGCAATTCCTGTGTCATGGCGCGAATGACAAGACGGGAAGCGAGGACCTGCCGCTGTTGCGCAAGGGCCAGGCGCTGGTGGGATTCTTGAGGCCGCTAGGAACGGTGAAGACGGTTCAGGAGATTGCCGAGCGCGGGGTGACATCGTTTTCCGTGGAGCTGATGCCGCGCATCACGCGCGCGCAAAGCATGGACGCGCTCTCTTCCATGGCGACGATCTGCGGATACAAAGCGGTGTTGCTGGCCGCCAACACGCTGCCAAGAATGTGCCCGATGTTGACGACGGCGGCGGGAACGATTACGCCGGCACGCGTGCTGATCATTGGCGCGGGCGTGGCGGGGCTGCAGGCGATCGCCACGGCGAGACGGCTAGGGGCGGTGGCCTCGGCGTACGACATGCGCCCGGCGGCAAAAGAACAGGTGCAGAGCTTGGGCGGGCGATTCGTGGAGCTGGCCATTGAAGCAAAGGACGCACAGGACGCGAGCGGGTACGCCAAGGCGCAGGATGAAAGCTTCTATCAAAAGCAGCGGGAACTGCTGGGCAAGGTGGTGGCAGAGAGCGACGTGGTAATCACGGCAGCAGTGATCCCGGGAAAGAAATCGCCGGTGCTGGTGACGAAGGACATGGTCGAGCGGATGGCGCCGGGATCGGTGATCGTGGACCTGGCCGCGGAACGCGGAGGCAATTGCGAGCTGACCAAGCCGGACGAGACGGCGGTGATTCACGGGGTGACAATCATCGGCGAGTACAACCTGGCGGCGATGGTGCCGTATCACGCGAGCCAGATGTATGCGCGCAACGTGACGTCGTTTCTGCTGCACCTGACAAAAGAAGGCAAACTGCAACTGAATTTGCAGGATGAAATCATGCGGGAAACGCTGCTGACGCATGAGGGCGAAATCGTGAACGCGCGGGCACGGGAATTTTTCGCGTTGCCGGTCTTGCAGACGACGCCGGGGGGAGGAGAAGGCCGATGAAACTCGACCTGATGACCGGCCTGTACGTCTTCATGCTGGCGGCGTTTATCGGATTTGAAGTGATCCGGCGGGTGTCACCGCTGCTGCACACGCCGCTGATGTCGCTGACCAACGCCATTTCCGCCATCGCCGTGGTGGGCGCGGTGCTGATCCTCGGGGCCAAGGGCGCTCCGCCGCTTAGCCGCGCGCTGGGCTTCGTCGCCGTGACCGCCTCCACGATCAACGTCGTCAGCGGCTTCCTGATCACCGACCGCATGCTCAAGATGTTCAAGAAGCGCGAGGCCCAAAAGCCGTGACGGAAAATGCCGTGCAATTCCTGTACGTGGCCGCCGCGGCCTCCTTCGTCCTGTCGCTCAAGTGGATGAGCGCGCCTGCCACCGCGCGCCGCGGCGTGCTGGTGGGCGAAATCGGCATGTTGCTCGCGATCGTAGGCACGCTGCTGCGCCACGAGGTTGTGAGTTACCAAGGCATTCTGATCGCCTTCTTCCTGGGCTCCGCGATTGGCGTGCCACTGGCCTACCTGATGCCCATGACCGCGGTGCCTCAGCGGACCGCGCTCTCCCANNACACGCCGCTGATGTCGCTGACGAACGCCCTGGACGCGATCGCGGTGGTGGGGGCGATCATCCTGGTGGGCGAAGGAAAGAGCGAGCTGGCAAAGATCCTGGGAACGATCGCCATTGTCGCGGCGACGAGCAACATCGTGGGCGGCTTCATGATCACGGACCGCATGCTGAAGATGTTCAAGGCCAGCGGGCCAAGGAAGCCGTGACGCACATGATCGCGACAGAACACCTGATCGAAGTGACGTATCTAATCGCGACGGCGCTGTTCGTGCTTTCGCTGAAATGGCTAAGTTCCCCAGTGACCGCGCGGCACGGCGTGTGGGCCGGCGAGGCAGGGATGTTGCTGGCCGTGGCGGGGACGCTGCTGTATCAGGGCATCGTTGATTACAAGTTGATTGCGGTCGGGCTGGTGCTGGGAACGATTATCGGCGTGCCGCTGGGACGCGTGGCGATGACCGCGGTGCCGCAGCGGACGGCGTTGAGCCATGCGTTTGGCGCGTTGTGCGTGACGCTGGTGGGAACGTCGGAGTTTTACTTGCGAGCGCCGAATGTGCCGGGACTCATGATGGGCGTGCTGTCCCTGGAGGTCATCCTGGGAGCGCTGACGTTTACTGGCAGCTTGATGGCGGCGGGGAAGCTGCAGGAAGTGCTGCGGCAGCGGCCGATCACCTATAAAGGCCAGAATTTCGTAAACCTGGGACTGCTGGCGATTGCCATCGGCATTGCGGTGGTCCTGGTGCTGCATCCGGAAAAAATGTATCTGTTTCCGTTCATGATCGGGATTCCGCTGGTGTTCGGCGTAATGATGATTATTCCGATTGGCGGGGCGGACATGCCCACGGTGATCTCGCTGTTGAATTCCTATGCGGGATTATCGGCGGCGGCAATGGGATTTGTGCTGCAGAGCAAACTGTTGATTATCGCGGGGGCGCTGGACGGAGCGTCGGGCTTCATCCTTTCGGTGAACATGTCGAAGGCCATGAACCGGTCGTTCACGAACGTGCTGTTTGGCGCGTTTGGACAGGAACCGGTGACGGCGGCGGGGGAGAAAGAGGCGCGGCCGGTGCGCAGCGCGTCACCCGAAGAGGCGGCAGGGATTCTGACGGCGGCGAGCAAAGTGGTGATCGTGCCGGGGTACGGGATGGCGGTGGCGCAGGCGCAGCACAAAGTGCGCGAGCTTTACGACCTGCTCACCAAGCGCGGCGTCGAGGTGCGCTTCGCCATTCATCCNNTGAACGTGCTGCTGGCCGAGGCGGATATCCCCTACGACAAGCTCTTCGAGATGGACGACATCAACTCCGAGTTCGCCCAAGCCGACGTGGCCCTGGTGGTGGGCGCCAACGACGTCACCAACCCGGCCGCGCGCAACGACCCCTCCAGCCCCATCTACGGCATGCCCATTCTGGACGTGGACAAGGCGCGCACCGTCATGGTGATCAAGCGCAGCCTGAGCCCCGGTTTCGCCGGCATCGACAACCCGCTGTACTACCAGGACAAGACCCTGATGCTGTTCGGGGACGCCAAGACGTTCCTGGGCGGCATCGTCAAGGAACTCGGCGCCGCGGTCCACGCCTGAGGGGTGGTCGGGTACCGGCAACACCGCGCGGCGACTGGGGCACCCTAGTGCAGTGAGGCCGAAATCCTGCCCATTTTCGCCAATCCACGTGGGGCAGGCAATCCTGCCTGCAGCCGGCCTTCCGGCCGGCCGGACCCTCTGGAAAGTTCTGGCGTGCGGCGCGCGCACATCTCCGCCTAATGACGTTTCGGGAGTGGGGGGACGAACACAGGCTACACGCCTGAGGGGTGGTTCGGTACCAGCAGTACCTCCCGTCTCATTTTGCGCCTTTGTCCCGCCAAAACCTTGCGCCGACTGGGTCCACTCGATATACTACTGCCTTCCCGATGAACGCGTTGCCGGAACCCGCCCAATTCGACGCCGAGTACCTGCGGCGCCTGAGAGAGGGCGATCCCGAAACCCAAAGCCATTTCAGCGACTACTTCGGCTTCCTGCTGCAGGTCAAACTGGCCAAGGGCGTGCGGAGCTGGCAGATGCTGCTGGACGTCCGCCAGGAGACGCTGCTGCGGGTGCTGGAGGCGGTGCGGGCGGGCGATATCAACCAGCCGGCCAGCCTGGGCGCCTTTGTCTGCTCGACCTCCAATCACGTCCTCTGGGAGTACCGGCGCCTGGACGACCGTGGGCTTCGCGAGCTGGGCTCGGCAGCCCCGGAGCCGATCGACGAGCGCATGGAGATCGAGCGCGATGTGATCGACCAGGACCGCAAACGTGTCGTCGAGAGCGTGCTCCGCCAGCTTTCCGCCACCGATAGCCGCGTGTTGCGGATGCTGCTCCTGGAGGATCGCGACAAAGACGAGGTGTGCCGTGAACTGGACGTCACCCCGGATTACCTGCGCGTGGTGCTGCATCGGGCCAAGGCCCGATTCCGGAATCGGATCGGCCTGCGGAGGCGAAAAGCCACAAGTGTGTGAAACGGAACTGAGGCGAGTTTCACTTTATATATGGATGCGCTGAGATGAACCATCTGGAGGCGGTCGGGCGGCAAGCGGCGGAGAAGTACCTGCTCGACGAGTTATCGCCTGCCGAGCAGCAGGAGTTCGAGGAGCACTATTTCGGTTGCGCCGAGTGCGCGGCCGAGGTGGAAGCAGGCGCCGTCTTCGTAGCTAATGCCCGCGCTGTGCTTTCCGAGGAGGCCGGCCGCCACGCCCCCGTCCACCGCTGGTGGGTGGAATGGCGGCGGCCGGCCTGGGTTTTCGCGATCCTGGCTGCCCTCCTCTTCCTGGTCGCCTACGACGAGTTGCTCCGGTTTCCAAGGGTGCGCCGGGAGATGGCGAGCCTCACCGCGCCGCGGGGTTACCCGGCCTTCGTCTTGCGTCCGGTCGCGCGGGGCGATGAGCAGGTGCTCGAGGTCCCCAAGACCGCCTCGTTGGTGGGCCTTTCCCTCGACGTCCCGCCAGGCGGCGCCTGGTCGAGCTTTGAGTGCACCCTCCTGGGTGGCAGCCCGCTCTTGATCGCCGTCCCGGCGCCCGCCTCGCCCGGAGCGCCGCTCAACGTGCTCATTCCCGCAGCCCATTTTCAGCCCGGTGAGTACACGCTCATCCTGCGCGGGCTAGCCGGCGGCTCGAAGGCCGTGGAACTCGGCCGCTTCCGCTTCACGATCCAACTGAACTGAGGTATCGGCATGCAGAAATTCATCTACAACGCCAATGGAATCGCCGTAGCCGGGCGGATTACCCGGCCCATCGACCACCCCCTGGCGCCGCAGGGCGTCTGTGTGCTTCCGGCCTGCGGCGGGAGTGTCTCGTCCCGCGCCGGAGCGTTCAGCCTCTCGGATCCGCAATCCGGCCGGTTGCTCTTCTCTTACTCCTCGGCCGAAATGTCTATCGACGGTTCGGAGAGCGCTACGGGAGTGCACAAAACCGTGCTGCTCTCCACCGTTCGCGACATCAACGTAGCCAACGTCCTCAAGGCCGACGAGGTCACCATCAAGCTGACTCTGGAATACACGCTCTCGACCGACCGCGTCTCCATCGGAACCGAGGAAAGCAAGTTCGTCAACCTGACCATCGACGGCCAGGTCTTCGACGTCACCCTCGATCACGCCATGGCCCACCAGGCCGCGGATTACGAGTCGTTCCGCAAGAACCATCCCGAGCACCCCGAGAAGCGCGGCAAGATCCACTACGCCCTGGGGCGGCATCCGCTGCTGAAGTTCGACGATACCGGCCACGGCTACCATCACCACCCGGACTTCGGACGGGTATACTTCGGGGAGTGGCACGCCGCGCCGTATACGCAACAACTGACCATGCTGCGGCTGGAGCTCGGCAGCCCGCAGGCGGGCGACCTGTGGCTCGGAGGCGGCGGCGGGAATGGGATGCCGCCACCCACCGGTGGGGGATAGCGCTAGCCTCCCTTCCGCTCCTCGCTCTGCTAGCTGGCTGCGGCGCTCCGCGAGTCTCCCCCGACGCCCTCTTTAAGGAGGTGCGCCTCGAGATTCGACGGGGGAATCTCAATCACGCTTTCGACCAGGCCGAGCGTGGCTACCGCCAGTGGTGCGACCATCCGGATTCGAAACCCTGCTGGCAGTTTCGGATTGCGAAGGCAAATGTCCTCCTCGCCCAGGGGAAGGCTCGCGATGCGTTACCTTTGCTCGAGGGCCGCGTGCCCTCCGATCCCGCCTTTCGGGAACTCGCTGTCCGCCAGTTGATGCAACAGGCCTCGGCCAAGACCGCGCTGGCGGAATTCGGCGAGGCCGGGCGGTTGCTTCACCAGGCGGCCGGCCTGGCGCCGGATGCCGGAGACCCGATTCTGGTGGGGTTCCTCGAACTCCAGATGGGAAACCTCCGCGGCCTGATGGAGGATCCCGGCGGGGCGGACCAGCACTATCGCAAAGCTCTGGAGATCGGGGTGGCTCAGGGCGACCTGTATCTCCGGGCCAATGCGACAGGGGGTCTGGGCTTCAATCTGCTTAACAGCTCCCGATTTGATGAAGCGCTGCCCTGGTTCGAACAGGCGCTGGCGCTAGCTGAAAAGGCCGGTGCCAAGATTTCCATCACATCCATGCTGGGCAATCTGGGTCGCAGCTACTATGAGCTGGGAGATTTCGACCGGGCCACCCAAATGCTCTCCCGCGCGGCCGCTTTGGCAGGTGAGACTGGAGACCTGCTGCGCCGCGAGAGTTGGCTGGGGGCGCTTGGTGATGTAGCCTTCTACGGCCGTGGTGACAGTCAACAGGCCGCACCCTACTACCAGCAGGCGCTCTCAGGAGCGCGCCAACTCGGAGAGCGGGTTTCGACGGCACGCTGGCTGGAAAGCCTGACCGAGGTCGCGCTGGCCGCGGGAGATCTAGCCGCCGCCTCAAGCTACAACCGGGAGGCGCGCGAGTTGAGCCACCAAATCCAGGTCCCCAGCCTGGAGCTTTGGGCTCTCTTCCACCTGGCGGAAATTCAGGCCGCCAAAGGAGATACCGCCGCCGCCGAACGGGGTTTTCGAGAGGCAGCCGCTTCCGGAGCCGATCTCCACGACCGGCAAGCCGTTTGGGAATCCCACGCCGCGCTCGGCAACCTCTATGCAACCGCCAGCCGCTGGTCGCAGGCCGACCTGGAGTACCAGGCCGGCCTGGCCGCCTTCGAGCGAACCCGCGAGACGCTCGCTCGGGACGAGTGGAAACTCAGCTTCCATTCGAGTTCCAAGCGGCTGTATCGGGATTACGTCGGCTTCCTGATGGACCGCGGCCGCAGCGAACGCGCGCTCGAGGTCGTCGAGTCGTCGCGCGCCCGGATGCTCGCCCAGAAGCTGGGCATGCTGGAATCCGCATTGCATCCGGCCGGCGCTTCGCGCTTCCGTGAGATGGCCCGCGCGCTGGGCGCGACGCTCGTCTCCGTGTGGCTGGGCCCCCAGCGGTCCTTCGCCTGGGTGGTGACGCCGCGCCGGATCGAAGTTCTCAGCCTGCCTGGCGAGGCCGAGTTCAATGCGGCGGTTGAAGCCTATTCGACTGCCATCCAGGGCCTTCGCGATCCGCTCGAAACGGCCAACCCGGCTGGGCGTCGGCTCTCGGAGCTGCTGCTGGCCCCGCTCGCGCGGCTGGTCCCTGCCGGATCGAAGGTGGTCCTGGCGCTGGATGGCGCGCTGCACGAGCTGAACCTCGAGGCGCTGCCCGCGCCCTCCGGACGGCCCCATTACTGGCTGGAAGAGGTAACGCTGGCCATCGTGCCATCGCTCGCGCTCCTCGATCCAGCACGACCGGCCCAAAGGGCGAATGGCGATTCCCTGCTCCTGATCGGCAACCCCATTCCCGCTGCCGCCGAGTACCCGCCGCTGCCGGATGCCGCCAGCGAGGTTGAAAGCCTCCGGCGCAGATTCCCCGGGCCATCGAGCCTGGTCCTGACGGGCGCGGCCGCCTCTCCCGCCGCCTATCGCGAAGCCAACCCCGGCCGCTTCTCGCTCATCCACTTCTCGGCCCACGCCACGGCCAATCGCGAAGACCCGCTGGAATCCGCGGTCATCCTGTCCCGCCAGGGGGAGGCCTACAAGCTCTACGCCCGCGAAGTGGTCGGCCTGCCCTTGCGCGCCCGCCTGGTCACTATCTCCGCCTGCCGCGGAGCGGGCGCCAGGATCTACTCCGGCGAAGGACTGGTCGGCTTCGCCTGGGCCTTCCTCCAGGCCGGCGCCGGAAACGTGATCGCCGGGCTCTGGGACGTTAACGACCGCTCCACAGCGGCGCTCATGGATCGCCTCTACGCCGGCCTCAAAGCCGGCCGCGCCCCCGCCACCGCCCTCCGCGACGCCAAGCTCGAGCTGCTCCGATCCGCCGGCCCGTACCGCAAACCCTACTACTGGGCCCCCTTCCAACTCTTCACCCGCTCGCCGGCCTTCTGACGGCCGGTCAAAAAAATGCAATCCTTCTTCACTTCGGTGAAACGTCTGGCGCCCGAACAACACTAATAGAACGGAATCACTCTTGCGGCCCCAAGTTGCGGCCCACCAGCCCGGCCTCCTGCGGGGGAGACCGGGGCGGTGCGAAGATGCCGGGTACGGTCCACACGGCTGCCGCAACTTGGGCGTTTTTTGGAGTAATGCCTTCCCGAGCATCGGCAACGGTTCTGCTTGTCGAACGCGATCCGTCGGTAGTGCGTCTGCTAAGAGAGATTCTCAGCCGAGCCGGATTTACGGTTCTATCCGCCCGCAACGCCGAGCGGGCCCTGCGCTTGCACGAGCTGCAGTGCACCGGAATCGACGTGCTGCTGATCGACGGCCTGCCTTCCGAGGTCGAGCAAATCGTCAGGAAGCGCCCGGAGTTGAAGGTGCTCTGCCTGTCGGGTCTCGCGGGAGCGGAGTGGGCCCCCGACATGACGGTGCTCCACAAGCCCTTCACACCGGCCGCGCTGCTCCAGGCCATTCGTTCGTTGCTCGGCGAACGGGTCGCCGGCGCCTGAATTGGCTCGTCCCCCTCGCCCGGCGAACCGCTCGCCGCCCCCCCCTCCCTGCCTGCCTTACAATAGAGGCAGACTATGGCACAACTTGGATTTCTCGGATTGGGGATCATGGGGCGCCCGATGGCCCGCAACCTCCTGCTGGCGGGACACCGGGTCGCGTTGTGGTCGCGCACGGCGGCCAAGGCCAAGGAGCTCGCCCAGACCGAGGGCGGGGTCTATTGCGAGACGCCAACCCAGGTGGGGGAGTTTGCGGAGTGCGTCTTCCTGTGCGTGGGGGACACGGCCATGTCCCGGGAGGTGGTCCTGGGCGCCAACGGCATTGCCGCGGGCGCTCGACCGGGCACGGTGGTTGCCAACGCCAGCACCATCTCGCCGGAGGCCAGCCGCAGCATCGGAGAGACCCTGGCTGTCCGGGGGATACACTTCCTGGATGCCCCCTGCACGGGGTCCAAGCCCGGGGCTGAAAAGGGCGCCCTGACCTTCATGGTGGGCGGGGATAGGAAGGTCTTCGAGGGGGTCAGGGCCTACTTCGAGCCCATGGGAAANNTTCAACGAGGGCCTTGTGCTGAGCACCAAGGCCGGCGTCGATCCCCAGTTGATGCTGGACATCCTGAACCACAGCGCGGCCCGTTCGGGACTGATCGCCTTCAAGGCGCCCTATGTCTTCGAGGGCAATTTTGAGACCAATTTCTCCACTAAGTGGATGCACAAGGACGTCGGCCTGGCGCTGGAGACGGGAAAAGAGCTGGGAGTACCCCTTCCGCTGACCGCTCTGACGCAGCAGGTCTTCCAGGCAGCCCTTTCCAGCGGCTACGGCGACGAGGATATGTGCTCTACAATCAAGGTGTTAGAGGCATTGGCGGGGATTGAGGTGCGGTGCCGCCCATGAAAAATACAGAATTCTGTTGCTTTCTGATCCAGAATATACTATTATTGGAATCAAGCCGGGGAGGCAACTCCCACCAAAGCGAGACTAACCTCTAAATAAAAAGACCCCTGAAGCAATCCTCCCCGGCACCCCACTTCAGGACAGTAACCCAAAACCAAGGCCAGTAGCTGCAAAANNCGACCCTCACGGAGCTGGAATGCAGTGTCTGCGGGAGCCGCTACGACGCCCGCCAGCCGCATAACCTGTGCTCCTGCGGAGGGCCGCTCCTGGCGCGCTACGACCTGGACCTGGCGCGGCGAAGCTGGAGCCGGGATTGGATTCCGCACGGCCCGGCGACAATGTGGCGCTACGCTCCGGTGCTGCCGGTGGACAAGCCCGCCTCGATCGTTTCGCTGGGCGAGGGGATGACGCCGCTCACGCGCGCACGGCGGCTGGGCGAGCGGATGGGCGCGAGCCAATTGTGGATCAAGGACGAGGCGCAGAACCCCACTGGATCGGTGAAGGCACGCGGCTTGGCCTGCGCGATCTCGATGGCAGTCGAGCTCGAGATCCGCAAGGTGGTGATTCCCTCGGCGGGAAATGGGGCTAGCGCAACGGCGGCCTACGCGGCCGCGGCTGGAATCGAGGCGCACGTCTTCATGCCGCGGGACGTGCCGCGGGCCAACTACCTCGAGTGCCAGGCCTTCGGGGCGCAGGTGACCCTGGTGGACGGATCGTTCGAAGACTGCGCGCGCCTGGCGGCCGAGGGCGTGGCCCGCGAAGGCTGGTTCGACCTGAGCGCGCTCCGGGAGCCTTATCGCGTCGAAGGCCAGAAGACGCTGGGATACGAAGTGGCCGAGCAGATGAACTGGCAACTGCCCGGCGCCATCCTGTATCCGACGGGAAGCGGGACCGGNNCTGATCGCCCGGGCGTTGCAGGAGAGCGGCGGAATGGCCTTGGCCGTGAGCGGCCCGGAAATGCTGGATGCGGGCGCCGAGCTGGCCTCGCAGGAGGGCATCTTCGCGGCGCCAGAGGGCGCGGCCTGCGTGGCGGCGGCGCGGAAGCTGCTCGAGAGCGGGTTCCTCGCCTCCGACGAGACGATCGTGATCTGCTCCACCGGCGCCGGCCTGAAAAGCCTGGAGGCGTACGCGTCGCGCTTCCCGCGCCGCAACGCCTCCGAGGCCGACAAACTCGGCGGCCTGATCACGCCGCGCTAGAAGTTGACGATGCAGGCGAAACCGGCCGGGTCCAGACTGGCGCCGCCAACCAGAACGCCGTCGATATCCGGCTGCGCCATCAGGATCTTGACGTTGTCCGGCTTCACGCTGCCGCCATACAGGATGCGCACTGCGGCGGCCGCATCCTGGCCGTAGTCGCTCGCGACCAGGCTGCGCAGGAAGCGGTGGGCGTCCGCGGCGATCTCGGGCGTCGCCGTGCGGCCGGTGCCGATGGCCCACACGGGCTCGTAGGCGATCACGATCTTCGCGAACTGCTCCGAGCTGAGCTGGGCGATGCCTTCGCGGAACTGCTCGGCGAGCAGGGCCTCGGTCCGGCCGCTCTCGCGCTCCTCGAGCTTCTCTCCGACGCAGACGATCGGCTTCAGCCCGTATTCGAGCGCGGCCACGGTGCGTTTCAGCACGGTCTGGTTGGTCTCGCCGAAGTATTGCCGGCGTTCGCTGTGGCCGACGAGGACCCACTTGGCGCCGACGGCCAGCAGCATGGGGCCGGAGACCTCTCCGGTGAAGGCGCCCTCCTTGGCCCAGTACATGTCCTGGGCGCCGATCTCAATGCGGGTTCCCTGAGTGGCCTCGGCCGCGGCGGCCAGGTTGGGGAAGGTGGGGCAGATCACGATCTCGCAGTGCCCGCTTTGCGTCACCAGCAGAGCGAACGTCTGGAAGAAAGCGCGGGTTTCGGGGGCAGTCTTGTACATCTTCCAATTGCCCGCCATCAGTGGTTTTCTCATAGGATCACGTCCAAAAAACTGGTTCCTTTCTCAAGATCAACGTCAAAAACTTGGGCGATGGTGCGGCCGATATCGGCCAGCGAAGAACGGGTGCCCAGATTACGGCCCCGGGCGGCCCTCGGTCCGTAGACCAACAGCGGCACGTACTCGCGGCTGTGGTCGGTGGAGGGCGTGGTGGGGTCGTTGCCATGGTCGGCGGTGAAAATGACCAGGTCGTCTTCGCGCAGGCGCTCGAGGAGCGATGGCAGCCAGGCATCCACCGCCTCCAGCGCCGCGGCGTAGCCTGCCACGTCGTTGCGGTGGCCGTAGAGCGCGTCGAAATCCACCAGATTGGTGAAGATCAAACCGTCGGGCGTGGCCGACATCGCGTCCAGCGTCTTGGCCATGCCGTCGGCGTTGCCGCGGGCCTTTTCCGAATGACTGATGCCGCGGCCCAGGTAGATGTCGAAGATCTTGCCGACGGCGAAGACGGGAACGCCGCGCGCCGCCAGCCGGTCCAGCAACATGCCCTGGGGCGGCGCGACGGCGTAATCGTGGCGGCCAGCGTTATCCCGTGTGAAGGCGCCCGGGCGGCCCACAAAGGGGCGCGCGATGACCCGGCCAACCTGGTGCGGCCCGTGCAGAATCTCCCGCGCCGCCGCGCAGATGCGGTCCAGCTCGGGGAGCGGGATGACGTCCTCGTGGGCGGCCACCTGGAAGACGCTGTCCGCCGAGGTGTAGACGATCGGCGAGCCGGTGGCCAGGTGCTGCGCGCCGAGATCCTGGATGATCTCGGTGCCCGAGGCGGCGTAGTTGCCGAGGGCGCGGCGGCCGATGCGCCGCTCGAATTCGTCCATGATCTCGGGCGGAAAGCCGTGCGGGTAGAGCGGGAACGGCTTCTCGAGCTGTATGCCGGCCATCTCCCAATGGCCGGTGGTCGTATCCTTGCCGGGCGAGGCCAGCGCGCAGCGGCCAAACGACCCGAGCGGCTCGGGCACCGGCGGGAGGTTCGCGAGCGGGCGGATATTGGCCAGACCGAGCGCGCGGAAATGGGGCAGGATGAGCGGGCGCCAGAGCGCGATGTGGCCCAGCGTGTCGCTGCCGGCATCGCCGTAAGCGGCGGCGTCGGGCATCTCGCCGATGCCCACGCTATCCAGCACGATCAGGATGACGCGGCGGAATTTCATGGGTTGCCCAGGGCCTGCTGGATGCGGCTGGAGAGCATCTCGACGAAGCGGTCCGGGGCGAAGCCCAGCCGGCTCTCGATTTGGCCCCGCTTGCCGATCACGACGGTCAGGGGAAGCGTGGAGATATCGAGCGCGCCCAGCAGGCCATCGTCGAAGTAGATGGCCCGGCGGTCCCAGTTGTTTCGCGCGAGGAAGCCGGGCACGGCCTCGCGGTCGTCGTCGGCGTTGATGGAGAGGAACACGACGTCGGGGCGGTCCTTAAAGCGCTTCTTCACCTCCTCGTAGAGCGGGTACTGGTAGCGGCAAGGGCCGCACCAGGTAGCCCAGAAGTCGAGCACCACCACCTTGCCACGCAGCGAGGAAAGCGCGAGCTTGCCGCCCTCCAGGCCGGTAAGGGTGAACTGCATGGGGTCGGAGAGATGGGCGTTGGGATCGAGTTGGCGGAGCTCGGACTGGCGCCCGGCCACCAGCGCGGCGGTGCGGTCGTAGGCTTCCAGAACCAGGTCGCCGAGGCCGGTCTCGGAGCCTTTGAGCTTCAGGTAGAGTTCGCCGAGATGAGCGCGGTCGGAGGCGCGCTCGAAGTCGCGTGCGGTGGAATCGGGAATCGTGAAGGCGTCGGCGTAGCGGCGGATGGCCTCCTCGAGTTGCCCCGAGCGCGCCAGCAGGCGGGCGTTCTCGCGGGCGGCCTCGGCGATGGGCCAGGCGTCGTAACTCTGGCGGGCCAACCGGAGGGCGTCCTCGGCCTGGCCCAGGTTAGCGCTAGCGCGCGCCTGTAGCAGGAGCGCCTTCCCCACCTCGCGATCGAGCTCCTCCCGCCACTCGCCGGCGCTGACGCCGCCCGGCGGCTTGGCTTGCCCGGTCTTGCGAAGGTCCGCTTCCAGGCGGCGGGCGTACTTGAGGGCGCGGGCCGCGGCGTCTTTGTCCGTGCTCGCGAGCAGCGCGCGGGCGACGCCCTCGAGCAGCGGCAGGTTGCCAGGCTGGCGGGCCAGGACACGCTCGCCATAGAGAATGATGCGGCGGTCGTCCCTGGTCTCGAGGGCGGCCTTCGCCACGTTCAGCTCGAGCTCGGCGCGGAGTGGCGAGTTGGGATACTTGGCGAGGTGGCTCTCGACGGCGCGGATGAAGTCGACGGCGCTGGGGCCGGCTTCCTGGATCGCCTGGCGGAGGCTCAATTCCTCCCCGGCAGGCGGCGCCTGCGCCGGCAGGGAGAGGCCCAAGAGAAGGCCGAGAACAAGGATCTTCATTTCTGCACCGGCTTGGGGTTGCGGATGTATTCCGCCAGCTCGGCGGCGCGGGCCCGCGCCATGTGCATGAAGGTCTCGTTCTTGGCAACGCGGTCCAGCAGCGGCAGGAACTGCTCTCGAGCCGCCAGGCGGTCGTTACCCATCGCGATATCGAGGGCCAGCAGCGCGTCGTTCACTCCCAGCTTGTCGAACTTCACGGCACGCTCGAGAGCGATGAAGTACTGCTCGGACTCGGCGACGATCTCGAACCAGTTGAGCAGCGCCTGGGCGTCCGGGTCCAAAGAGTAGTTGAACTTGACCTCGTGCTTCTCGGCGCCATCCTCGTAACGGAAGGTCTTGTCGCCCATGCGCGCGACCTTCAGGCCGGACTCGAGAGGGCGGGTGAAGCGGCCGAGCTTCTCGGCCTTGGCGAAGAGAGCCTCGGCTTCCCGAGGAGAGAGTTTGAAGGCCAGCGGATTGTCGTCGTCGGGCGCTTCCTGGTAGGTCGAGTTGCCTTCCCGGTCGACGGTGATGGCGAGGTAGGCCGGCTGACTGCCGGGGAACGACTTCGAGTAGGTCAGCTTGGGCAGTTCGGCGGCCCACAGGCTGACGGCGGCGAGCGACAGTAGCAGGAGTCTCATCGCGGCGTCCACGTGCGGCGGGTAGCGTGGCAAATGGCGACCGCGCAGGCGTCGGCGGCGTCTTCGGAGGCCAACTCGCGGTCCAGCTTCAATAGGGAACGCACCATCGTCTGCACCTGCCGTTTCTCCGCCCGGCCGTAACCGACCACGCTGGTCTTGATCTCGAGCGGCGAGTATTCCCCGAACTCGAGGCCCGCTTCGGCGATCACCAGCAGGGCCACGCCCCTCACCTGCGCCAGCTTCAACGCCGTATTGACGTTGACGGCGTAAAAGACTTCCTCGACCGCGGCGGCCTGCGGCGCGTGCCGCCGGATCAGTTCGCGCAGCTCGCCGGCGATCCTGGCCAGGCGCGAAGGGAACGGATCCTTGGGGCTCGATTGGATCGCTCCGGCCACGACCATGCTGTGCGACCGGCCGTCGGTATCGATGATGCCGTAACCGGTGGCTCGGGCGCCGCAATCGATGCCCAGGACGCGCATTACCGCCCGGCCCCGTTACTCGGCCAGGGCCTCCATCTCTTTCTCGTCGATGTCGAAGTTGGCGTAGACATCCTGCACGTCGTCCTGCTCTTCGAGCGCCTCGCTGAGCTTCAACATCGAGGAGGCTTCGCGGCCCGCCAGTTTGACGAGCAATATCGGGAGCATGGCCACCTCGGCCGAGACCGTTTCGATGCCGGCCTTCTGGATGGCCGTCAGTACCGCCTCGTGCGCTTCGGGGGGCGAGAGGACTTCCCATTGCGCGCCGTCTTCGCGGATGTCCTCGACGCCGGCATCCAGGACCAGGTCCATGAGCTTGTCCTCGGTGGTCTTCTCGATCGGGATGAGGATCTGGCTCTTGCGCTCGAAGAGGCGTGAGACGCTGTTCTGCTCGCCGAGTTTGCCGCCGTACTTGCCGAAGACGTGGCGGATCTCGCTGACCGTGCGGTTGCGGTTATCGGTGGCCACGTGAACCAGGACGGCGACGCCGCCGGGTCCGTAGCCCTCGAACATCACTTCCTCGATTTGGCCGCCCTCGAGTTCGCCGGTGCCGCGCTGTATGGCGCGCTTGATGTTGTCGGAGGGCATGCTGGCCGCCTTGGCCGCCAGGACGGCGGTGCGCAGCCGGGGATTGGCGTCAGGATCGCCGCCGCCGCCGCGGGCAGCGATCATGATCTCCTTGATAATACGGGTAAACGCCTTGCCGCGCTTAGCGTCGGTGGCGGCCTTCTTATGCTTGATCGTAGCCCACTTTGAATGGCCTGACATGCGAACCTCAGGAAGGAAACAGAATTCTGCCGTTGGAACCCAAGACCGAGGATAACAGAACGGGCGGTCGTGCGGGGCAGGGGTGTGCCGGACCTCCTTCCATGGGCGCGAGGACCGCGGAAGCCGGAGGCGGCGCGCCGAGCGGGGCGGAAGGGGCTTGCGGGGGGGCTGCGGGCGGGCGGGAATTGGGTTCGCTTCGTAATCCTCGGACTGCGATGATCGCATTTTCGTTCCTGGGGTTGGCCACCTCGGCGGTGGAACGGCCGGCGCTACCGTGCCGCCTCCGGCGGAGGGTGGCTGACGGGCAGCAGTGGGTTCGTTTTCGGGGAGGGAAGTGGCGTGGTTCCTTGGGGATAGGGGCCATAATGGGTTCAATTGCGGCATTCTGTTTCTGGGTACTTTTCGATTGGGTGGCGTGGGAGACAGGGCTGGCCGGTTTGGCTTCTTCCGAGAATGGTCCCGCGGAGGCCGTTGCTTCCATGAGACCGCCGAAAACCGGGTTCGCCTCGCAGTTCTCGGACTGCGGTGATCCTGTTTTGATCCCTGGGGGTGGCAAGGATGGCGGCCATGAGTGTTTCGTTTGGTCTCGCGGGTAGTTTTCGTTGGGGGCCGATGGACCGGTGCTCAGCACGGAGGGCCGCGAGGAGAGCGGGGAACTGGGCGCGTTCCTCTTCGGGATGACGGATTGGCAGGCCAACAGGCCGTGGCTGACGGCGTTGAGCGAGGCGCGGGCCTTGACTTGGGGGGTGCGCGGGCTGGTGGAACGCCTGGCGTTTTGGCGATTGGCCTGGAGTTGTTTGTCGCTGGGCATAAAGATACCTCTCAACTCCAGAGGAGCACGCGCGGGTTGGGCTGGGTGCGGTCCTCGAATTGGTGCTCAGGATTATCTCGGTTCTGAAGACGCGACTGCCGGTTGGGGATCTCTGGATCGTAGTGTCCGACCGGATACGGTTCCGAAACCAGTAGACCCAATCGGCTCGGCAGGCTCCGCGGACGCCGGGCCGAAGCCCGAAAGGGCCGACCCCACGGGGTCGAAAAAAGTGCGGCGGCGGGGGGAATTAGGAGTCTATTTAAGGGCAGGAGGTGAGTTATGCTCTCTTCCAAGCTCATACGGCTGATCGAGGATCACTGGGACCCGATCGCCAATCGAATTTTGGCCGAGATTTGCCACGATGCCCGCTTGAAGCACATCGCGAGCCTGCCCGCGGGCGACTTGCGGGAGCGGGCGCGCGATATTCTCCAGCGCCTGGGCCACTGGCTGAGCGTTTCGAAGTCCGAGGAACTGGCCCGGCAGTACGAGCGGCTGGGCGGCCTGCGCTTCGAGGAGTCCATTCCGCTGGCCGAAGTGGCGCTCAGCTACCTGATCGTGAAGGACCGCATGCTGGAGTTCGTGCGCGACCAGGGCATTGGCGAGAGCCCGGTGGCGATCTATGCGGAGGAGGAGCGGGAACACTGCGTGGGGCGGTTCTTCGACACCGCGGTGTACCACATCATTCTGGGCTACGAAGCGGCCCGGGAGGAAGCCGGCACGATGCGCCACAGGAGCAGCGCGGCGATGAGCGCGAAGTAGACGAGCGGCCCGCGGATGTCGGATTTCACCAGCCAGTAATAGTGCGCCACTCCGGCCAGCGCGCTCACGTAGACCAGGCGGTGCAACCTGCGCCAGCGTTGGCCGCCCAGCCGCCGGATGGAGGCGGCCGTCGAGGTCAGGGCCAGCGGGATCAGCAGCACAAACCCGGTGAACCCGGCGGCGATGAACGGCCGTTTGCCCACGTCCTTGATAATCTCGGCGGCGTCGAAGAACTTGTCGAGCCACAGGTACGTCATGAAGTGCAGCGTGCCGTAGAAGAATGCGAACAGGCCCAACATGCGGCGGTAGCGGATCAGCTCGGGAAGGCCGAGCAGCTTGCGCAGCGGAGTCACGGCCAGCGTGAGCACCAGGAAGCGCAGCGTCCAGTCGCCGGTCGTATGCGTGATGGTCTCGATGGGGTTGGGGCCGAGACGGTGAGTGGCCAGCCAGGCCAGTGGAACCAGCGCCAGCAGGAAGACCGCAACCTTAGTAGTTTTTGCGGAGATCCATGCCCGCATAGAGCGCTGCCACCTGCTCGCCGTAGCCGTTGAACATCAGAGTATCGTGCTTAAAGAAATCCCCTAGACGGCGCTCCTTGGCCTGGCTCCAGCGCGGATGGTCCACTTCGGGGTTCACGTTGGAATAGAAACCGTACTCCCGCGGCGCGGAGAGGTTCCAGGTGGTCGGCGGTTGGTTCTCGACGAAGCGGATCTTCACGATCGACTTGATGCTTTTGAAGCCGTACTTCCAGGGAACCACCAGGCGGATGGGCGCGCCGTCCTGGTTGGGCAGCACCTCGCCGTAAAGGCCGACGGCCAGGAGCGTGAGCGGATTCAGGGCCTCGTCCAGGCGCAACCCCTCGACGTAGGGGAACGCAATGCCGGCCCAGCGCGCCTGCGGCATCTGGCGCAGATCGAAGAAGCTCTGGAAGGCGACGAAGCGGGCGTTCGACTGCGGCGCCGCCTGCTTGACGAGCGCGCTCAGCGGGAACCCGATCCAGGGAACCACGATCGACCAGCCCTCCACGCAGCGATGGCGNNTAGATGCGCTCCTCGAGCGGCGCCAGCTTCATGATCGTGTCCAGGTCGTAGGTCCGCGGCTTGTTCACGAGGCCCTCGATGGAGACGGTCCAGGGCGAAGTCTTGAAGTTCGTGGCGAGCTTGGCGGGCTGGTCCTTGTTGGTGCCGAACTCGTAGAAGTTGTTGTAGTGCGTGATATCGTCGAGCGAGGTGGGCGACTCGGTGGTGCTGAAGGGGCTCTTGGAGGCGACGTCCAGCCGTGCGCCGGCCATGAGTTTACCCGCCGCGGCGGCCAGCATCCCCCCGGCCAGAAACCGGCGGCGATTCAAGTAGACGCTCTTGGGTGTTACTTCACTCCACACGGTTATTGGACGTTCCCGCGGCATGGTCAGATGTGAAATTCCAGGATATCCTGGTCCGCCACGACGTGGGCGCGCTCGACCATGAGCCCTTCCCGGTTCCCCGCCAGGTGGAAGAGCCGGGCGAATTTGAGGTTTTCTGCGAAGTCCTTGTGAACCAGGCGGGCGGCGTCCTGCACGGTCTGGCCGCGCCGCAGGATGAAGGGGGCGTCCAGCACGGCCTTCTGGCCGGGGACCTTGGTGTACACGCGCACGATCTCCAGGGCCTCGAAGACGGCGCGCGCGAAGGCGTCGAGCCCCTGGCCGCTGGCGGCCGAGATGCCGGCGTAGCGGTAGTGCTCGCCGTAAAGCTCCCGCAGGGCGGCGAAGTTGTCCGGGCCGCCGGGCAAATCGAGCTGGTTGCCGGCCAGCAGCTTGGGCGAGGGCAGGTGGTGGCGCTCGAGAGTCCGCTCGATGAATTCGATCTGGTCGAGGACCGCGGCGTCGTTCACATCGGCCACCAGAACGCCCAGGTCGGCGTTGCGAATCACCTGCGGAATCCAAGGCTCCATGAACTCGGGGGAGATGGGCGGCAGGTCCACGAGCTGTATCTGCACGTTCTCGAAGAGCATCATCCCGGGGGTGGGAAAACGAGTGGTGAAGGGGTAGCCGGCCACCTCGGGCTGCGCGTGCGTGAGCGTGGCGACAAGCTGGGACTTGCCCGAGTTGGGCGGCCCGATGAGGGCCACCTGTCCGGCGCCTTCCTTCTCGATCAGGTAGAACGGAGCGGCGTGGGCGCCACCCTTCTTCTGGGATTCCTTGCGCGCCTGCGAGAGGCGACGGCGCAGGTCGGCCTGGAGCTTCTCGGTGCCCTTGTGCTTGGGAAGCGTGGCCAGCATGAGCTCGAGCGCCGCCACTTTCTCAGCGTGGGTGTGGGCGCTCTTGTACTCGCGCTCGGCCGCCAGGTAGTCGGGAGTGAGGTTCGCAGGCATGGGCGCC